>NZ_JAWORT010000001.1:0-445843 GCF_033337975.1 Vibrio sp. Vb2880
CAACAGCAACAGCAACAGCAACAGCAACAGCAACAGCAACAGCAACAGCAACAGCAACAGCAACAGCAACAGCAACAGCAACAAAAGTCTCAAAACGAAGGGAAAGAAGCGCAAGGACAACAGTCACAAAATCAGCAAGATTCTGAAAATAAAAAAGAAAAACAAAAAACGGAACAACATCAACCGCAACGAGATGACAAGCAAGTGAAGGATCAAGGTGAACCAATACAGGCTAAAGCGCATCCCGAAAAAATGCATCAGGATGATCCTGAGTTCCGTCGACTAGAAGCAGTAGAAAGTGCTCGCGACCCAAGCTTTTTGATCCGTGCGCAAATGCAACTTCAAGCGCAACAAAAACAACCTCCACAACAATCTCAAAAGGAGTGGTAAGCCTGTGATGAACAAAGGCGTAAAACTGGTCTTTATTTTTGTGGCCAGCCTAATATCCAGTTTCTCGGTGATGGCACAGACACTTCAAGCTAGTGTGAATAAAACACAAGTAGCCAAGAATGAAGTGATTAACCTCAGAATCATTTCAGATACTGAGCTCAGCTCAGACTCAATCGACTTCAGTGTTCTAGAGAAAGACTTCTTCTTGGGTCAACCTCGTTATGGCCGCTCTAGCAATAACATTAACGGAAGAAAATCAGTGCGTACCGAATGGAGTATCTCAATTGCACCAATGAAAGAAGGTGTTCTGACTATTCCAAGTTTTTCCGCTGATGGCATGAAAACGGAGCCGATCAAACTACGTGTCAACGCAAGCCAAACAGACCCCAATCTTGATGATCTATTTAGCTTCAATATTACGGTCGACAACAGTACGCTCTACCCTCAGCAATCTGCAACATTACGTATACAACTTCTAATTAAAGCGGACACTCGACGCCTAGATAACCCGCAAATAGTACCTCCACAGATTGAAGGCATGAAGCTTGAGGCACTGGGTGGCTTACAACAAAGACAGAAGATCTTAAATGGGTTAGAAGTAGCGGTCATAGAGCAGTCGTTTCGCTTAACGGCCAATCAACCAGGCACTTATACCTTGATAGGTCCTAAACTGACCGGTTCTTATATTTATGGCGACAGCTTGACGGGCTCAACCAAAATAATGCCTATCAACACCAAAGCGGAACGCATGCCAATCACGGTCAAACCGATTCCGAGCGAATTTAAAGGTGAATGGCTTCCTGCTTCAGCGTTAGAAATGACACAGAGCTGGCAAGACGATCAAGGTAATCTATTGTCGACTAACGCGATCAACACAGTAAAACAAGGCTCTTCACTCACTCGAACCATTCAAGTTAAGGCTCGCGGTACACAAGCCGAATATCTGCCACGAGTCAATATTAGTTACCCGAGTTCACTGCGCGTGTATCCCGAACAACCTAAGTTCGATAGCGCGAGAGATGGCACCGTTACCATGACGGTGAAGCAAGTCATTATTCCTACAGAGGCCGGGAAATATACCTTACCAGGATACGACTTGAACTGGTGGGACAGTCAAAATGATGAAGCGAAGAAAACAACGTTACCAGAGCTAACATTAGACGTAGAGAAAAATGACACTGGGCTAATCACGTTGCCGGAATCGCCTCTTTCAGCGCCTTTAGTGTCAGCCCCTAGTCCTGAATCAAGCGGCGATGTAAACAGTCTCTGGCGAACATTAACCTTTGTTTTCTTAGGGCTTTGGATAATGACATTGGTAATCGCTACTTGGGCATGGAAAAAGCGGTCAATAACAGCGAGTGGAACGGTTTCAAATACTGAACAACCACTTTGCATCGACGCGCTAAAAAAAGTCATCGAAGAGGGCGATGCTGCGAAAATTGAGCGCTCTGTAAATGAGTATTTAACCACTCATCAAGACAGGTTAAACCCTGGTGACGTACAAGCAATTAAGCAAGAGCTTAATGCCATGAATCAAGCGTATTTTAGTGCTAACCAACAACCTTGGAGCCCTGATTCGCTGCTAGCGAAAATTCAAAACCTTGGCAAAGCAAACGTAACGAAAACCGACCACCAACTCGAAAAGCTATAAATAACTAGATAACAATGGCAGCTCTCATGAGCTGCCCATTCTCTTATGCGGTCAAATTTGCTTTAGCGGTTTTATCTAGAGCACCAACCGCCGCCCCCTTCCCTATCAAGTTGCTCTTATGAACATCACTCACTCAACAAACACTTGGGGCTCGTATTCGTATCGCCTTACACAATTTCGCCCATGATTCTTCGCTTGATAGAGTGCCTTATCCGACAACTGATATAAATGGTCGAAATTAAAGTCTTTGCCTTTCGCTTTATAACAGGAGTAACCGACTGAAACGGTAAGTAACTCCCCTTCTGGGTTATGTCGATGCTTTATCCCCTCGCCCTCGATGCACTGACGAATGCACTCTGCTCTCAGTCGAACCTCCTCTTGCTCAGAACCAATCATGAGCAATGCAAACTCTTCACCTCCGATACGGCAAAAAACTTCATCTTCACCTTTGGTATGATGATCCAAGATATAGCCAATTCGCATCAATGCGATATCGCCTTCGAGATGACCATAGTGATTATTGAATAAGCCAAAATGGTCAATATCAATCAGGATCAGGCCAAACGACATGTCGTCTTCACACTCTAGGGCACAATATTTTTGCATCACATGTTCTAACATGCGGCGATTACCAAGACGCGTCAAAGGATCGAGCTTAGAAAGTACCTCAAGCTGTCGATTGGCTTCCTCCAACTCTTTTGTTCGGTTCTGAACCTCCAGCTCTAAGTTTTCGTTTAATTCACGAATCGCCTCTTGAGCTTGAGTACGTTGCAATACTTCAGCTAAGCTGGACGCGAACATACGAATCACTTCACGTAACTGAGAAGTTAACGGCGCACGTGTCAGCAAATTATCAACAGCGATAAAGGCGATAGGACCACTGCTATTTGAAGTCAATACCGTCATCGCAGCCCAACCAAAGCCAACAATATTACAGTCATGATAAATAGGCACTGATTCTTCAAATGCGACTTCGTTTGGCATTGAGCGAGCCAGATTTATAAGAGAGAAATCTTGGGTTTCGCCAAAGAAGTAAGATTCATCCACCACATTACCTTGAATATCGGTACCCCACGTTCCTTGCATGTAAGAGCAATTTTCATCAGTTAAAAACACCGCCATTCGATCAATACCAAGATTTTTAATGGCGAAAGTGACGGCCGATTTGCATACTCCACTGACAGTAGTGCAACGTGATAACTCAACCATGCTTGAATGCAGCATGCGTACGTTTTGTTCTTGGCGCTTACGAATGTAAATTTGAGAGAAAAGTGAACCAAACGAGTCCAACATCTGTTTTTGATATGCCGTTATCGGCTTACGATGAATAAAGTTATCTAGCGCGAACCACCCAAACGGTTCATTGCCATCGCGTAAAATCAACATCGCATTCCAGCCCTGCCCGATGACCTTGCCTGCTGTGTATATTGGCGCGTCTTCTACAATCACTAAGTTGCTCTCAAGGCTAGATAACGCGGTGATATACTCCTCGCTAAGTTGATGTAAATCGTATTGTGTGTGAAATTCATCAATCGTAATTCCTGACTCATCCGTGCCGTATGTACCACTGAAGCAGCGCTTTTTCATATCGAGAAGCATCAGTGTAGAGCGATCAAACCCAAGTCGTTCACGTAACGCTTCGACGGCTTTGTAGTACAAGTCCTTTAAAGAATCAGGATTAGAGATTTCGAGTGCAACTTGCTGAACTAACTTCATATTTTCGATAAAGCGCTCGCGTTGGCTAATCTCATCAACATATTGCGCTTCACGAATATCTCTGTGCCTGATCTCTTTCGAGGCATTTTTTTCAGCACGAATACATTGCCAACGCGCCGCTGCGAGCTGCATTGCGTCGTAACTTTCTTCATAGATATTATGTGCTGTGCGAGCATGTACAGATTGAATCAGTAGGTAGGTACGTTTGATAGGCGTGTTGTCGAGCATCATGATGTAACTATCACCGCCTAAATCTCGGGTGTGATTCCAGTTACAAGTGTTGATCGCCAGAGGTATGATGCTTTCAGAGGTATCAAACTGACTTGCCCACTCCCAGAATGTCTCAGGATAGTTTTGGGTTGGGTAAAGCTCTCCGCGAGAGAAGCTCATCGAATGACGAGGGTTAATTGAAGGATCTTCAAAAATAGCGAGGGCTTGAGGGGAGAACAGACTCTCTAAATGATCAAAGATTGCCTCCGCTAGCAACCGATGGTCCCTCGTTGAAGACACTTTTCTTGTAAAACTTCTTAAACTCACCCTACCAACCTAATCTACTTTTTTATCCTCGATAAAAAACTACTTAGGCCATGATATGCAATCAATACGTTCAAATTTGAGCTGTTAAGTCATTCGCAAAATTATCAGACTTAGTGTTACATTCGAGAACTCTTCAGCACTTTTAAAGCCATGTTTCACATAAGTTACATGCTTTATAAACTGAGGAGGAAAGTTGTACTTATTTACAAGATTTTTGTGTTGGTAGATGTTTTAAGCCTACGACTTAAAAAGAAAAAGGCCCCTCATTAAGAGGGGCAAAGTTACCATCGCTTATAGTTATTTAGTTATGCTTGAAATACGGAGGATTAACCGAAATCACCATTTACGTAGCCTTGAGTACGGTCGTCTTGAGGGTTGCTAAAGATCACTTGCGTATCGTTGTGCTCAACCAGTTCACCCATTAGGAAAAACGCAGTGCGGTCAGAGATACGACGCGCCTGTTGCATTGAGTGAGTCACGATAACGATGGTGTAGTTCTTCTTTAGCTCTTCCATCAGTTCTTCGATTTTGTGTGTCGCAATTGGGTCAAGTGCCGACGTTGGCTCATCCATCAGAATCACATCCGGCTCCATCGCGATTGTACGTGCAATACATAAACGTTGCTGCTGACCACCAGAAAGACCGAATGCGTGTGATTTAAGGCGATCTTTCACCTCATCCCAAAGTGCAGCACCGCGCAGCGAACGCTCTACCACTTCATCAATCGTCTTTTTGTCTTTGATACCTTGAGCACGTAAGCCGTAAGCCACGTTCTCGTAAATGCTCATCGGGAATGGGTTTGGCTTTTGGAATACCATGCCGACTTTGATGCGAAGGTCAGCAACATCAATGTTGCCGTAAATATCTTCGCCGTCCATCGCCAATTTACCTGTAATTTTCACGCCTTCGATTAGGTCATTCATTCGGTTCAAACAGCGTAGAAGCGTTGATTTTCCGCAACCTGACGGGCCGATAAGTGCAGTTACTTGGCGAACTGGAATTGGTAAGTTGATCGATTTCAGTGCTTGGTTGTCACCGTAGAATAGGTCTAGGTTTTCAATATCAAATTTGTTCATTGTCTTAATCTCTTAATTCTTGAATTCGTGTCTTTTAACGTGCGTTCTTAATTAGTGTTGTTAGTAAGTTGCGGTGTTAAAACGTCTAGCAATCAGTTTCGTTACCATGTTGATCAAGAGAACAACTACGATAAGCACTGTTGCCGTACCGTAAGCCTGATTCCATTCTTCAACGGTAAACAGTTCGGTAGTCAGTTTGTATAGATGAACGGTTAGCGTACGACCTGAATCCAATAAAGAATCCGGAATACGTGCAACCATACCTGCTGTCAGGAATACTGGAGCAGACTCACCAATGACACGACCAATACTTAGAATGACCGAGGTTAAGATACCTGGCATTGCGCTCGGAAGAATCAAACGCCAGATAGTGTAAATCTTAGAAGCACCGAGGCCATAAGAGCCTTCACGGTACGTTTGTGGTACTGCCATCAGCGCTTCTTCCGTTGTACGGATGATCACTGGCAGGATTAGGATACTTAGCGTCAATGCACCCGACAGAATCGAGAAGCCAAGGCCAAGAATCGCCACGAAGAAAGTCATACCAAACAGGCCGAAAATGATCGACGGGATACCCGCCAATGACTCGGTACAGAATCGGATGATTTTCACCAAACGACTGCCCACTTTCGCGTATTCGGTCAAGTAGATTGCCGTCATGATACCGAGTGGCGCTGCCACTGCGATAGAAGCGATAACCATGTAAATGGTCGCCACAATCATTGGGAAGATACCGTGCTCTTCACCTGTGCGCGTATAGTTATCAGTAATGAAGTTCCAATCTACGTGTTGTAGACCGTTTGATAGGATGTACCAGATAATCCAGAACAAGAAACCTACCGTTAGTGCTGCCGAGATCCAGACAAATGCGTTAAAGACATTATCTTTGAACTGGCGTGCTTTTTTTAGTTTTGCGCGATCCATAATAGTCACCTTTAACGAGCGATTACTTCGCTTTTTCTCGGTTTAGGTACAGTAGTACAGCGTTCAACGACATGATGAAGACCAGAAGTACTACACCTGTAGCGTAAAGTGCGTTCGCGTGAACACCACTTGCGTAAGACATTTCAATAGCGATGTTTGCAGTTAGTGTACGAGCCGAATCAAGGATGCCTTCTGGCATTGCCGGCGCATTACCCATAACCATGATAATCGCCATGGTCTCACCCAACGCACGACCGATACCCAGTATCACACCTGTCATGATGCCTGAGCGAGCCGCTGGAACGAGCAACTTAAAGATGGTGTAGATTTTCGATGCGCCCAGTGCCAAAGAACCTTCTTTATAAGTACGAGGGACAGCGCGGATAGACGTTTCAGATACCGTAATTACTGTTGGTAGAATCATCACACCAAGAACAATAATACCGGCCAAGATAGTGTTACCTGCAGGTACATCAAATACCTTCTGAATCAATGGAACGATAATAACCAGACCGAAGAAACCGTAGACCACTGAAGGAATACCGGCTAGCAGCTCAACCGCTGGACGGATAATGTCTGCTAATCGCTTTGGTGCGATTTCAGCGATAAAAATGGCGGTCAGAACACCAATTGGAACCCCAACAATGACAGCACCAGCCGTCGATACGATAGACGCCACAATCATGGTGGCGACACCGTAAAGCGCAGGTGGTAACCAGTTTTGTCCTAAGACAATGCCCGATACGCCTGCTTCTTGGAATGCCGGAATACTCTCTCGAACGATGAAGTATGCAATAACGGCCAATGAAACAATGCCGATTACGGCACTCGTTAGGAACAAGCCGTGGAAGATGCGCTCTTTCCAGTCTACACGACGCTTCTCGCGTAGGCCTGACTTGCTGATAGCTCTAGCGTCAGTATTCATAAGCTTTTCACTATTTGTTGCGATGGTCATTTAAAAATCTCACGGTTCTGGGCAATGCCGTTGAACACAATGGATAGAAAAGGCTCAGCCCTAAACGTTGGGCTGAGCAAACTTTAGAGTCCCGATGGGATTAGTTAACTGAGATGTAACCTTTTTGGTCAACTAGCGCTTGCGCTTCGTCAGTTAGCATCCAGTCTAGGAATTTTTGCGTTTCTGTTGATGGCTTGCCTTCTTTGTAAAGAACAAGGAATGGACGCGCTACTTTGTAAGAACCGTTTTTAACGTTAGCTACCGTTGCATCAACGCCGTCGATTGCTAGCGCATTAACAGTGTTGTCTACAGTACCAAGAGAAATGTAGCCGATTGCGTATGGGTTAGATGCAACCATTGTTTTCAGTGCGCCGTTACCGTTTGCAACTTGAGCACGTTGAGAGATAGCTGATACTTTCTTACCAGAAATCTTCATTTTTAGAGACATGATGTCTTCAAATGCGCCACGAGTACCAGAAGCCGTGTCACGAGTAATGGCTACGATTGGCTTGTCTGCACCACCGACTTCTTTCCAGTTTGATACTTCGCCTTTGTAGATTGCAGTCACTTGCTCGGCTGTTAGACCTGGCAGTTTGTTTTGTGGGTTAACAACCACTGCGATACCATCACGAGCAACCACTTCTTCGATTAGTGTTGATTCTTTTTCAGAGTCTTTTAGATTACGAGAAGACATACCAAGGTCTGCTGAACCATTTTTCGCTGCTTTTACACCAGCTGAAGAACCAGGACCTTGAACTTCGATAAATACGTTAGGGTTCTTCTTCATGTACGTTTCAGAGAAAACTTCCATCAGTGGAGTTACGCTGCTAGAACCCACTGCAGAGATAGTTTCTTTAGCAGAAACAGGAGTCACTGCCATTGCGCCTAGAAGTGCGATTGCACCGATTACTGTCTTTTTCATCACAATTTCCTTAAGTGGCTTTATTGCCGTTGTGTTTCACTTGAACGGTGCTCACTTTAGAATTTGAATATGACAGTTGTGTTTCACTTAGTTGAACCCTCTATGACACGTTGTCATTTCTAACTATTAATTCCGCGACTTATCCCTCTCTCAATTTGAACGTAACGTTTTTATAAGTTGCCTCATGTTCAAGATGATAACCCCATCGATTTTGGTACATTTCATAACAATTAGATATGAGTAACTCATTGATTTGGCGAATGTAACAATTAAAATCGAAATGCTTATTTATAAAAAAGATAATAATCAAACCGATAGAGGGTCAATCTCATGCGTCAATTTCTTAGTACGCTTTCTATTAAACTTCAGGTTTTTCTGCCTGTTCTATTCACAGTTATATTACTCATCATTGGACTAAGTGTCGGAATCGGTAAACTCGATCAAGCATTCAATAAGGTTTCGGCTTCCACCCATAAGCTAATCATTCACAAAGAGGAACTTAGCGGCATCGTAGACAACACTTACGCCATGCGCATCAAAGCCATTTATAGTCTATTTAGAGCCGAAGATGTTCAGTCTCTCAACCAAGAGCTTTCTGAGCGACAAAACAAAAACCGCGATTTTCTTAACTCCATCGACAATCTCCCTGGCGTTCAAAATGAAGTCAATGCTATGCGTAAGGCCATGAATCACTATGTTGATTTCACTCGCGTTACCATGACACCTCTGCTCACCACTAAACACTCTTCTGATTACACCACCTCTGATTTCAATCAAAAGTACGAATCTGCAATGGCTGAGTATCGATTAGCTGGCGAAGCGATGATCAACGCCATCGACAAACTATCTAAACAATTGAATCAAATCGTCACCGATGAAGTCGAAACGAATGGCGAACAACATTCAACCACGCTAACTTACAGCGCCGTCTCGCTTGCGGTGATCTTGAGTGCCGCTTCACTTATTAGTTGGGTACTCGCCAGCTACATCGTTGCACCGATTCGTAACCTTCAAGTAACGATGCAGGAAGTCGCGAAGGGAAACCTACTAGTTAAGGCCGAAGCCATCGGGAAAAACGAAGTGTCTCAGCTGGCTCGAGATGTAAACCAGACCATAGAAAAACTGCGTGAAACTGTAAGCGCATTGGTTCGCATTAGTGAAGATGTGGCATCAGCATCAACCGAGTTAGCAACTGTTATGACTCAAAGCAGCGTCAACTCGGATCAAGAAAAGCAAGAAGTTGAGCAAGTAGCCTCGGCGATCAATCAGCTAGAGTCGACCGCAGCTGAAGTATCGACCAATGCACAAGAAGCCGATAGTGCATCAAATCAAGCACGTACGTTAACCTCACAAAGTATAAGCATGTTTGGGGAAAGCACTCGCGCAAGTGAAAAGATGGCGGAACAACTTAACGAAGCCGCTGCCGTCGTAACTTCGCTAAAAGATCAATCAGAACACATTGGTCGCGTGATCGAAGTGATTGAAGGTATTTCTGAGCAAACGAATCTACTTGCACTGAATGCAGCGATTGAAGCTGCACGAGCGGGCGAAAGTGGCAGAGGCTTTGCGGTAGTGGCCGATGAAGTACGTATGCTGGCAGCGCGAACTCAGGAGTCCACCAAAGAGATCCAAACCATTATAGAAGAGCTACAGCAACAATCTGGTCACGCAAATGAAAGTATGCATTTCAGCTTAGCGATGTTGTCAGACAACCAAGCTCTGACACAAGAAGTTAGCCAATCACTTGCTAATATCAGTAATGCTATCGCCGATCTGAACTCAATCAACACTCAAGTTGCGACCGCATCAGAAGAGCAGAAGCAGGTCACGGCTGATATCAACAACAACTTAACGAACATCTATGAACTAGTGAGCCAGAACGTCACTGGTATCACTCAATCAGCCGCGGCAGCGCAAGAACTGTCTGGCTTAGCGGAAAACCAAAAACATCAGCTTAAGCAGTTCCAAGTTTAAATACTCTGCTCAACACGATAAGTTCCAAAGGTTAGAAAAGAAAAAGCTCCGCACTGGCGGAGCTTATTAACATCTGGATTCGTGAAAATCCAACGGGGTGATTACTCCTCGTCAGTAACCAGCAGAACAGAGGAAATGTTCGTTGACTCTAGTGGGTTCCAGTTGTAAACCTCACCATTAAATGAATCAAACACCATAACGTTTGAGCCATCACCGTTTGGTGTGTTACTCCAGATGTAACCAGCATAGTCACCCACCTCTAGCGTGTAGCCACTTGCGAATGCAGTGCCGTTCATCGCAGGGCTATGGCAAGCACGTTCTGTCAACGCGACTAACTCCTTAATGTTTGGTATGCGCCAATTCTTTTTGCCAGCGAAGTCATATAAAGCATGATTACCTGATTCATTGCGGATTTGCTCAGCGGTTGATAGCGCTAACTGCCATGACATCTTAGTCGCAGCGCCATCACAAGCTTCGTTTGCCGTATTCCACGTTGAACCAACAGGGCAACGCATCCATGTTAGACCTGTTTTCAGGTCAGTTACGGTACCGCTCTCAGAATATGTATAACGCGTGTTAGGTGCCGTTTTAGCAAAGTCAGTAGAACACTCTTGTGCAGCCATTACAGTTTGAGAAGCCAAAGCAAGAGATAGTACAGTTATTAATTTCTTCATCTTATTGGCCCTTTACTGCTACTAGACGGATTGGGAATTGGAATGACGTGCCTGTGTCACGCTCTACTTTGTCAGAATAAATTTCAACAAAGCTTACGTGGCCACGGTCAGCGCCCTTCGCTGCAATCACTGCAAATTGAAGTGCACCTTCGTAGTTAGCAGGAGAGTAATTATTAAATGTGAAATCACTTAGCCAAATAGCACCTGAATTAGCGTCTGGGCTGCCTTTACCCTGTTGAGGGAAGTAAGCTGTCGTCATACCATAGACATTGCCGTCGGCGTCTTTCTCTGTCTCACCTAAGTCGAGAACATCGTAGAACTCTTGGTATGTTGGTAGGCGCCAGTCACTAATGCCACATAGTGATTGCTTGTTTATATGTTCAACATATTGGCTTGTTGAACAGATGCCATCAGCAGCATCCACACAACCAACGACTTCAAGATCTTCGTAATACGGCTTAAATGTTTCAGACTCAAACGCAAATAGGCGATCTTTAAATTGAACTGAGCTCGCATCCGCACTCTTATTTTCCCAAACAAGACCAGTACGTTCGTCCATAGTACAAGCCCACTTAGTCGCATCTGCTGCTAAAGCTGCACCTTGTGAATCTAGCTTAACGAACTTAAAGCCAGCGCCTGTCGACGTTTGCTTGTCCTCTTTGTCGAAGCCGTATTCCGCATCTTGACCAGGGTAAGACGCTTGAACCTCTACTACGTCTGCTGCTCCTTCAGCAAAATAAAGAACGGCGCCCGTATCGTTACTACCAACCGTTTGTTCAGCAACCGCTACAATTTCTTCAGCAAATGCACTTACTTCCGCTTCAGACAGAAGATCAGAGGCCAACGATTTACCTTGGAAGCTAAGATTTTGAGCAAGCAGCGCTACGCCTTTGATCATTTGCTTTGGTTGCATCGCAGCTAATAGCACAACCGTGTTTTGCTCTAGCTTGTCTAGCTCGCTAGCTTCTGCGTTAGACATCACCGTACCAGAAAGAGAAACGCCGGCATCGGTGAGTTGTGCTTTCACAATCTCTTCAGCTTGAGCAACGGTTTTACCGTCAATTACAAGACCCGCGAGCAACGTTGTTACACCATTGACCGTGTTACCCGTTGCTAAATTTTGACCCGGAGCCGCAAGACGCAACGTTTGGTTTGAACCTTGATCAACTTGAGCAAGAATGGTACTGGTTAGTACGTTTTTGTCGCTTGAAGTCAGGCTAAATTTACCGGCATTATCCGTTTTAGCACTCGGTTCAGTGGAATCACAAACGTAGTTTTGGTTTAAATCGATGCACACTGGCGTATCAAGAAGTGTACCTGCAGAAACGATGGTGCCAGCTACATCATAGGTCGGTGCCGACGTGTCACCACCAGAACCGCCGCCACAGCCAGCTAGGGCTAGTGACATAGCAACGAAAGAATATTGAAACTTCATAGATTTTATCTTCTTTTGATTTTAATTAACGAGAGCGAATCACTCTCACCATTGAAAGCAGGAAAAGTCCTAACAAGGTCCAAGGCGAGCCACTGCCACCTGAACCACCACCACTGCTTTCTTTAGTGGTATCAGCACTGCACTGATACTGAGCAAAGTGACTCACACCCCACTCTTTCAACACCCCAAAGTTCCCTGACACACGGTCAGACACTTCGAGACGCCAAGTACCCCAACTCGGTTGACCGACAAGCGCTTGTAACTCCTCGTCATACTGAGCTGTGAAGTAACCTTTAAATCCATTGGTATTGCTTGATTGATGGCTAAGTAGCACAACTGATTTGCCTTGTGGAGACACTAGCGTCACTTGCAGATCTTGCAGTGAGTCATGTTCGATGTTCAGGTAAACCGCAAACGAATCATCAATCGTGCGTGACTTGTCCGATAGCGTCTGAGAGAACAGTCTGTCGCCCTGTTCCGGCAAAGCGGAGTTCACTGGTTGAGGCTGGATATCGAGCTCTGGCGTACCATTAACCAGCATCACCTTTTCACTCCACTGGTGAGTCTTTAGGCCTTCAGAAAATTGATAATCCAATGAAATAGAGGAATCGAATTGCGTGCCACATGTTAGACCGCTTGGTAACGCCACCTTCATTGAGGTCGAGTCAGAAAGCGTTTCATCAAAGTCGAAAACAGATGCGTTGTTTAGCTGCCATTGCCCTTTGATGCTCGCTTCACGGCCAGTTTGGCTCAGGCTCAAACCAACGTCTTGACCTTGTGCGATGTATCGAGCGTCATAGCGAACACGAAGAGGCGCTTTAAGTAAGTTGTGTCTGTTGAAGCTGTCCGTCAGGAATTGGGCGTAGTCTTTATTTGGGAACAAGGTGTTTGCGGCAAACACGGTCGACTCCGCCAGATCATGCATTTTCACGCCACGACCAATGCCGTACATGCCTTCAAGAACAATGGCGTCAAACTCGCGGAACACCCTATCGGTATCATCACCGTATCGTTCAACCGATGCTTTAAGCGCTTGAAACAGCGGCGTTGACCATAGCTCGTCACCTAGTTCACCGCCCACACTGACGTGCGCTGGGTACTCTGAGCTCTCGAAGTAACGTGCTCTTTGGTTCCATAAGCTACGAGTTGTTTTGCGTGTTCCGAACACACCGTCCCAGTTGAACACCGTATCTAACTCGAATTCTTGACCACGACGCGAAGCATCCAAATATTGAGTTCGGTAGCTCGCGCTGCCCGCCCAGTAATCAGCAAAACCCTCTGCGATAGCACCAGTGTGACCGTACGCCCAATCCGGTACGATTTGGTAATGAATGCCATGCCCAAGCTCGTGTATCACTACATCAGCATCGACTGCATCCGGAGAAACACCACCAACACCCAGCATGAGTGCTTTTGGACCGTAATAGTAAGTAGAGTTATCTTTTGATAAACCGCGAGCATCAAAGCGAAGTGGTTCATCAAACAAGTCGTAAGTCAGGCTTGTCAGATATTGGATCGAGCTATCAAGATGATAAAAAGCCATCAACTGTGGGAACGCATTGTCACCAAACTCGGTGCTTTGCATCTCATCAACACTGTCAAATGCTTGAACCCCTTCTGCGCTGAGAAAGTCCAACGTATCGAGTACAGGCGCTTCACCAGGTGCTGGGGCTGCAAATAAACCCGTCGCATCCACTTGCTTCAATCTTGGGTTAGACAAATAGAACTTACCGCCGGACTGTAAAACCTCAATCGGCTTGGTGACGTACTCGATCGGCTGAGGGTAATCGGATAGTGCTGACCACGTCGATTCTGGTGCCGCTTGTTGTTGCATAGTACGAAGATCTGGGTTGAATAAAGAAACCTCAACATCAACCAAACTTCCAGAGCTCAGAGCCGGTGGCTCTTGTGCTTGCAGTTGGCGAGGCGATTCCAATTCCATTGCAACCGTTGGTTTACCGTTGCGAATTATCGTATCGTCAAGGCTCTTAAACACTCGCACAACGTGATGATTTTTATCGGTTGTTACTACGAGGGTGCGCTGTGCTTGATATTCACCGTTTACCCAAACATCAAAATTGTAATGCTCACCAAGCTGAGACTGGGTTTTGTAACGGAACTTAAACTCGCCCGCTTCCGAGTAGTGGCTGTCTAGATAAGTTTTCGCTTGCGCTTCATTCGTTACCACAGAGTCCGTTGCGGGATAATCCCACTCTGCAGCCTGTGCCGCAGGGGTACAAGCAATAAGCAGCGAAAACGCCAATGGTTTTAGCTTCATGATTTCGTCCTAGAATTCGTATTTTGCATTTAGCGTGAAGTAGCGCCCAGGCTCAGTTGAGTAACGCTTACTTTCCTCAGCGATACCCGCTACGTCTTGGTATCGGATGTATTCTTTGTCGAACAGGTTGATGATGTTTGCGCTAACACGAAGGTCTTTGGAAACGTGGTAAGTTGCGCCAATATCAAACGTATTCCACGCACTTGTCTGCGCGCACTCTGTCGCTAGACCAAGCGTGGTCTGGCATTTAGGAACGCGATCCATGGCCGCGGCCCAGTTCCAAGCCACGTAAGCATTGAAGTCTTGGTTGACGTATTTCAGTTGAGCGTTACCTTCGAATGGCGTAATGCTTCGAACGTATTCACCTTCCGCGTCTTTGCCATCTACGTAGCCAAACTTGGTGCTGATGTTCCATCGCTTAGTGATCGCGTAACCTGCAGAAAGCTCTGCACCATACGTCTCGACACCATCGAGGTTTTGGTATTGTTTAATGTAATTACCATTGCTTGAGTCAAAGCCCGTGGTCACAACGTCGATGAAGTTTTCAAACTTGTTGTAGAACAAAGACGCATAGACATACGCACGACCGTTATCGAACTTGTTACCGATTTCAAATGAGTCGGAAGTTTCAGCTTCTAGATCCATGTTTGGTGCAATGACAAACGGCGTGAGCGGCACAAAGTCGTGGCTTACGAAGCCATACGCTTTATCGTATTCCGGAGCACGGTAACCATGGTTATAAGATACATAAGCAATGTTGTTGGCAAATACCTCACGAGAAACCGACAAACTTGGAGATACCTCTGAGCTATCCATGTCTTTTAATGGGAAGCCGCCCACTTCACCCGCACCGTCTGGCGTGAGACGGTGCGCATCAAAGCGTAGGCCACCTGTGATGGTCCATTTATCCAGTTCCACCATGTCTCGAACATACAAGCCAATGTTATAAGCACGAGCAGGAGCGAAAGGTTGTTTGGTCGAAGGCGTTACCCCGTTCCAATCAATCTTGGAATCGCTATCTGTGCGCTCGTAATAGTCTGTAGAAAGCTCAACACCGTAAGCCAATTGGTGCTCAGCATTTGCTGCATAAATCGTATTGGTGAAATCGCCACGGAAGCCAATTGTTTCGTCAATGAAGGTTTTGTGTTCCAGCTCGCGACGCTTGGTGATCAAACCATTGTGATCCACTTGGCGCATTAAACGGTTGGTGTCTTCCACCACTTCGGTGTGACGCCAGTAAACTTTGGTATCCAACTCTTCGAACCAAGTTGGATTAATCGGTGTCACCTCTGCACCAATGTAAGCGCTGTACTCTTCCGTGGTTTCATCTTCAGCAAAGTCTTCAATATGCCAGATTCCATCAGGTTGAATGGACGGTGATCCCTCCAAACGCTCTTGATTCTGGGTGTAAAGTTCCGCTTTGGCTTTCAACATCACCTCTTCATTGAAAAAGTGGTTGATCGTATAAGCACCGCTGTAACCATCTAGGTCGCGGTTATACAAATCTTCATCAAAGTTACGTGTCTCTTGCCCTTGCCAGTATGAAACGTTGAACAAACTCTCTGTATCACCGGAGCGGAAAGCTAGGTTACTCGTACCTTTGTACTTGTTACTGATGTCGGTGTAAGTACCGGAAACATCGGTGTAGAAGTCTTTGTCTTTTAAGAAATCACCCGGCTGACTGGATTCTAAAATCACCACACCGCCGATCGCGCCAGAGCCATGCACCGAAGAACTTGCCCCTTTAATGATTTGCAGCGATTCAAAATTGGATAAATCAAAAGTATCTCGCCCAACGGCATCATTAATGTCATTCGCACCGAAGCCATCCGCAGAACGAATGCCATCACGAACGATCATAATGCGGTTACCCGTCATACCACGGATGGTAATGTTTTGCGGACGTCCTGCACCGCCCGTCACGCTTACACCAGGTTCGTTACGCAGCACGTCATATAGCTCGGTCTCGCCTCTTTCTTCGATTTGCTCGTTTGTGATAACCGCGACACTACCTGCCACTTTTGACAATGGCTGATCGATTTTATTGGCGGTTACCACCACCTCTTCCATTGAGAAAACCTTAGATTCGGCGTGCACTTGACTGGCAGCAAGTACCGAAAGTACTGCCGCTGACACTGGGGTAAGCTTCATTTACTGCTCCGCTTTAGATGTTTTAATGAGTGATAGTAGAAATGCGTATTCTTTTGCTTGTTGTTCTTGCGCTTGTCGTGGGTCCATTTGGTGGCCCGAATTAAAATCAGTTTGCAACAAGTACGGCCCGTTGCGCTCACTTAACGCTGAAACTTTAGCGAGATACTTTGCGCCTTCCCAATATGGCACGCGCTGATCGATTAAACCGACTTGAACAAACATGGGTGGGTAAGCGTCTTTATGGATATTGAGAATCGGATCGTACGCCTTCATTAACGCCAATTGTTCAGGTTTGGTTGGGTTACCCCATTCGCCATACTGCTGTGTGGTAAGCGGAAGTGAGGTATCCGACATACTTGCAACCACATCAACAAAAGGCACTTTAAGTACGACACCTGAAAACAATTTAGGATCTTGATTAACCGCTCCGGCCACCAACGTGCCACCAGCACTAGAACCGATGGCGAAAACCTCTCTATTGCCACGTTCGAATGTTTGCAGCGCCTTCGCGGCCGCGACAAAATCACCAATAGAATTGGCTTTTCGCACACCACGGCCTTGCTTGTGCCATTCATCGCCAAAGTACCCACCGCCACGGACATGGGCGATAGCGTAAATCACACCTTGGTCGAGTAAACTGATAACCTGAGGCATAAAGTACGGTTTCATCGTAAAACCATACGCACCGTAACCGTAAATCATCACAGGAGATTGTGGGTGCAATTTGTCTTTGCGATACGCCAAAGAGACAGGGACAGAAACGCCGTCGTGCTTAATAAAAATACGTTGGGATACATAACGCTGACTATCAAAGTCTTGGTAAGCATCTTGAGAGTACAAGGATTTATTCAGCGTTTTTACATCGAACTCTTCCCACTGAGGAGGCGTAGTCATCGACATGCTTCGGATACGAATTTTGTTTGATTCAAAATCGCCCAATGTGCTTAGCCAAGCGACATTACCATCGTGTTCCAATGGCAGTATCACTTTTTCCTGACCTTGGTAAGAATACACCGTCAAAGTCGACACATTGTTTGGCTTGCTAAGTGCCACAACTCCTGCATCATAAAGGTAGAACTGTTCAAGCGGCTCACGAGGATTGGTAAAGCGTTGCCATGTTGCGCGAAGCGGTGCGAGTTCGGCTTGGTAAAGGGCGAACTTTCCTTCAAGGTTGCTTTTCAGATAAATGTAACCTTTCGCCACATCCGCGTAATATTCCACACCCACTTCAGGCTTTCGCAATGAATCTGAGACAGTGCCCGTTTCTAGGTCGACAAGCTTCTGCTCTGTTGTTGACTCGTTGTTGCTTTGCAGCACAGCATAACGGCTATCTGCCGCACGATAGAAAGAAAGTAACCAATCTGACTTGGGTTCATTCCATAGGACTGTTTTTGCCAAAGATTCAGTGGAGATACGTAAGATCTGATGAGGTCGCTGAGTGCGCATTTCCTTTGCAACGAGGAATGCCACTTTTCCGTTAGGTGATAACAATACGCCACTATCGACGTGCGTCGCCAGTTCCGTAGATTGGCCGGAGAGTAAATCAACAACCACGGCGCGATATTGTTCGCTGCCGTCGATATCTTCCGTGAAAAGTAATGTGTCACCATTCACTTGCCATTGACCAAGTTGGTAGTACTGATGCGCAGATTGTCGTTCATCGAAATCGAACACCACGTTTTCTGGTGCATGTTGACTCGCACGGGATAATAGTAAGTAACGACCATCGCGACGCGTTAGCGTCCACTCTCTTCCACTCACGATCGACCATGGCTTATCACCTTTGTCTGCCACCATGGTATCCCACTGCGTTAGTAGGTTTTTTGTCAACGTCTGATAACTTTTTTGGTGCTGTTCAGTTTTGTGGTTTTGTTCTGTTAGGTAGGTAAGAACTCGCTCATCTTTACGAGCATCATCTCGAAGCCAGTTGAAATCATCAGCAGCAAAGCCAGAACTAGAGGTAATTATGAGCCCTAAAAAAACATGAGTAAATTTCATATAGAGAGCGAATTCATTTATAGGATTAATACAATGGCGCGTATTCTGCCCTTAAATAAAAATGAGATCAATTATCATTTTCATAATCATGTGAGATTTTTATCTAGTGTGTGAGGAAAAACGTTTGCTTTGACCGAGGTAATAAAACTTAATAACTTCCTAAATTAGCGTTCTATGCTGTTTATATACAACCAGACAAGTATAAAAGCTGACAAACGAGTGAGTATGGAAAGACGCTATTTCACCTAGCGACAGACATAAAAAATCCGAGTGCGAACACTCGGATTTTTAAGAACTAAAATCAATGGGAAACTACAGCAGCTTTTACTCTTCAGAGCTCGGTGCCGCTGGTTTTTTCTTAGGGATGAAGACATCATCACCCACAGATACGTTTTTGTAGAAGCTCTTGTCACGCTTAGCTGGTTTTTTCGCCGACTTTTTCGCTTGAGGGCGAGCTTTCTTTGCGGTCGCTTTCTTATTGCGAAAATCTGGTTTAGGTGGCTTAAGGCCTTTAAACTTACCTTTCAAATCTTCGAACACTGAAAACTCAAGATCTTGTTGTAGGTATGATTCTACACGTTTAAAGCTATCCCAGTCTTTTGGACCAACAAGAGAGATTGCATCCCCTTTGTTTCCAGCACGACCAGTACGACCAACTCGGTGTACGTATTCTTCAGTATGCTTTGGCATATCGAAGTTGATGACGTGTGTCACAGTTGCAATATCCAAACCGCGGGAAGCAACATCAGTCGTTACAAGGATCTTAAATACTGCGCGCTCAAACTGACTCATAATGGTGTTACGTTGAGTCTGGTTCAAGTTACCACTCAGTGCTACAGCCTTCAGTTTCTTTTCGTTTAGCTTTTCTGTTAGTCGCTCAGTATCATCACGCGTTGCCGTAAAGATAATAACTTGACGGTATTCAGCCTCAGAAAGAACACGATCTAAAATTGCCTCTTTATGATCCAGGTGATCACACAAGTAAAATTTTTGCGTAATATCTTTATGTTCTTCGTTAGAAACGCCGATAGCAATACGCTTTGGCGCATTGAGCATTTCAGCCGCGATTTCATTGACGTCTGCATGATCTAATGTCGCAGAGAACATCAACGTTTGACGACGACGATGCTTGGCTGCTTTATGAATGCGACGAAGCTCTGGTGCAAAGCCCAAATCCAACATACGGTCTGCTTCGTCAAGAATCAGCGTTTCCAAACCATCCAGATAAAGCGAACGATGATCTAAGTGATCAGCCAAACGTCCTGGTGTCGCCACGATAAATTTCGGGTAACGACGCAGAGCTTTTACCTGATCGTTAAAGTTCTCACCACCCAAAATCAGTGCTGCTTCATAAGATAGGCCAGCTAGCATAGAACGAAGCTCACCATATACTTGTTTCGCTAGCTCACGAGTAGGAGCAAGGATAACCGCGCGAGGGTCTTTCGCAGAAAACGATTTTGTCTTTAAAGACTTATGAAGCATTGGCAATACAAACGCCAAAGTCTTGCCCGAACCCGTTTTCGAAGATGCCAATAGATCCTTGCCTGCAATCGCAACAGGAATCGCCTGCTGCTGAATGTCAGTCGCTTTTTTAAAATCGTAGTGTTTTAGGTTCTTCAACAATCGGTTGTCTAGGCCTAGATCTTTAAATTGCAAAGTATTCTCCAATAAATCAGTCAGCGTCTGAGCGCTCTGTAGTGTCGTTTCCGCTCTAACGCAGCAAAAAAATAAAGCTCGGTATAATACCGCAAATCATAGGAGTATAGATAGAGATCACACAAACTAATTCCCTGTGGTAACGGTAAAACATCATTTGTGGCTCAGTTCAGAGTAAAGCCTAGCCTTTTTGATATGCATCTGAACGTGAAGTTTAATGAAAGGCCTTTCAGATATGTCTTCTATTCTTCAACAAAACGACGTAAATAGCAGTTATTTGGGCCAATAAACTTTCATTTGTGTCAATATCGTCTAAATTATTGATATCAGGAACGTGGCAAATACACCTGCTATGAAAACTGTTGTGAGAGCGAGGGAGAAGATAGACTATTCACCTTTGTTAAGCTCAGGTAAAAGTTGACGTCAGGTACTCCATGAAATTCTTGGGTTTTTTTGACTTTTGCTACATCATGTACTGATAAAATGTAACCACATTTAACCTCGCTACTGTATAAAATAATAGTTGGTGGCGAGACTTTCACTATAAGCAAGGAGTTCTTATATGAACAAAACGTTGATCGCAGCTGCAGCAACTTCAGTACTTCTACTAGCCGGTTGTGCTTCTTCTGATGACGCAGCAACAGCAAATGCAGCAAAATTAGACGAACTAAGCAACCAAGTTAGCCAACTAAGCCAAGACGTACAAGCTCTTCAATCTGACGTTCAAAAATCAGGCGCAGCAGCAATGGCTGCTCAAGAAGAAGCTGAGCGTGCTAACGAGCGTATCGATAACATCGCTCAGTCTTACACTAAGTAAGATTTGATACCGCGTCTTAACGCCCGTTAAGGCGCGGTTATTTCGACAGGAACCCCATTCTGTGCAGCGATTGCTGCTTTAGCCTTCACGTTTTTCATACCGAATTCATCCAGCCACCACTTTAACTCTTTCGGCACTTTGAGTTCATCTTTCTCGCCATTACTACGAGTCAAAGGCTCATGTGCTTCTAAGAACACACTTCTGTCAGGTTCAAGTGTCATTTTGATAGGCTGATTAATGATGTTAACGTCTTCGCCGTTACGAACCTTGTCAAATAACCACTCAATGTCACTTGGGTCCATACGAATACAACCCGCGCTGACTCGCATACCAATCCCAAAGTCCTTGTTGGTACCATGAATTAGGTATTCGCCATTCCCGTAAGCTAAACGCAATGCAAACATACCAAGTGGATTATCAGGCCCCGCAGGAACAACGGCTGGTAGGTCAATGCCCTTTGCTTTGTACTCGGCACGAATAGAGGCTGGAGGAGTCCATGTAGGGTTCGGTCGTTTTTGGCTGATACGCGTTGTCATTACTGGGGTATCGCGCCCTATTCGGCCAATTCCGACAGGAAATACATGGACAATATCTTCTCCTTTCGGAAAGTAATACAAGCGCAGCTCGGCTAGATTAATAACGATACCTTTATAAGGTACGTCTGGGAGGATTAGCTGTGTCGGAATAGTAAGAACATGCCCCTCTTCTGGTAAGAAGGGATCCACGCCTTTGTTTGCGGCCATTAAACCTAGCATACCCACATCGTAGAGCTTAGCGATATTTGCCATGGTTTCGCCTTCTTGCACGACGTGGTTTTCAAGGCGACCAATTAAACGGCTTCCATCCTCTGGTAATTCGTACATCTTAGCGAATGATAGACCACTCACTAAAGATAACGACACAGATAGCAGGGTACGTTTTGCGAAACTCATTGATCGCTTTTTGCTAAGCATTTCACTCTATTCCTTGGCACTTTTAAAGAGCTGTAAGGTTATCTCTCTTTCTGTCTTGTGATCAACCATCGGCTTGTGATATTCCAGTAAAGAAAAGCCCTCCCAAGTCCAAGGTTTATGGATGTATTTGTTCGGTACACTTTTGATTTCTGGTACCCAGTGGCGCACAAATTCACCATTATCATCGAACTTTTCGCCTTGGCTTATCGGGTTGAAAATACGAAAGTATGGCTGCCCGTCACAGCCCGTAGAAGCAGACCATTGCCAGCCACCATTGTTCGCTGCAAAATCGCCGTCCACCAGCTTACTCATGAAGTACGCTTCTCCCCATCGCCAATCAATATGTAAGTCCTTGGTAAGAAAGCTCGCGACAATCATACGTAATCGGTTGTGCATCCAGCCTGTTTGATTGAGCTGACGCATTGCTGCATCAACGATTGGGTATCCTGTTGTTCCTGTCTTCCATCGCTCAAAGGCTTTCTCATCATAGGACCACTGGATTTTATCCTCCCAATCGATAAATCCTTTGCCTTTGACGAGTTTTGGTTCGAAAACCAATAGGTGCTGATAAAACTCACGCCAAATGATCTCACTTAACCAAGTTGCTTTCCCCTCTGTAAGGTCATTTTGTTGATTTTCAGCATACAAACGAGCAATACACTGCCTGGGTGATAGCGCGCCAATCGCAAGGTATGGAGACAGTTGGCTAGTGCCATCGATAGCTGGAAAGTCTCGCTCGCTTTGGTACGCGTCACTGCGCTCCCGTGCAAATTCCCTAAGCTGTTTCAAAATATCATTAGTCGAAGCCAGCCAGTCTTCACTGGATTCTCGAGGATAGCTAAATGTGAAGCTTGAATTAAATCGAGCCGACTCTAATTGTTCGAGTACCTTTTTATTGAGTGGCGCTTGCTCGTGAGGTTTTACTACCGTCGGCATATGGAACTGCGTTAACCAAGCACGCTTGAATGGCGTAAATACCTTAAAATATTCGCCTTGCTTATTAAGAACCGTCGTTGGCGCGTGCACACATTTGTCATGAAACAGTTCAAATTCGATATCGTGAGAAGCTAACGCTTCACTTACTTGTGTATCGAGCTCTCGTTCGTTCACCTCATAGTGAATGTTTGCCATGACAGACGTAGCTTCAAGTGTTTCCGCCCACCCACTAATCACATCTGTACAAACGGAAAACGACGGCACCTCTTTGTACAAAAAAGGAATATTAAGGCTTTCAAGCTCCTCGTTAAGACAAGCTAAGCGACGAGCAATGAGGTCTGCCTGCATCGGCGCCATGTGATGCTCCCGCCACTGATCTGGCGTCGCGATAAAGCAAGCGACAACAGGCTGACCTGAATCCAATGCCGCTTTGAGTGCCGTGTGGTCTAACGTACGTAAGTCACGTCGAAACCATACTAAAATCATGGTAGCTCCTATCTTTTGTCTACTAAGTTAGGTGTAATTTCTCTATCACTTCAGAGCACCCCATCCGATCACCTAGTTGTGCGTGAAGCATTTTGATGGATGCCACTTGTTTAGCAGCTAGCGCTTTGTTGGAGAAAAGGTAGATAAACGAACCATTTTCAACGACCTCGTGATCTAGTAGACCAGAAACATCATCAACCTTATCGATCAAAGTCGTGTGATACCCTTGTTCACAAAGCTTCGCTGCTTGAATCCAACTCTCAGATTCTCTGTTTTGTTCAAAGCTAATGAGCAGACACTTTCCTTTGGAAGCGGCTTTGTTTTCAGAATCGATAACAAGGGCAAGTCGAGTGATTAAACAAGTCTGAAATAACCCCACCTGCAAGGATCGCAACGATCCTTTTACCATATCTAGCGCATCAAATACTGGGCTAATAAACTGATCAATAACGAGTTTTAGTGGGTACTCTTTAAGCACAGAGGCAAGTAAACTCTCTGCTTTTCCTCGATTCAGGGTAGACAGCGCAAGCAGCATGTTTTCAACTTCTTCGAGTGTGCGAACCTCGTTTTTGACTTCGACATCGGCGCTTTTTCCTAGCAGCCCCTTCACTTTACCAATCGAAATCCCCTTCGCGAGCCAACTCTGGACTTCGCGAATCGTATCGAGATCTTGCTGGCGATAGAGTCTGTGTCCTTTTTCAGTTCGCTGAGGTTGGATCAAGTTGTATCTTCGTTGCCAAGCTCTCAGCGTAACTGGTTTTACACCCGTGATTTCTGCGACATCTCGGATCGCGTATAGTTTTTCTTCTGAACTACAAACCATAGCGTAATCTCATCTCCTGCGGATACGGTTCTAAAAACTTCTGTTTTGCTAAATATTCGTCTGGGTAAGTATTTAAGTAATGCTTAATCAATGTAAGTGGTGCTAGCAGAGGCAGCATTCCGATACGGTAGTCGTGAATCACTGTCGCTAACTCTTCTTTTTCTTCTTTAGTTAGTGAGCGTTTGAAGTACCCTTGTAAATGCATCAACACATTTGTGTTATTTTTGCGGCTAGCCCGATTCGTTAACGCCTTCATCAGTCCTAAACGATACTCTTGGTAAAAGTCTTCAATTTCATAATTAGCGACATCAGCGACTAAGCGGCCAAGGGAGCGGTATGACTCTGGGTGGTGTGCCATTAACGTCAGTTTGTAGCGCGAATGAAAGTCGATGATTTTGCCACGAGTAGGCTCACCATCCATCGAGTCGTAAAAGTCATTTAGACAAAATACTCGAGTAATAAAATTTTCTTTCAATACAGGGTCGTTAAGTCTGCCATCCTCTTCAACAGGCAACCAAGGCATTTTTTGCATCAATGTTTGCGTATACAAGCCAACACCTTCTTTCGCAGCACTGTTCTTGCTGTAAACCTTGACTCGCTCCATGCCACAAGTTGGTGACTTGGCACAAACGATGTAACCACAAAGCTGCTCGCTTTGAAGTTCATCTACTTTATTGGCCGAGTAAGTGAGCATATTGTCGGTATGATCATTTTCTGGATTTTTGGTTTCAACCAATGCAACACGCTCTTCATTAGAAACAAGACGAATGGTTGGACGGGGTACTGGCATACCTACGCCGACTTCAGGGCATACCGAAATAAAGTCAAAATACGGGCTAAGCTCTTTAGTCACAAAGTTGCTCACCTTATGACCAGAGTCAAAACGCACTCGTTCACCCAAAACACACGAACTGATACCTACTTTGATCGAAGATTCCATGATGACGCATCCCTATACAAAAAGTTTTGTTGTATAACTTATAGCAAGCCTTTCCAGATTGTACAAGAAAATAAGTTGTACAATTTAATCGTTTTACTTCACTCGAAAGTATTTCGATCAACCAGCTGTCAGAAAAAAGTTTGGCCCAAAAACAAAGAATTTGTGCGCGCAATCGACAAACTGCTCAAAAGCAAATCGATTGCTCTTTTGGTTTCAACAGATTTAGTTATCAATAGGAGTTGCAGTTTCTAAATGCGTGGTTTTTGTGACTAAGCTCTCAAGGGGCTACTGTACGTCCCGATATTATTGCCTCAACGAAAACGAACAAGTTCAACAGAATTGGTAATAGCGTTCTATAATAGAGGCGTTTTATCAAAACAAAACTTTGGAGAGCACTTATGGCAACCCCACACATTAACGCACAACCAGGTGATTTCGCTGAAACAGTTCTGATGCCAGGCGACCCGTTGCGCGCTAAATACATCGCTGAAACGTTCCTAGAAGATGTGAAACAAGTTTGTGACGTTCGCAACATGTTCGGCTTTACTGGCACTTACAAAGGCAAAAAAGTTTCTGTAATGGGCCACGGCATGGGTATCCCGTCTTGCTGTATCTACGTACACGAGCTAATCGCTGAATACGGCGTGAAAAACGTTATCCGTGTGGGTAGCTGTGGTGCAGTACGTGACGACGTGAAACTAATGGACGTTGTTATCGGTATGGGTGCTTCTACAGACTCTAAAGTTAACCGTATCCGTTTCAACAACCACGATTTCGCAGCAATCGCTGATTACGGTCTTCTAGAAGAAGCAGTTAACCAAGCACGCGCTCAGGAAGTGCCTGTAAAAGTAGGTAACGTATTCTCTGCAGACCTGTTCTACACACCAGAAGCAGACATCTTCGAGAAGATGGAAAAACTAGGCATCCTAGGTGTAGACATGGAAGCGGCTGGTATCTACGGCGTAGCAGCTGACCTAGGCGCGAAAGCACTGACTATCCTGACAGTTTCTGACCACATCATCCGTGGTGAAAAACTAAGCTCAGAAGAGCGTCAGAAGTCGTTCAACGACATGATGAAAGTTGCACTAGAAACTGCAATCAACATCTAAGAACAAATAGTAAGTAATAATTTGCAGCCAGAGTTATGCTGGCTGCCCGAATTATCCCGAGGGGGCGATTGTGTCTAACGGCGAACTGCCAAAAGACGCAGATGGGTTACAACTCAACTTTTGTAAAACATTGGCGTGTGACAACTTTGGATTGAGTGATGCAAAGCGTTACGTTCTGCAACATGCGAACCCTAAGCGTCCGGCGATGGTATGCCGTGAATGTGGAGCTTTCCCCCCCTTACTTAATAATCGCGATGTCGTGAACGAACTTCATCGCCTGCGGCACGTCCACAGTGACGGGTTGCCTGCTTGCCGTAATGATGATTGCGACAACTTTGGACTTTCTGTCCACACTCACAAACACCTCTATCACGCTTTCGGTTACAGTGGCGATCGCCAACGTTACCGCTGTAAAGTGTGTCAAAGTACCTTTGTCGACAAGTGGTCTGGTGCCAACAAGAAGCTTCAATTTCAAGAGAACTTGATGGGCTTGTTGTTTACGGGATATTCAGTACGAGAAATCTGCCGCAAGCTTAGTATTAACCCAAAAACCTTTTACGATCATGTTGACCATATAGCTAGCCGCTGCCGCCGTAAGCTGGCAACCATTGATGCGCGCTGGGTAAACCACGCAACGCATTATGAATTGGCCTCAAACTATATTGCATTGCAACCGAACAGCAATAACGGTGTGTATTGGATTGTTTCTGGCGAAGCGCATTCTGGCTATATTCTTTGCCAGCACGTCAATTATTCCGCTGATGAAGAGCCAATCGCAACGCTCGATCATAACCCTTACGATGAGGTGTCTCGTTTTGTTTCCCAGGAGTACGTAGCGGAAGCAAGTGAGCCGCTTGCGGAACCTTCTCATCACCTCAGAGAGCGAATTGACCAAAAATACCAAACAATTTTGGCTCGCGGTAACGTAGAAGACCCTCTTGGTAATCTATCTGTATTTCATTACCCTTCAAAAGGGGCATTAGTCCGTCCACCATACACCTCATATGCACACTATTTGCACGTACTTGATATGTGCTGCCCAAACAAACGTGTATCTCTATACATGCCTCAAGATCCCCTACTACGTTCGGCTGCACTGAGCGTTTGTTTACCTCGCATTAAAGAGAAAAGTGTCGACTTGATGTACGTAGAAGAGGACGCTAGCTGGGACATGAGTACTCCCTTTGGCAAAGTCGATATCGCCTATATGAGTTGGTGGCGCGATCGTTGGGCAATCTCTAGTCAAAACGAAAACCACAAAGGCATTTGCTACCTCGCTGGCGATCAAAATGAGCCTGAAAAATGGTTTAACGTTGCGACAACTCGTCATGTGAAGTTTTATCAAAACCGCTTTCAGATTCTTTTCGAAAGCTTCATTAACGAGCCACGTCGCAAATTACGACCTGCTGGTATTTTACCTCTTTTAGATATATTCAGAGCTTGGCATAATTTGTGCTATCAGGATAAACAAGGTCTTACCGCTGCACAAAGGTTAGAAGTCTCTGATGCACCTTTGACAATCAAACAGCTCCTATCGTAGCTATTCTATTGGTAATTTAGATGTAGTAATTAGGGGTTGTAACGGTATACATTACGGCCCCTGATCGTTTACCAAAACGTTATCCGCATCGCTTTGGTAAAGAAACATGCATCTAACCACTTAATATTAGGTGTGATTTCCAGTTCGATAGTCATGGATGTGAACGTTGGATAAAAACCAAATTCAGCTAGAAGATGATCTCACTAAGCTTAAAGGCCAAATAAAATCGGCCCCTAAACATACCTTTAATGTTGCGCAGCAATATCGTATCCGCGCGGAACAAATTTTATTTGTGGACGGAGAGATCAAAGCCTTACTCATCATGGCGCAATGCTGTTGGTGCCTAATGGATTACCGACAAGGCTTAAAACTCGTCAAAGACGCTTACAGCAAACAAACACAGCTTGAAACCGACGATCATCTCCCGGAAATTCTCCATCTTTTTGCACTCCAATATTGGGGGCAGGCAAAGTATTATTCCGCGCAACAATATTGGATTAATGCGCTCGAACAATCTGCTCTCGTTGATGATGTTGAAATTCAAATCGAATCTCTAATTGGGCTTGGTAATGTATGGCGCATCACTAATGAACACCAACTTGCCGCTTCAACTCATGAGTTAGCCGTTAAAGTGGCAAACAATGTTCGTATTGCTTGGTTAGAAGGTAAAGCGCGCATCTTATTAGCTTGGGACTATTACTTACTAAATAAGTTTGTCGAGATGCTTACGGTACTGGATGGAGCAACCGAAGTATTAAAAGATCATGATGATAGTACATGGCAAGCCGAGATCTGGGACTTTAAAGGGTTAGCACTGCTTGGACTAGAACGCCTTGATGCGGCCGAAGAAGCCACCCAAAAAGCCCACCAGCTCGCCATTGAGCATGACCTCGTTTGGATGAAAGCACACTCTTTTATTAGCCGAGCAAGACTTGAGCTTTTGCGCCAAAATACAGACAGCGCTGCCAAGTTGCTACTTGCAGCAGAAGAGTCTGCACTCAGTTTCGACCACGGTGAGCTACTCAGCCAAATTTGCTTCCAACAATCACGAGTCGCTGAAGAACAAGGAGACTTTGAGTCTGCGTTTAACGCGTTCAAGAAATACCGTAAGCACGCACTCAAAATGCTCAAAGAACAAACTCATCGAATCAGCATGGATAAAGCAAGAGGCTCTAAACGCCAACTAGAGCAGCGAGCACGTAAGCTGATCAATCATATTCGCTCTCAACACGAATACGACCCTGAAAAACAGTTCTCTAATGTCGTTTCTGAAACCTACTGGTGGGAACAGTTAGTTTTGTTTAAAACGGAGCTCAAACGCTCTAACCACGCCATCATTATGATTCAGCATTCAAACCCCGAAGTTCTCGATGTTTGTACCGAGCTCGTTCATGCATTAACAACCTCCAGCGACCTCATCTCGAGAATTTCCAGTAACAGGCTAGCAATGTTAATTGCAGAAAAAGGTCAAGCAGCAGAAGAGGTCTACCGCACTGTCCAAGCGATGTTAGACATCTATCCATGGAAGCGACGCGGAATCAAAGGCCCGAAACCGATACTGTATTTGCAAGATATCCTGACCTTCCCATTCACGTTAGAACAGCTCGAAGAAAGTTATATTGAGGTAATGAAGAATGGAACAACTGCTTAGCAAGGTGACTGACGCAGGTATCGATCCTTCTTCCGTTTCAGGTGAAGAAGCGATTACGCTATGGGAACACATAGGGTTACATATTGCGTCAACAAACCGAGAGAAAGCGCATTGCTATATCATTAGCGCCGAGTATCGAAGAGAGATCAAACAGCTCAACGACAGCATTAGTGAATTGAAACAAGCCCTTGAGTTACTTGTTTTACCAGAAGATGTGGAAGATATTCTTTCTGTGAAAGCAAGCTTGAGTGAGCGTTTAGTTGAAGTAGGTGACTACAATGCGGCATTAACCGAGTATGTTGCTTCAACCAATATCGCCGTCGAGTACGGCTATATTGATGAGTACGTATTGGCCATTATTGGAATGGGTAATTTGTGCGATGCCTATGGGGATCACCAACGTGCATTACGTTATTATCAAAAAATAGATGCTATCGATCACGCTATTGGCAGTCGATCCCTACGCCTTCGTTACAAGCTGTACATGCTTGCCTGTTATATCAGCTTGAACCGTACCGCAGACGCCAAAGAGCTATTGAGTGAATGTGAAGAACTGAGCATTCTCGTCAGTGATAAAAACCTCGCCGCACAAATTCACCTCTACCGAGCCAAATTACATCGTCTGCAAGAAGACTACCCCAATGCGTTGCTGGCTATTTCGAATGTTCAGTATACAACGGGTAGTGCCACGACATACTGGTTATCTACGATGGTCAAAATTGAGACTGCGTATTGTCTAAACGGTGTAGGGCACACTTCTTTAGCTAATTTAACGTTGGACTCCATCAGTAAAAGGATTCAAAAGCAGCTATCTCCTATCGTTACTCAGCATTTTTATAACGCGATGAGTCAAGTTTACGCCTCTCAAGGGTTGTATCAAGAAGCATTAAATTGTGAAAAAAAAGCGCATAGAATCGAATCTGATCTTGTAAAACATATTCCGATCGGTGAGTTAGGGTCTGCTCAACTACGCCGACTTTCACGCTTTGAGTTACAACTCAAACTCATTTTGTCAGAGCTAGAAAACAAAGAACTAAAAGAAACCACCAAGCAGCATAAAAATACTGTTGCTCAGCTACAGCAGGACGTCTTTACCGATCCACTTACGTCTTTACACAACCGACGCTGGTTAGAAGTTAAACTAAAAGATCTACTTCTGCACGATACTGCATTTGCATTGATGGTCATCGATATCGATCACTTCAAATCTATCAATGACGAACTAAGCCACTTGGTTGGCGACAAAGCGATCAAAAGTGTGTCACAGGAACTGGCGTCCTACTTCAAATTTAAAAGCGCATCATGCGTTCGATTTGGTGGTGAAGAGTTCCTCGTGATCCTTGAAAATACCCAACTGGAACGAGCAGAAATGCATGCCGAGAATTATCGTGAACGGATTTATCAATATGGTTGGGACGATATTCTTGGTGAACGGGGGCTGACCGTATCCATAGGGATTACCTTGCATCGAGAAGGCGAGAATACTCAGCGAACTTTTTATCGTGCAGACAAAGCTCTTTATCGCGCCAAAGCCAATGGCAGAAACCAAGTCTGTACCGAACTTTAAACCATGCCCCGGTTGACACCTGGGGCTTTAGTATACTTTTTATTTATCCTTCCTATATCACTTCACTGCTTGTTTAAATAAGTACTCAGCAACACCTTAACTGCCAATAAACATCAGTGGATACTTACATCGCATAAACATAATTCCTACATAAAAACCGCTTGATTCATCTGTAGTTAAGACAAATACTTAAATTGTTAATTTACGTAGATTTTCCATTTCGCAATACGCACAGGTAGGTAAGATGTTTCTAGACTATTTTGCACTTGGGTTACTCATCTTCGTTGCTTTAGTGATCTTTTACGGAATCATTGTCATCCATGATATTCCATATGAAATCGCCAAAGAGAGAGAGCACCCGCACCAAGACGCAATTCACTACGCTGGCTGGGTCAGCCTTTTCACTTTGCATGCGCTGTGGCCATTTTTATGGATCTGGGCAACATTATGGCGCAAGGAACGCGGCTGGGGTTTTAAACAACTAGAACAAGAAACACACGACATTCATCACCGCCTTGAAGAACTCATCGATGAAGTCAACGAACTCAAAAACGAAGTATCGATGTTGAAACAACAAAAGATTCAGCAAAAGCCTTTGCCTGAACAAAGTAAAGAGGACGAATAATGGACTTATTGCTGATTCTGACTTACGCAGCTCTTTGTATTGCCATTTTTAAAATTTTCAATATTCCTCTAAACAAATGGACCGTTCCAACCGCCGTACTTGGCGGCGTAGTGTTAGTGGGCACACTCGTGCTGCTTATGAACTACAACCACCCATTTACTCAATTGGGTAACCAAGTGTTCCCGACTACGCCTATCGTCTCTGGCGTGCGTGGCCGCGTGGTAGAAGTGCCAGTCCAGGCCAACCAACCGCTCAAAACGGGCGATATTCTTTTCAAAATCGATCCTGTGCCTTTTGAAGCAGAAGTTGCTCGCCTTGAAGCGAAAGTCAAAGAAGCAAGCCAAGGTGCCTTGGGTTTAGAGTCTGATCTAAGAGAGGCAGAAGCTGCTGTATTGAAAGCGCAAGCGGACAGAGATAAAGCACAAAGGGAATTCAGCCGATATCAAAGGGGCTTTGATCGTGGCGCGTTTACTGAACAAGATTTGGATACTCGACGCCAAGCGTATAAAGCGGCAGAAGCCATGTTAGACGTTGCGATTTTGCAACAAGAACAAGCGCAAATCGCTCTGGACTCTGAAATCGGAGGCGAAAATACCCAAGTCGCGCAACTTCTTGCCGAGCTGCGTAAAGCAGAGTTTAACCTAGAGCAAACCGTCGTTCGTGCGCCAACCGATGGTTACGTTACGCAATTGGCTTTACGTCCTGGAGTGATGGCTGTGCCGTTGCCACTTGCCCCGGCAATGACCTTCGTACATACCGAAGACATTACGTACACCGCGGCATTCAGACAGAACTCATTACAACGCTTGAAGCCAGGCTTTGAAGCAGAATTTATGTTCCGCGCAATTCCGGGCAAAGTGTTCCGTGGCGAAGTCATTGACGTGATTCCAGCCATTGGTGAAAGCCAAATTCAAGCGCGAGGCGCTCTGCTCGGGACTGATGCCTTGCGCACGAGCGGACGTGTTTTTGCGAAGCTGAAAATTACCGACGACTTGAGTGGATACCACTTACCAATGGGTACTGCGGTTGAAGTTGCAGTTTATTCAGACAGCTTTACTCACGTATCAGTGATGCGCAAAGTGCTTATTCGTATGAAGAGCTGGCAGAACTATTTATACCTCGACCATTAATGAACTGCTAGCTCATTCATTTATCGATGAAAATAGCATCAAAAAGTGTAATCGGGGGCTGACAATCAGCCTCCGATTTCATTCTAGCCATCCAGACAGATAGCATTCCCACTTTTATCAATATTCTGTATAATGCGCGCCTTATTTTTAATGCTTGCTAAAAAACAAAGCCAGTCAAAGGGATGCGTGAATCAAATCACACATTTCCTGAAGAAAAATAGAGCAAACAATAAGCAGCTTGGTTGTTTTGAATATATGTTACACAATCAAATAACTAACGCTTTCCAACAATATAAATGAACGTTCTTTAAAATCGACTATTGAACTGAGGTTATCTATGAATCTTTCCGCTAAAACTGTTGTGGTTATTGCAATCGGTGCTGCTCTTTACGGTATCGGCGGCTTACCTATGTTTGGCATCCCTGTGTTTGCAAACACAACGCTAAAACCAGCCATGGCAGTATTAGCATTGTTCTCAGTACTATTTGGACCACTTGTTGGCTTCTTGGTTGGTTTTATTGGGCACTGGGTTACTGACCTATTTGCTGGTTGGGGCGTATGGCTCACTTGGGTACTTGGTTCAGGTATTGTTGGTTTGATTATCGGTCTATTCCCTTCTCTAACGCGCTACCGTTTAGAGAAAGGCGATTTCAATATGAAAGACTTCGCGTTATTCGTGGTACTTGCACTATTAGGCAACGTATTTGGTTACGGTTGCTCTGCATTCCTCGACACGATTTTATACGCAGAACCGTTCACTAAAGTGTTTACCCAGCTTTCTATTATCGCGATCGGTAACACCATTCTTATTGCTATTGTTGGCTTCTTCATTCTTAAATCTGTCGCTAAACGTAACAAGCAAAGCCGTAACTTAACAGAGGCTTAATGTCGAATGACAATCGAATTTTCTAACTTCTCTTTTAGATATGAGTCGCTGGACAAACCGACGCTAAAAAATATCAATCTAAGGATAGAGAAAGGAGAGAAAATCGTCATTATCGGTCCAAGTGGTAGTGGTAAATCTACTCTTGGGCAATGTCTTAACGGACTGATCCCACACGCAATCAAAGGGGAAACCAGTGGAACATTGATCATCAATGGTCAAGACACCGCCCCTTTCGACATGCACCAATACACTGAGCAAGTTGGCACCGTACTCCAAGATACGGACAGCCAATTTGTCGGTTTGAGCATTGGCGAAGACATTGCATTTGCGCTGGAGAACCAGCTAACTTCAAATATCGACATGTACCCATTGGTCAAAGCCACGGCCAAAATGGTCGACTTGGAACAGATGCTAGAACGCTCACCCCACGATTTATCTGGCGGGCAGAAACAGCGTGTTTCTTTGGCGGGCATTCTCGTCGATGATGTCGATATCCTTTTGTTTGATGAACCACTAGCTGCGCTTGACCCTAAAACGGGTAAAAAAACCATCGAGATCATCGATGATCTACACCGCGAAACGGGCAAAACCATCGTAATCATTGAGCATCGTCTTGAAGACGTTCTGCATTGCTCAGTTGACCGTATTATCTTGATGGAAAGCGGCAAAATCATTGCCGATACAACGCCAGATGAAATTTTAGCGTCGCCTCTGCTAGAAGATTACGGCATCCGCGAACCGCTTTATATTTCAGCACTGAAAGAAGCAGGCTGCGCGATTGAGGACGATGCAAAACCTTCTAGCTTAACTACCTTACCGTTGGAGCAATATAAACCGGCAGTACAAGCATGGTTTGATGGTTCAACAGCACAACCACCTAAAACGCCAGCCGAGACTTTGTTTGAAGTCCGTGGCCTCACCTATTCTTACGACGGTGAGAAAAACGCGTTAGAAGACGTGAGTTTTGACATCAAGCGTGGCGAGTTTGTCTCTGTACTTGGCAAAAATGGCTCGGGTAAATCGACCATCACCAAACTGATTATGGGCGTTATTGAAGCGGATAGCGGCTCAATGAGCATAAATGGTCAAGATCTTAACGAACTGACCATCTTCGAGCGTAGCCAGAAAGTGGGCGTGGTGATGCAAAACCCGAATCACATGATTTCCCATCACATGATTTTCGACGAAGTGGCCTTCGGCCTCCGTAATCGTGGCGTTGAAGAGAAACAAATCGAAGCTAAAGTATTTGAAGTCCTTGAGCTGTGCGGTTTGAGCAAATACCGTCACTGGCCAATCGAAGCATTGAGCTACGGCCAGAAAAAGCGCGTAACCATTGCGTCAATTTTGGTATTGGAACCAGAGCTTCTGATCCTTGATGAACCGACGGCAGGTCAGGACTACCGGAACTACACATCTATGCTGAGTTTCATCGAAAAGCTCAATCGCGAGTTGGGCGTAACCGTGATGATCATCTCTCATGACATGCATTTAGTGCTGGAATACACCACGCGCTCTATCGTGATTGCAGACAGTAAATTAGTCGCGGATGCACCAATGACGCAGGTATTCAGCAGTCCAGAGCTACTAGACCAAGCAAACCTCACCACAACAAGTCTGTTTGAGTTGGCTACGAAAGTTGGCATCGAAGACACCAATGGCTTTATGCAGCATTTTATCAATGTAGAAAAAGCGCACCGCCAACAAAAAAGCAGCGAAGTAAACCAACCAGAGAAAGCAGTGGCATGAAAGACAATAAGATGAAGTTTGGTATCAACTACATCGATACCCAATCGCCACTTCATAAGTTGAATGGCATTACTAAGTTCTTACTTTTCATTGCTTGGGTAACGGTGGTGTTGACCACATTTGACTTGCGAATCATCGCGCTGTTGATCGTGCTTGGTTTAGGCTTATTGAAAATGACCAAAGTGCCATTTCATGTCTACAAACCGCTTTTACTGGGTACAGGCACGGTATTGCTGATCAATGCCCTGTTTATGTTCGCGTTAGCGCCGCAACAAGGTACTGAGTTCATGGGCTCATCAACGGTTTTACTCTCGTTACCCGGTAATTACTCACTCACTCAAGAGACGTTGTTTTACTTAGTAACGGTCACGTTGAAATACTTCAGCATGTTCCCAATCGCGTTGGTGTTTGTATTTACCACTCACCCGACGGAGTTTTCAGCCAGCTTGAACCGCTTAGGTGTGCCTTACAAAATCGCCTATGCCGTGAGCTTAACGCTGCGCTACTTGCCGGAAGTGAAAAAGGACTTTGTTAACATCATGCACGCGCAACAAGCACGCGGAGTAGAACTGAGTAAGAAGGCTCCGTTGTTCACTCGTATGAAGAACGTGGCGAAGATTCTTGGCCCTCTGATTTTCTCTAGTTTGGACAGAGCCGACCAAATCTCCAACGCGATGACGTTGCGTGGCTTCGGCCGTCACTCATCTCGCACCTGGTACAGCCTAAAACCCCTGACCAAAGCCGATATGATCTGTATGGCGGGGATTGCTGCGATAGTGATTGCTGCGATCAGCAAGCGGGTTATGGACACACAACTGTTCTGGTATCCGTTTTAACACGAGATAGTCATAAAAATGGGATGCGATGCATCCCATTTTTCTATCCAGATTATGGCTTAGTCTTTTGAGTAGTGAGCACTAACTCCACCTCAACAATCGCGTTTCGTTCCCCTCTTCCGGCTTCGCTGGAATATTGAGTGACAACAACAAGCTAACGGCGGCCATACCCGCTCCGATGTAGAAAACGCTAGAAGGCGACACCAACCAAATCATCCCGAATGTAACGGGAATCACCACCGCTGCGATGTGGTTGATGGTAAACGCAACGCCAGCGGTCGATGCCATATCGGCCGGATCAGCAATCTTCTGGAAGTACGTTTTAATCGCCAAGGCAAGCGCAAAGAACAAGTGGTCGACAACATACAGCGCCGCAGCCCATTCCGCCGTTTGCACCAAACCATAGCCTACAAAGACGAAAATCAAACCGACGTATTCAAACGTTAATGCCTTACGCTCACCGACAACACCGATAAAACGGCCAATGCGCTTGGCAAATAAAAAGTTAAACAGGTAGTTGATCAAAAACAGTAAGGTAATGTCTGCGGCAGAATAGCCAAACTTCTCTACCATCAGGAAGCCCGCAAATACAGTGAAAATCTGTCGACGCGCACCACTCATAAAAGTAAGCGCGTAATACAACCAGTAACGCTTACGCAGTACGAGTTTCTTATTTTGTGGCACAGCTGTTTTGAACTGAGGAAACACCAGTGCCATCACGATGATCAACACAAAGCCAACGCCACCCGCCAGCAAATATACGGTTTTGAAATCAAATTTAAGCTGCTCTAACAAAATCCAAATCGCGCCGTAGGTAAACAGAGAAGCCAGAGCGCCGACCGAGATAAACTTGCCTAGCATTTCTGGCGCTTCTTCTTTCGATAGCCATTGCAAAGACAGGGACTGCTTCAATGTTTCAAAGTAGTGAAAACCAGTGGACATCAACAAGGTCGTAAAAAGTAAACCGTACAAAGTGGGAAAGTAACCTGTTAATGCTGTACCAAGTGTTAGCATCGCTAATGACACCAACATGAATCGTTGTTCGCGGATAAACAACAACAGAAACACGGCGGTAAAGGCTAAAAAGCCCGGTATTTCACGCACGCTTTGTAATAAGCCAATGTCCGCCCCATCAAAGTTCGCTTTTTCAATAACAAAGTTATTCAGCAAAGCCATCCAGGTAGAAAAGGCAATGGGCACAATAATCGAGATCAACAGAAGGAAATTTTGCGGCGTTCTCCAGCCGTGAGAAGAGGTATTCATGATGCATCCTTTAGATATGAAGTCATCATCATAGCTTTAAATGTAACAAATTCGCAATATCATTATTATTTATGGTCACATACGCACTGTTGCGATTCTAAGTGCACTGAGGATATGACCAATACAGAAAACATCGCGCCCAATGATGAAAGTGAGCGCGATGTGTAAAAGGCAAGAAAAAGGTTGATGAGTGGCTTATCGACTTAGTCGATGTTTTTCACATTAAGGCGATTTTTGAACTCAAACACATGTTCTGGACAAACATCCAAACAGCGGCCACAACTTATGCAGTTTTGATCCATAACTCGACGATCTCCCTCTTTCAAAGGCTGCCGAAGCACTTCTGGCTCTGGGCAAACGTAAAAGCAATCCATGCATTTCGTGCAATCTTCGCGGCGAACAGCAGTAACACGCAACAGGCTTTTTCGGCCTATCACGCCATAGGTAGCTCCCAGTGGACATAAGTGCCCACACCACCCATGCTCAACTAAGAGTAAATCCAGTACGAACACCAGTGCGATCAGCACCCAACCTGCGCCCATACCAAACACCAATCCGCGATGCAGTGCCGCCACTGGATCTAACCATGTCCAAAGAATCGCGCCAGACAGCGCGCTGCCCAACATCAAAACAGGGATCAGCCAATAGCGAATAGCAGGAGACCAACGATAGCTCGCTTTAATGTTGAACTTTCGGCGCAGCCACGCCGCCAAGTCCGTCACGATGTTCAACGGGCATACCCAAGCACAAAATGCGCGCGGCGCTAACATCGCGTAGAACAGCACGACAATCACTACGCCTAACAACGCATTAAACTCCGGGATATGCCCTGTCGCCAAAGCTTGAAGCACAATTAACGGGTCACTTAAAGGGACCGTGTCGAACAACATACTCGATGAGAGGTTACCGGTTAGAACCCCTAATGTCGGCCCAGCCATAAACAGCGCAATGATGGTGAGCTGACATAGCCGGCGTAAAATCAGAAACCGATGCGCACGCCACCAACCAAGCTTTTCTACCGCTTCTTTGCCAGCATTTTGAGCTAAGTTCTTTGCCATTACTTACCTCCTTTTAGCGATTCAAGCACACCTTCCGGTACAGGCGTCTCACTAGGGAGGATATTTTCGAGTGGTTTGTCGATCTCTTTCCAACCAAAATTGTAATGGCTGCCCACTTTGCCTTTCGCCAAATCCGTCGGGACAACTTTAATAGCAGCGACATCCAACACGCACGCTTGTTCGCACTTACCGCACCCAGTACACACTTCTGAATTCACTGTAGGGATAAGTTTGGCGTGATAGCCAGTTCGGTCGTTATGAACCATCTCTAATGTGATGGCTTCATCAATCAGCGGGCAAACGCGATAGCAAACGTCGCATCGTAGCCCTTGCCAGTTAAGGCAAGTTTCATGGTCAATAAGAACCGCTGTACCCATTCGAGCATCATCAATATCGGTTAACGTCGGATCCAGCGCCCCACTCGGGCAAACCACCACACAAGGAATGTCTTCGCACATTTCGCAGGGAATATCGCGCGCAGTAAAGTAAGGAGAACCAGTGGCTACAGGAGAAAGTAATGTCGCGAGTTTCAATGTGTCGTAAGGGCATGCTTGAACACACAAGCCACATCGAATACAGGCTGATTCGAAATCGCCTTCTGGCAAAGCACCGGGTGGGCGAATAGGCACACCTTTGGTTTCTCGAGCTTGGCTTTGCAGCGATTGTAAACCCAACACACACGCTGCTGCGCCAACGCCTGCAGCAGTTCGGACAGTATCCCGCAAAAATCGGCGCCGACTTTGCGATGTTTTAGACTGAGAGGATTTCATGCTATTTCCTCAACGAAACTCCTTTATCAAGTTAAGCATAAATAGCGCTAAACGTGCCTCTTCCCCATACCTCATAAGAGGTAACTCCACCCTCAATTGATTCAGGTCAACTGATGTACAGTGCCGCCGTCACAGTTTGAATAATTCCATTTATTTCCTCCAACATGAAATTCACCACGATACTCTGCCGTGCACGCCATTTTCAGTACAATAATTCAACACCTTTGCAATCTATTTGCTAAATCCGAAGATAAATGACTACTAAAATTTAGAAAAACATCCCTATAACAACCTAATTTAAAAGGTGTTTATCTCTAAAACATCAAAAAATACTATCCAAAATAAGGAACTGTGGTTAGATTGAAAATTAATACTAAAAAGCGAAGGAGAGAAGCATGGAAATTATCGTACGTCCAACGACCGTTGAAGACGCAGCGGCACTCGTAGAAATCTATTCACAACCAAAAGCACAACGTGAAACCCTGCAACTCCCAAAACCTTCGCTCGCAATGTGGGTAGAACGATTGTCGAATATGCCCGCTGGTGTTTACAGCTACGTCGCTGAAATCGATGGTAAAGTAGTGGGTAACATTGGCTTTCATCACTCGCAGCGCCCAAGAACGGCGCACACGGCCGCGTTTGGTATTGGCGTTCACGACCAGTTTCACGGCCTAGGCGTGGGAAGTAAGTTGATTGAAACCATCACCGAGTTGGCGGATAACTGGTTGAATGTAAGACGCATTCAGTTAGAAGTGAATGCCGACAACGAGGCCGCGATTGGCCTGTACAAAAAGCATGGTTTTGAAATTGAAGGAGAGGCGATTGATGCCTCATTCCGAGATGGTGAGTTCATCAATACCTATTACATGGCACGTATCAGACCAAGTAAAAAATAAAGAAAAGCCTCCTACTAGTTGGAGGCTTTTCTTTTTAAACTTCGACTCACTTTCGTAAGTAAGCCAACGCTCTGCGAGTCAATGCTTCTGTGTAGGGATTGATCTTCCAGTGGTCAGGACTCCAACCTTTCACAAAGCGCTGAAAGTCAGCCCACGCTACCGCAAACAAAGGACGCCATTCATGCTCGACTTCATCGGGGTCAAGATTCGGCTGATAAACCATTAATGCCTGTTGCAACTGAGCGAAATACGTATCCAAGACCCAAACTTCCATCTCTGCACAACGTTCTGGCTTAACGGCACTACTCATAAACAGTGCCACATCTTTCATGGCACACCCACATCCAACGTATTGCAAGTCAACCGCAGCAACGTTTGATTCTTCTTCATCAAAACAGAAGTTCGCCAATTTGGCATCACCGTGTACTAGTGTTTTAAACTTAGCTTGCGAAAGCGTTTGATCAATCAATTGAGCCGCATTTTGTAGCTCAGTGTCTTGCAATGCTTCAAGCTCGTCGGGTCTGGTTGCTAAGTGCCAGTATGTACCGATATGCCACAACTTATCAGAACGAACATCGATGTATCGCGCATGAAAGTTCGCCAACCAAGTGAGGCAGGCTTGTAGATGCTTTAGCTGTGCATCTGTGATGACTTTTGGAAAGCCCACCTCGGCGAGATCTTCCATCACAATGAGCCATTCATTCTCCGATTGGAACGTTTTTAGACCTTGCGGTACTCGGCAGCGAGTATCCACCCCTCCGGAAAAATACTCATACCAATTCACTTCCACCTGATAAGAGTGCAACTTTCTTTGATGAGAACGGTCCGTATTCCAGCCTCTAGGATGCTCTGAAGGCTTAGGGAGTTTTACATGCTTAATGATCACCGAACGAGTAGAATAAGTAACTCGGACTAACTCTCCATAGCCTCCCCATAGCGATTGTATGACTTCTACAGAGCGGTAATTACCTAGATTGAGTTCCTGGCCAATATTTTGGTAGCGTTGGTGGTTGTTACTCATCATGTGAGCAGATGTGACCACGTTTGGTTCTTCTCCATGTAGTGAATAACATATGGGCAAACTGGTTTGATTTGATAACCGAGTGACTCAATTTCTGGCAACACCGCTTCCATCATCACTTTTCCGTACCCCTTACCTCGCAGTGCTTCAGGAACAACCGTTGATGTAATGTGCATGACATTACCCTTAAGCTGATAAATCACCTTGGCTTTATAACCCTGCTCTAAATCAACCCAGAATGTACTATTCGTGGTCTCATGAGTTACTTTATGCATATCTTGCTCTCTAATTTTTGTTACAGATTGATTGAATCAAACTATATCACTGAATAAAATCGATACCATGCGAGAGTGCTGCTTCGCCTCACGCGATTACCTTCTTACATCAGGTACGACAATTATAATGAGAAATATGAGCCCAATTGCCAGAGACGGCAAGCTACCTCTGCAAAGCAAGAAGGCACCAGAACGTCAGGCAAGTACATTAAATAGCACCGATGCAATGGCAATGGTCGAACACGGCAGTGAAGTGAGCTTAAACGTCACCACCCCTGTTGGTACAAAGTTTATTACAACCAGCACATTTGTTGGCTGTCACTCAAATAATACTGCATTGATAGAGGTTCCGAACATCTCCGATGAAGACTTGAAGTTCTATTTTCAGGAAGGCTTTTGGATCAATGTAAAAGCCTACTCTCATCGAGGTGAAGGGGCCGTTATCCCATTTCGGGCCCAATTACAGCATCGACTAGGCGATCCGTACCCAATTTTGGTGCTAGGCCTACCCAACACTATGCAGGTCTTTCAGCTTCGCAAAGAAGTGCGTTACGAAGTAAACTTGACAGCGCGTGTTTGTTTAGAAGCCTATCGAACTGAATGCGAAATAAGAGATTTATCTCGTAGTGGCTGTCGTTTTGTAACATCACCGATGAGCCGACCACTTCAGGTTGGTGACCACGTTTCATTGGATCTAACGATGCCCGGAGAAAGTCGTATGCTAGCGCCGTTGCGAGGTCGTATTTGTAATTTACAAAAATCAACGCACTATGCTCGCTACGGAATGGAGTTTGATGAGGTTGGTAAAAACAACGCTAAAAACCTCCTCAGTCACCTCAAATTTGATGGTACTAAGCTCACACTAAAAAGATAGATTTGATAACCCCTATCGCTTATCAAGAAGCTTTGAAGTGCTAGAAAACAAGAAACCCCTTACTTTTCAGTAAGGGGTTTTATTTACTAAGAATAAGGCAGTATCTTAGATAAGAGTCATGACTTAGAAGTCGTAACGTAGACCTAGCGCTAGCTCATCTTTTTCAGCCGCGCCTTCGTTATCCATTAGATCGAAGTTGTATGATGCGTAGCCACGGAAGTTAGGCTTGAAGTAGTAAGTTACATCAACAGCTAGGTTTTCTACAGTATCTGCGTCTTCTAGTTCACCTTTGTTGAACGTAGAAGTGAATACAGTTTGACCCATAGTGTAAGCAGCGGCTAGTTCGTAGCCTTTGTAATCAAAAGTCTTACCTGCAACATCCATATCCGCGCCAGTGTAGTTACCAGCGAAGTAGAAGTCACCTACAGAGTATGCAGCTACCAGCATGAACTCATCGCTGTCGTTTTGATCTGCGTAACCAGCACCTAGTTCAAAACCAGTGTTAGCAAACGCGTAAACACCAGATAGAGAGAAGCCATCTTCCTCGTTGTCTGTAAAGCCTTGTGCATCTGTTGTGCGATCAGCAAAACGGTAGCTAGCACGTACAGCTAGTTGCTCGAATTGGCCTTTGTAAGACAGCATGTTATCTGTACGGTCAGAAACAGGCAGTTTAAGTGCTGCTGTGTTACCGTGGTAAGCCATAATGTCAGTAAAGTCAGTAAGAACCACTAGTGCGCCGTCGTTTTTACCGTAAGTTACTTCACCGTATTTGCCACCCAGCCCCGCATAAGCGTAACGAGTTTCAAGATCACTATTGTTATCTACGGCACCTTCTTCTTTTGTTTTGAACTCACCTTCCCAAAAACCAACGCCGTATAGGTTTTCATTGATTTCCTGTTTGCCTAGGAAGTTAAGACGGATGCGAGTACGGTCTTCTGCCTTACCATCCATCATAGAAAGACGCGCTTCAGCGCGGCCGCCCATCTCAAGAGAAGTGCCATCTTGGTTGTATAGTTCTGAAGCGACAACTTGAGATCCTGATGCCATTAGCGCCACTGCTACAGCTAAAGTTTTTAATTTCATTGTTATTTTCCATATCATTGTTTTATATGTGTTTTCTCACCAGAAAAACAGGACTTTTCTGTACCAACGAGAAAACTGGCGGCATAGTAGCAGCTGTTATTTTTCACGCAACGTGTTGAATAAACAGCACTTATAGAAGAAAACACCACTTAAAATGACGATATGAATACCTCTCAACCATCAAGTTATCGGTTGAGTTAAAAAAAATGTTCGCGTCAAAAAAAAATTGACGAAAAAAATGTAAAAACAATATCACAAAACGTGATATTGCCCGCAAAAAATCTTGTTAACTGACTGTTTTAGATAGACTTATTGATAATAAATCCGATTATTACAAACAAAAAAATCCCTGAGCATTCACTCAGGGATTTAGAGATTTGATAAGTAGATGATGAATTAAAGCTTAAAGAAACTTAATTGCTCTTTCTGCTTCTCTGCAAGTAATGAAAGCTCAGTACTCGCACTTGCACTCTGGCTGATGCCCGCTACGTTTTGGTTTACAAGCTCCGACATGTTAACCACGTTGCGATTGATATCTTGAGTAACTTGAGACTGCTCTTCGGCTGCGGTTGCTACTTGCGTGTTTGAATCGTTGATGTTGGCGACCGACTCGGTAATTCCAACCAACGCTTCATTCGCTTGTTGCGTCAGCTCGTTGTTGCGGCTAAGCATATCAAGGCTGACTTGCATACTGTCATTCGCAAGCCCAGACTGCGCTTGAAGCTCTTCAATGATCGTTTGGATCTCTTGTGTCGAGTCTTGAGTACGCGCTGCTAGCATGCGTACTTCATCAGCTACTACCGCAAAACCACGACCAGACTCACCAGCTCGCGCCGCTTCAATCGCAGCATTCAATGCTAGCAAGTTGGTCTGCTCAGATACGCCACGAATCACTTCAATAACATCGTTGATCTGTACAGATTGCTCTTTTAGACGCAAAACAACTTGCGCTGCATCGTTCAATGCTTGAGACATTTGCGCACTTGCTTCCGCACTTTCTTGGAAGATAGCCAAACCTGATTGAGCAAGTCCATCAGCTTCACGCGCTGTTGCGTCAGCAGAGGTCGCGTTATCACTCACATTATTCGCAGTACTTGCAAGCTCGTTAACCGCAGATGCAACTTGCTCGATCTCCGCCAACTCTTGTTGAGCGTTCGCTTCCGCTTGCGTCATTACCGCAGCTAATTCGGTCGATGCAGACGCAACTTCCTCACTAATACGGGTTAACTGGTCCACAGTGTTGTATAACTGCTCTGCGGTTTGGTTTACATCTTTGCTCAGCTTAGAGATCTCATTGTCCCCATCGACATCTGCACGTACTGATAGATTACCCATTGCTAACTGACGCATCACTTCTTGCAGCTTTTGGATTGGTGTAACAATCATGCCAGATAGGAACCAAGCGCCTATCAATGAGAAAGCAAATACCGCTAAAACTGTCAACATAGCGTTATTTTGCACACGCTCATTTTGCTGATGACTTCTGATAGTAGATTGTTCAGCTTGCTCGTTTACATGCTTTGATAGCGTGTTAATTTGTTGGACCATTTCTCGGCCAACATTGCGATACTCTTTGACAAATGCACGGTACTCGCTATCCGATTTCAAACCTTGATCGTATTGGTTGAAGAAAGCAACTGAGCGCTCTGAATATCGCACATAGGATTCAATTGCTTGGCGAACTTTAACGGCATCGTCACGGAATAGGTTTCGGGCTTCAATTGCGCTTAAATCGGCATCAACTTGCTTTAAGCCTTCTTTCAATTCGGTTAGAAAATTCTCACGACGAGAAGCATCGTAAATAGCGTAAACCGCGCTTATGCGCAGAGGGTAAATTTGGTCGTCAATACTCGCCAATGTGTCTTTGTGAAAAACCAAAGACTCTTGGTTGGAAGCAATAACATCTTGCTCTGCTTGAAGATTGTTTTTAGTAATCCAAAGAGCAATAAACAAAACAATCGCGGTAAATAATACCGGAACCAAAATTTGCGTTCGTACTGACAAATTTTTCAGTGATAACTGCATGACAGGGCCTCAGTTGTATGCGTGATGTCTATATCCAAACAAACTCGAGCAGTGCTTATAACAACGTTACTTTTCGGCAGTTTGAATATCTATGCTTCCTTGCGACGGGATAAATCCCAGACGAATAAACAAGTGGCGAATATTAGAGGTCGATCACACTTTTGTCTAGTACAAAAACTCTCCATTTTCAATCTGTTATTGACAATATCCCGACAGTGGCGTCGGGATATTGTCGTTATGATAAATTATGATCACTTATGATGAGATACATTCACATTTAGGACGGTTTCAGCCTATTTTCTCAACGAATTGAGCTTGGCTTGAGCAAGGCCAAAAATGGTATCGATTGGATAAGAGCCTTCATCGGTTGGCTCACCAGCAACTTTCCCCGTAAACAATTCGATAGCTTCAGTAACATGGTCAATCGCCCAAATATTAAACTCGCCTTTTTCGACTGCTTTCACGATGTCGGAACGAAGCATTAGATTGTGAACATTAGAGCGCGGAATAATGACCCCCTGCCCGTCATGACGACCTTTAATTACACACACATCATAAAATCCTTCGATCTTTTCGTTTACGCCACCAATAGGCTGAGCTTGGCCAAATTGATTCATCGACCCTGTTATCGCAATGTCTTGTCGGTTTGGTTGCTTTGAAAAAGCAGACACAACCGCACATAACTCAGCCATGCTGGCACTATCACCATCAACACCACCATAAGATTGCTCAAAGGTAATGGTTGTCGTTAATGGCACTCGTGCCGTTTTACCAAATACGGAAGATAAATAGGCAGACAAAATCATTACGCCCTTAGAGTGAATACTGCCACCCAAATCCACGCTGCGCTCGATATCGATAACATCCCCATCACCGTAACACGTCGTCGCTGTGATGCGATTCGGTGCACCAAACATGTAGTCACTAGTGCTCAATACCGAAAGTGCGTTCACTTGGCCTACGGCTTCTCCTTCGGTGCGAATCAGCGTTGTGCCGTTAATAAAGGTTTCCATTACGTTATCGCGTAATCGGCTTACTCGCATTTCTTGGTTATTGAGCGCCTCTTCAACATGCCCAATACGGATCATGTTAGAGTTAGCTTGACGAGCCACGTAGTTCGACTCTCGAAGCAAGTTGGCGATATTAGCCGAATGTAGAGATAGCTTGGATTGGTCGCCAGACAAACGTGAGCTGTATTCGATGATCCGAGCAATGGCTTTGCGATCGCAATGCAGCATATTGTTGTCATGCACCACGCTAGAGATAAAGCGCGCGTAATGCAGCTCAGACTCCGGCGTACGTTTCATTTCGTCTTCGAAATCTGCCGTCACACGGAACAACTCGCTGAACTCTGGATCGTAATGTTGGAGTAATTGGTAAGTTCGGTAATCACCAAATAAGATAATTTTGATATCAAGCGGAATCGGTTCAGGATCGAGTGATACCGCCCCCGTCAATGTGACTTCTTTTTCTAGAGACGTAAAACTCAATTGACGAGCACGCAATGCGCGCTTCAAACCATCCCAAACGTAAGGCTGTTCAAGTACTTTCTGAGCATCCATTAATAGAACGCCGCCATTCGCCTTATGCAAGCTCCCTGCGCGAATCAGCGAGAAGTCGGTAAACACCGTTCCCTTGAAAGTGGCAGTCTCAATCGACCCGAAGAGTGAATGATAGTTGGGATTTTCTTCAACAACGATAGGAAATTCGCTGCTTTTACGGCTTACCAAGACGTTCACTTTATAACGACGTGGCAATTTTTTATCCAAGGATGCCGTCGCAATTTCGCCTTGCTCGCCACTTTGGTCAAGGAAGATATCTGCGTTTTCAACAATATCTTTTTGCAGCTCAGTTAAGTAGGTTTTGATTTCGGAATATTGCGCGTAATCCACTTTGAGTTTTTTGATGAAGTGAGTAATCACATCAAGCGTCACTTCATCATTGAGCTTTTTGATTTTATCGCTGTATGTCTCTTCCCACTCCGTAAGCTCACGAACCATCGAGCGCAATCGCACTTCGAGTTCATCAATAGCATCGCTGAATTGCTCTTGTTCTTTTTTGCTTAGTGCATCAAAAGACTCTTCCGTATGAAGCTCATCACCGTTCATGGCGACAAACTGATAATCCCCCTGTGTAGTCAGTGTTAGGCTGATGCCTTTTTCTTTTGCCTCTCGACTAATACGATCCAGCTCGTTTTGTTGCTTAGCTGCCAATTGATTTTTTAATCGCTCAGCGCGGCTAAAGTACATTTCATTGTCGAATGCTAGGGGTAAAGCATTCAATAATTTGCCCATTAAAGCTTCAATATCAACACGTAGCTTATTTCCGATACCACAAGGCAGCTTTAATACCTTTGGTGTACGGGTATCCTCAAAGTTCGCAACGTAACACCAATCAAACAGGGCTGCTGCATCGTGCTGGTGACGATTCAGATAGCGCAAGATCATGGTGCGTTTACCTAGCCCATTCTGACCAATGGCGTAGATGTTATACCCTTTCTCTTTGATGGACATCGCAAACTCGACCGCTTTTTGCGCGCGCTCTTGGCCCACGATTTCATCAATTGGAGGTAACTCCTTGGTCGACTTACATGGCATATTCTCTAGATCTGCTACAGAATATAGCTGCTTAGCTTCCAATCTTAGTATTGCCATATCCACTTCCTTTTTTCTTATTTTCGTTATTTGAGTGTAGAGATTATTTGCTTAATTTTAAGTGATTTACCTTCCACCCTAGATTGATTGGACATTTTATGAACACATAAGTGATATTAACACGCACTTGCAATTGATAATCAATTTCATTTAATATCTAAACAAATCAAATGTTGTGGAGATGGATATGAATATTGAGCAATGCTGGATGCGCTACTTAAAAGCGGAGCAACTGATGGAACAAGGCCATTGGCCAGAAGCTCATCGTTTATATGACGACGTGCTCAACAATCTACCCAACCACATTCATCTAGCGCTAGAAAATGCACAAACTAAACCTTGCCAGTTTGTATGTCTCATTACGGGGCTTAGAGATGCCAGCGTGACGCAATCAGAGATTCTCAACAAACTCGGCTTACAACATGATGCGTTCTCAATACTCAATCAAACTTACGCGCTATTTCAATTTTTGCAGCTAGAGAGCCATGAACTGATTGAGCGCGTAGGTCACCTACTTGGTCAACAGAGCGAAGACTTGTTAGCTCACATGGCGGCATTTTGCTCTGCCCAACGTAATGCTCAATGGATGATAGAACTCGAGCACGTAACGCGCGCGCATGAGCAGTTCTTACATTTGCAAGCAATGAGTTCGGCAAAATCTTCGCCTTCTCACCTGTATAATTAATCTAAAGCTCAAGTATTGAGGCCAACTAGGTTTGTGCTGTCCATTGCTTGAGTATCATTTGCTTTATCAACCACAAGGATCTGTGATGTCTTCTAAAACCATTCTTTCGGTGAACAACCTATCAGTCAGCTTTACGACAAACGATGGGATCGTCGATGCAGTAAAGAATGTTAGCTTCGATTTAAAAGCAGGCGAGACGCTGTCCATCGTTGGCGAATCTGGCTCTGGCAAGTCAGTATCAACCAATGCACTGATGAAACTATTGCCAGACAACGCTATTTTGCATGAAAGCTCATCCATCATGTTTGAGGGTAGCTCCATCTTGGATAAAACAGAGCGTGAAATGCAAAGTATTCGCGGTGATCGCATTGGCATGATTTTTCAAGAGCCGATGACCTCACTAAACCCGTACATGCGGGTGGGTATCCAAGTCGCTGAGGCCATCATGTGTCACCGCCCGGTCGACAGACGAACAGCAAAAGCAAAGGTGTTAGAGCTGTTTGAATTGGTTCATATGCCAAACCCAGAAAAAGCGTACAACAAGTACCCACACGAATTTTCTGGTGGTCAATTGCAACGCATCATGATTGCGATGGCACTGATTAACGAGCCCGATATTTTGATCGCCGACGAACCTACAACAGCGTTGGATGTCACGGTTCAAGCAGAAGTGTTGCACCTGATTAAAGAAATTCAGGCTCAGATGGGCATGGCAATCCTATTTATTACTCATGACTTAGGCGTCGTAAAACACTTTGCAGATCGTGTCATTGTGATGTGTAAAGGAGAAGTCGTCGAAGAAGGCGAAACGCAAACACTCTTCGAGGACCCAAAGCACGAATACACACGTATGCTAATCAACTCGATTCCTAAAGGCAGTAAGGAGCCTATTAGCGAAAGTGCTACGCAGCTGTTAAAGGCCGACGATATACGAGTCAAATTCTTGGTAAAGTCGCATTTTATTGCGAGCAAGAATGAGTACTTCGAAGCGGTAAAAGGCATTTCTCTTGAGCTTAAACAAGGAGAGACCCTCGGGATCGTTGGGGAGTCCGGTTCAGGTAAGTCTACACTCGGCCGAGCTTTGATAGGTCTACTGCCCTCAACTGGCAAAATAGAATATAAAGGCCAAGATATAGCCTTGCTGACAAACAAAGAACGTTTTGAGCTGAAAAAAGACGTTCAGATGGTATTCCAAGACCCTTATGGTTCGCTTTCTCCTCGTATGACTATCGGCGAGATCATCACAGAAGGATTAACTGTCCACCAACCAATGTTGAGTAAAAAAGAACGTATGCAGAAAGCACGCGACGTGCTCCGTGAGGTCCGCTTAGATCCCGCGTCCATCAACCGTTATCCGCACGAGTTTTCAGGAGGCCAGCGTCAGCGTATTGCTATCGCGCGAGCACTGATCCTTGAACCTTCGTTTATTCTGCTTGATGAGCCAACCTCTGCATTAGACCGCTCGGTGCAACTGACAGTGATTGACCTTCTGAAAGATTTGCAGAAAAAACACAATATTGGCTACTTGTTTATTAGCCACGATCTATCAGTAGTTAAAGCACTCTCTGATCGTGTTCTAGTCATGCAAAAGGGCGAGGTCATGGAACAAGGTACGGCCGAAAAGATTTTCCAAAACCCTAAAAATGACTACACGAAAAAACTGATAGATGCCTCATTTGATCTTGAAAACAGTGAAAATCAGCACAATGCGGCTTAGGTTCATCACAGTTTCATATTCATAAACTAGGATTAAGAAAAGGTGATAAATTCATCTTGTCTTAAGAATGGCGTAGCTGCCTTTCGGTTTGGCCGCCGAGACTGGTTGGTTCAAGAGTCAGACTTAGTCAACCTGGCTCAAATACTGGCAAACAGTATGAATTGAGTTCCCCCAACCATGAAAAATGCCGCGACACTGTCGCGGCATTTTTTTATTCTCAGAAGTTTCTAACAACTAGGGCATTAAATCGACTCAATACCCATATTATGTAACGTAAATGCATACACGTCTGTGGTGAGGTCAATTTGCTTACTCAGCGGCATTCCTGCACCATGACCGGCATTAACATCAATGCGTATCAATACTGGATTAGCGCCTTGCTGCTTGTCTTGCAGCTCCGCAATAAATTTGTACGAATGTGCTGGCACAACTCGGTCGTCGTGATCAGCAGTTGTCACCAAGGTAGCAGGATATTGCACGCCTTCTTTTACATTGTGAACAGGAGAGTAACCAAGCAAGTATTGGAACATCGCTTCACTTTGCTCCGACGTGCCATAGTCATACTTCCAGCCTTCTCCAGAAGTAAACGTGTGATAACGCAGCATATCAAGCACGCCAACCGCAGGCAGCGCGACTTTGAATAGTTCAGGGCGTTGCGTCATACACGCTCCAACTAACAAACCACCATTAGAACCACCGCGAATCGCTAGGCGGTCCGAGCTAGTGTAGTCGTTTTCAATCAGGTATTCCGCCGCCGCAATAAAGTCATCAAACACGTTTTGCTTTTGCTGCTGAGTGCCTGCGTTGTGCCAGGCTTTACCGTATTCACCGCCGCCTCGCATGTTGGCGACAGCGTATATACCACCCAACTCTAGCCAGTTGGCTACATTGCCAGAAAACATTGGAGTAAGGCTGATGTTAAAACCGCCGTAACCATACAACATGGTTGGTGCTCTACCATCAAGTGCAACGCCCTTCTTGTATGAAATGATCATCGGAACTTGCGTGCCGTCTTTTGAGGTGTAAAACACCTGTTTTGATTCATACTCATTACGATCGAACGGTGCCTTTGATTCCTGAAACAGTGTCGATCCACCAGATTCGACATCAAATGAGAAGATCGTCGGAGGCGTCACGTAGTTAGTGAATGTGTAATAAAGTGTGGTTTCTTCTTTTTTACCCGCCAGACCATAAGCCGTGCCTTCTCCCGGCAATTGTACATCTCGAATCCACTCACCTTGGTAGTTAAACTGCTGCACTTTAGAAAGCACATCTACCATATAAGTCGCAAACAGATAACCGCCACCTTTGCTGATTTCTAACGGCTGTTCTTGTTCAGCAATCACGTCAGCCCATTGTTCTGTCTGAGTGTTGTAGCTGACAACTTTGCCATTCGGCGCGTCTAGGTTGGTGTAAAGCAGCAAGGTTGCGTCTTGGCTATCAATTAAGTAGGTGTCGCCTTGCGTTGTATCGCGCAGCGTCACAATTGCTTGGGAGTCAGACTGTAAATCGATATAAAACAGACGATTACCCGATGTAGATTCTGCGCCAGAAATAATGAGGAAGCGATCATCTGTCGTCGTCGTACCAGACACATAACGATGAACTTGCGTATCCAACTCACCAAAAATCACTTTATCTTCAGATTGAGGGGTACCAAGTTCATGATAATAAAGCTTGTGATGCTCAGTTCGAGCAGACAACTCACTGCCTTGCGGCTTATCGTAGCTTGAGTAATAGAAGCCTTTGCTGCCCAGCCAAGAAATCGACGTAAACTTCGCATCAACAATCTCAGGCTCTAACTGTTCTTTGGTTTCCGTATCAATGACAAAGATCTTACGCCAATCACTGCCCCCTTCCGAGATGGAATACGCGACCAAACGGTAGTCTTTAGAGAAGCTGACTTCGCCAAGAGAGGTCGTGCCCTCTTCGGAGAAAGTATTTGGATCAAGGAAAACCTCGGCTTCTCCCTCGCCTTTACGTCGATACAATACGCTTTGGTTTTGCAAACCGTCGTTTTTGTAGAAGTAGGTGTAGTCACCACGTACAAATGGCTGGGAATATTTTTCGTAGTTTTGACTCTTCGCCACTAAGTCACGGATTTGTTGGCGGTACGGTATCTGACCAAGGAAATCGAAGGTGACCGAATTTTGACCCGAAACCCATTGAGCGGTTTCTTCACTGCGATCATCTTCTAACCAGCGATAAGGGTCGGTAATGTCGTGACCAAAATAAGTGTCCACGACAGAATCTTTACGTGTTTTTGGGTAATGCATAACGTCCGTGTTACTCCGTTGTTTTTATTAAGTTGTTTATCTTCAATCGTTTTATAGCGGTGATTACCTTAGAGCACCCAATTTTGATTTCAATGACATTGTTTTAAATCTATGAAGGAACTAGAAATAATGAGATATCGTTAAGTAACGATCACGAATGTGCTCAATAAGCAGTTTCACTTTATTCGGTGGTTGACGAGTAAACGGGTACACCGCATAGATACCCAACTTTTTACCCACTAGTTCAGGAAAAATATCCACCAGTTGGCCATTGCGAATATCATGATACACCAAGCATCGCGGGACGTAAGCTATACCATGGCCGCCCAGAGCGGCTTTACGTAATGCGGTCGCGTTATCAGTAGAAAAGCAGCCCGATACTTTGACGATGTAATTGCCATCTTCTCCTTTAAACTCCCAATCCGTTGCACCTGTGGTTTGGTAAGCGTATTGCAGACAATTGTGCGTGGTGAGATCAATCGGCTCGATCGGTTTCCCATTTTTAGCGATATATGAAGGGGACGCGCATACCACCCATTGGGAATCGAGAATATGTCGTGCGATCAAACTGGAGTCGGCTAGGTAGCCAGTTCGAATGACTAAGTCGTAACCATCAGCCACTAAATCGACAAAGCGGTTATCCAATGACATGTCCACGGTCAGACCCGGATGAAGGTTACAAAACTCGGCAACAGCATCAGCAAGTATCAAATCTCCAGAGATACACGGCACGGACATTTTTATATGACCGCTCACATTCTCTCCAAAGCCTGCAACAGCATCCATAGCCTCCTGAGTGGCCTGCTTCACATTTTTAGCACTGTGGAGTAACACCTTACCTGCCTCGGTCAAGGTTAATTTGCGCGTTGTTCGATATAATAGCTGAGCCCCTATTTCTTCCTCCAACCTCGCCATTCTTTTGCTAACTACCGAATTTGTAAGGTTATTTGCCTCTGCAACCTTACTAAAGCTGCCAAGTTCGATTACTTGAGAAAATAGGATTAAGTCGTCTGCTCTCATACCATTATGTCACTTTTGGAATTAATTATTTTCATTATTTCCCTATATCAACAAAAAATAAAGGAGTAAATTCACGCCAAATTAACAAAACCATTACAACAAAAAGTCACCTCTACAGCGGATTGACACCGTTCGAGAAGTCAGCGTACGAAGGATGTACAAATGAGTGAAACCCTACTTGCCCTAGTGGCATTTTCGCCAATTGTTGTTGCCGCCATCTTATTGGTTGGTCTCAACTGGCCTGCTAAAAAAGCCATGCCTGTTGCGTTCGGTCTAACCGTCGCTATCGCACTTATGTTTTGGGATATGTCAGCCAATCGCGTACTGGCTTCCGTATTCCAAGGACTCGGCATTACTGTCTCTGTTCTATGGATCGTGTTTGGTGCCATCTTCTTGCTCAACACTTTAAAACACACTGGAGCGATCACCACAATCCGTAATGGATTTACCGATATTTCGGCTGACCGCCGTGTACAAGCCATCATCATTGCTTGGTGCTTTGGCTCGTTCATTGAAGGCGCATCTGGGTTCGGTACCCCGGCAGCAATCGCTGCACCACTACTGGTTGCAATCGGCTTCCCTGCGCTAGCCGCTGTCCTAATGGGCATGATGATTCAGTCAACGCCTGTTTCATTCGGCGCGGTAGGAACGCCTATCATCGTAGGTGTAAACAAAGGTTTAGACACGCATAACATCAGTGAGTCGTTGGCCGCACAAGGTGCAACGTGGGAAATGTACCTGCAAGATATCACAGCGCACGTTGCTGTCATTCACGCAGTCGTAGGTACGATGATCCCGGTATTAATGGCGATGATGTTAACACGTTTCTTCGGCAAGAACAGAAGCTGGAGTGAAGGCCTGGATATTCTACCATTTGCGTTATTCGCTGGTGTCTCTTTCACCGTTCCATACGCGTTAACCGGCGTATTCTTGGGCGCAGAGTTCCCTTCACTTATCGGTGGTTTGGTTGGTCTGTCTATCGTTGTTACCGCAGCGAAAAAAGGCTTCTTAGTACCAAAGACTAAGTGGGATTTCGAAAGCGAAGACAAATGGCCTGCAGAGTGGTTAGGTTCGCTAAAAGTCGATCTAAACGACAATCCGGGCAAGCCAATGAGCATCGTAAAAGCTTGGGTTCCATATGTAATGCTGGCAGTTATTCTCGTCGCAAGCCGCGTAAGCCCCGAGCTGAAAGGCTTTGTACAAAGCGTAAGTTTATCGTTCAGCAACATTCTTGGTGAGACTGGCGTTAGCGCTGCGATTCAGCCGTTATACCTTCCTGGTGGCATTCTGGTGTTTGTCGCACTACTTGCTGCAATGTTACAAAGCGGTAGTGTAAAGCCATTGCGTGAAGCGTTTGGCGAGTCAAGCAAAACACTGATTGGGGCGGGTTTTGTCTTGGTATTTACCATTCCGATGGTTCGTATCTTTATCAACTCAGGCATCAACGGTGCTGACCTAGCAAGTATGCCCGTCACAACCGCAAACTTCGCCTCTGACCTTGTTGGTTCTGCGTTCCCAGCGCTGAGTGCCACCGTTGGTGCACTGGGTGCGTTCATCGCTGGCTCAAACACGGTATCAAATATGATGTTCAGCCAGTTCCAATTCGAAGTGGCACAAACGTTGTCTATTTCGAGTGTGATTGTTGTATCACTCCAGGCCGTCGGTGCTGCTGCAGGTAACATGATTGCGATTCACAACGTTGTTGCCGCATCAGCCACGGTAGGTTTGCTTGGTCGAGAAGGCGCAACATTGCGTAAGACGATTATCCCTACGTTCTACTACATTGTAATGACAGGCATTATTGGATTGGTGCTGATTTATGGCTTCCAAATGACAGATGTCTTAATGAAGTAACGCGAAATGCAGGGTTTACAACCCTGCCTAATTTGACACAGCTGTCTGCACTACTACCCCGACATGTTGATTTAGCTTGCTACATCAATTCCCCCGACAGCTGTGTCACCCTTTCCAGTTTGCATAACTGATTGAGTGATTTAACAAAATTTTTCAACCAATTATGTAAATGGGTTACCAACATCACCGATTCAAACGTAAGTGAACCATAGGTAACTATACTCATTTTGATGTCTTCACTGCTTTGCGATGAAGGCTCAACGAAAGAGCAAATTGCTCCACAACTTTGCTTAGAATAACCGCTAGGACACCATTATGATTATCTCAGCTTCTACTGACTACCGCGCTGCCGCGAAAGCCAAGCTTCCCCCGTTTCTATTCCATTATATTGATGGCGGCTCTTACGACGAACGCACGCTGAAGCGTAATACTGACGATTTAGGTGATGTCGCTCTTCGCCAACGCGTCCTACGCGATATGACAGATTTGAGCCTCGAAACCGAGATCTTCGGTGAGAAACTGGCAATGCCAATCGCGCTAGCTCCTGTTGGTCTAACTGGTATGTACGCGCGCCGAGGCGAGGTACAAGCAGCAAAAGCAGCCGAGAAAAAAGGCATCCCATTTACTATGTCGACTGTTTCGGTTTGTCCGATTGAAGAAGTCGCACCTGCAATTGAACGTCCAATGTGGTTCCAGCTTTACGTGCTTAAAGACCGTGGCTTTATGAAAAACGTACTTGAGCGTGCAAAAGCAGCAGGCGTAACAACGCTGGTGTTTACCGTTGATATGCCAGTTCCTGGCGCACGTTACCGTGACATGCACTCAGGTATGAGTGGTCCTAACGCAGCCATGCGTCGTGTATTCCAGGCGATGCGCCACCCAAGCTGGGCGCTGGATGTGGGTCTACTTGGTAAACCGCACGACTTAGGTAACATCTCAACTTATCGTGGCGAACCAACAAAGCTAGAAGATTACATCGGCTGGTTAGGCGCAAACTTCGACCCTTCTATCTCCTGGAAAGATCTTGAGTGGATTCGTGATTTTTGGGATGGTCCAATGGTTATCAAAGGCATTCTGGATGAAGAAGACGCGAAAGATGCGGTACGTTTCGGCGCAGATGGCATTGTGGTATCTAACCATGGTGGCCGTCAGTTAGATGGCGTACTTTCAAGTGCTAAAGCACTACCAAGCATTGCGGATGCGGTAAAAGGTGATCTTAAGATCTTCGTAGACTCTGGTATTCGTACTGGTCTTGATGTCGTTCGTATGCTCGCACTTGGTGCAGACTGTACGCTTCTTGGCCGTTCATTTGTGTACGCATTGGCAGCACAAGGCGGAGCAGGCGTTGAAAACCTACTGGATCTGTACGATAAAGAAATGCGTGTAGCAATGACGCTGACTGGCGCTAAGTCTATCGCGGATCTTTCACGCGATTCGCTAGTGAAAATCCCATAATCTTTGCAATCGAGCAAAACAGAAACGAAAAAACGAGCCAACAGTGGCTCGTTTTTTTATTGCTCTTCAACCCGATAATTTGACGAGCAAGCTAGCTAACTTGGTGAACGTACTCGATCACAACTTGGTTTCCGTCGATAAACACGTTACTGATATCGCCATCCACCGTCACACGATTTTGTAAATAAACGGTACCAGATGCAGATAGATCACGCTCCGTCAAAGACGGAATCACCTGACCAGGACGTACATGTAGCTGCTCGCATAGCTGTTTTACAAAACCTAGCGTCAGTGGAGAATTACCACGTAACAAGCCAGAAAACTCGTGTAGACTCAAACCAAGGCGCTTCGCCATTTCCATTTGAGTGATGTGCATTTTGGCTTTTTGTGACATCCAGATGTCGTAGAGCGCGTTTCGATCCAGCTCTGTAAATTCCATATCTGCCTCCGCTAATTCAAGAGCCAATACACTCTCACACTTACTTAAGATAAATGTTAGCGATAAGTCAGAGAAGTTATAATTGATCGTCCAAATATCAACCCTCAATCATTGTTAGCATACCTCTGAACGTGCATGAGGCGGTCGCTCAACAGAACATTGAGGTGACTCTCTTGTCATCGGAAGGAAAAGTCCATCTCGGACGGTTTAGACATAAGTAAATGATTTAAAGGAAATCACTGGGGTGAAGGAGTAATATCTGCTACCTTTCCTTCCATGGTTCACTAGAAATAAGTTACATATGCCACAGTGGTTTACCGAATTACAAAGCTACATTGAAACGTCTCATCAAAATTGGAGTGGGAGCGTCCTTTTCATTACGCTCGCTAGCTTTATAGCTTGGATAGCTTGGCGGCTGATCCGCTCTCGCCTCGCTGCGCTCGTAGAGAAAACGCCCTTCCACTGGGATGACATGTTGCTTGATGCGCTAAAAGCGCCCGTCAGTACACTCATTTGGTGTTGGCCAGCAACCGTCTCTATCGGCATCATATTAGAGAGCGAGCTCAACGATAAAATAAACTGGTTAAGTACGCTGAAACTGATTTTAATCATCAGCATCTTCGTATGGACCGTTATGCGGCTCATTACCAATGTTGAAGAGCATGTTCTCGAACAAAAGAACCGAGATGAAACAACGGTACAAGCGATAGCTAAGGTCGCGCGCCTGTTCTTTATTACCGTCGGAATTCTAACCGTAATGCAGGCATTTGGTCTGTCACTATCGGGCCTACTTACCTTCGGTGGTGTTGGTGGTTTGATTGTCGGTTTAGCGGCGAAGGATTTGCTGTCTAACTTTTTTGGAGGTCTTATGATCTACTTCGATCGTCCATTTAAAGTTGGCGATTGGATCCGTTCTCCAGACCGACAAATAGAAGGGACGGTAGAACGCATTGGCTGGCGTATGACCATTATCCGAACTTTCGATAAGCGTCCACTGTATGTGCCAAACTCAGTGTTTAGCAGCATTGTCGTAGAAAACCCATCTCGCATGCTGAACCGACGTATCTACGAAAAAATTGGACTTCGTTACGACGATGCTGAAAAAATGCCGCAAATTATCACCGCGGTAAAAGAAATGCTGAAAAATCACAAAGACATTGATGCACGCCAAACACTTATCGTCAACTTCGATACATTCGGTCCATCATCGTTGCACTTCTTTATCTATACCTTTACTAAAACCGTGAATTGGGTGAGATACCATGAGGTTAAGCAGGACATACTGCTTAAGGTAATCAACATCATTAAAGAACACGATGCAGATATCGCGTTCCCTACTCAGACGCTTAAGCTTGATCCTATACAAATGGTAAAAGCGGAAGAGCAAGAAGATCACGGCTTCTAGTTCTCACCAATACCCAAATAATCAAGCCCGCTGTGTTTAAGCGGGCTTTTTATTTTTCTTCGCATGAAGTGGTTATTGTTGCGTTAACACCATACGTGCATTCAGCGGTTGGATTGGGCGATTGTTTTTCCCCATTACTTCCGAAAAAGATTTTATCTGCTCAGGAGAAATAGTTTGTGCTTCTTTCATCACCAACCAACGTACACCTTCAGAGCATGGCGGTGTCGTTAGTGAGCCGTTAAAGCGGTAGTAGTCTTTATCACTTGGGATAAGGGCATCCGCATCAAATGGAACCTTGATGGTAACATCTTGATCTTTAGTTGGAATGTTAGCTAGCATCTTAGCTAGATCTGGGTTCGCGTCACCCAGTTTAAAGAACACCGCGACAACAGCTAGATGACCTACTTTGTCGGCATGCACAAAGTGTGCTTCTAGAGGGTATTCTTTACCGTCCACATGGTTTTCAGATGGCGTATGGAAGTGGAACTGTTTCAACGTAAACTCTTTACCATCAATGGTGAGTGTGTTTTTACCTTCTAAACCAGTCTGTAAAGTGTGACCGTTGTTCAGCAGTGAAATTGCCTTACCTTCGTAGTCGAAATTCAATTTTTCTAGCTTCGCTTCGGTCGCCGATTCAATGTTGATTGGGCTCTGGTTTTGACCTTTTGCGCACTCAGATGCAAACTCACCCCAATGAGCAGGTCCATGGTTTCCCTCGTAGCCCCAGCTTGCTGCATAAGCTGTTCCTGTAAATACCAGTGCCAAACCTAATGTTGTTAGTGACTTCTTCATCATTTTCCTTATTTCTGAAAGTTAAATTCCGTGAGAATAAAGCCATACTAATCTCACAAAATTAAGCAGTGACAGAGTGAAAACTATGATTACAAAAGATTTTTGGAATAGAAGCCTCTAATGATGTAATTGACATGATGCTCAAAATTGAACGTCAACGATTATTGAGTCGGTGTAAGTACCTGCAGGAGGGGTCGTTTGGCTGGTTAGTATCTGCGCGCGATAATTATAATTCTGTGGCGTGATACCATCCGGAATGGAGCCGCCAGTATCGACGTCACTGTGTTCACGACGTTCAGAACTGGTTCCTCCCCAGCGATCCATCGATGATGACTTATAGATTTCATACTCCAAATAGTGACCACTAGAAATCATTCGCCGCTGACCGCCGGACGCATTTAGGCCGTCATTCAAGCCAATGGAGAAGGAACTATTCTTGGTACAAGTTAACGATATAACCTGACTGACTGGCTCAAAACCGGCCACTAATGGGGACGAACCAAAATCAATATCTGGCGCCGTGATCATACAATCAGGGGTCACTTCCAACTCAACCGTAATCACGCTTTGAGCGCTGCCATTGGCGCGGCCAATGCATACCCCTAGAACCCCGATACCCTTACAGTAATCCCAAATCCAGGATACGGTGATTTGGTCTTTATAAGTCCCGGCGGAAAGATTACTGCCCACTCCCGTCCGAGCATAAAGCGGAAACTCAGCTTGAGTGCCAAACAACCCGAGTAAATCGAGTAACCCAATTTCAAAAAAATTGTAAGTTTGGCCGAATACATACTCTTGTGAAAGACCTGGATCGCCAAAAATCTGATAGCTGAACTCCGAACTCGGATCATCCTCATTTAATAGCAAACCATTATTTATACTGTTAAACGTTGCTGATACGTAGTCGCCACTTAACAAAGACACAAGTGTAGAAAAGTCACACGTAATCCCCGCATGAGGCTGAGCTGAGCTTTGCTGCTGAGAGCTTGAAACAGTAAACGAAGAAACATTGCCAAACAAGATTAAAGGTGTTGCCGCCGTGAGCTGACAAGCCATTGTCGAGAACGAGAAAAAGAGAAGTAGGCTAGCAAGCCAGCGGCGCAAAATCATAGTGCGGTCTCTTCTTCGGCTTTGATACAAACCTGCTCAGGCAATGTTTGTATTTTTTGACTCTCACGCTGATACAACCCCTCAATAAACACTTTACATGGCGGCTGTCCTTGAGGATAAAACTGAATGTAGCGGCCTGGGTCAACGCCTTCAAAGTAGGTAAAACCATCCCAACCAATTTGGCTTGTTAAGCCCGTTTCTGAGCGGCCATATGTACCAATCGGAAGGAACAAATGATTTTCGTCTACCACCGTCATGCTCAGTGCAATTTGTAGCTCTATTGGGAACTCTAACAGGTAGCCGTAGCCCGAATGTATCGAAGCAAACTGCTCTGTCGCAGAAAACGCAGCATTGGCAGGTAAATTAAGTGGATCGATTTCATATTTGGCGGTGTAATACGCCGTAGCCCAAGGAACAAGTAAGTAACCTTCATCGTCTGTCACTCCGACAATTTGATTTTCATATTTAACCGGAATACCTTCAAAACCACTGGTGCTCACTACCGCAAAGCTGTCATACACTTCATTCGCCGGGAATATTTCTCCATCCAATGTAGAGACCGAACCTGCCATTTCCGCAAAATAATCATAGTCGCCACTGGTGCCATTTAACCCCGCTCTGAACTGCGCCCATGACGCACGGTAGGTCAAATCGGCCTGTTTACGGTTTTCTGGGTGTTCGTTAATATCATGCGCTAAATTGACGCCCCACCCACCTCGTATTGGCGCGAGGCGGCTGTAACCCACTCGACCTCGCACATCGCCATCGTCCTCTCTTTTCAGCGTTAGCCCCGAACTTCCCCCCAAAGAACTGAAAGGTAGAGAGAATTGCGCCAACGTAACACTCTGACCACCAATACTATGGTTGTAAGAAAGGGACATATTGATATTAAAAGGCAGAGCGTAGCTATAAGTAAGGTTTAGGGTACGTGAATCTGAGTCGGATTGTTGAATATCAAAGTACCCACCAGAAAGTGAGCCCCAATCTCCCAAACGGACTCCCATATTGATTTGTGATAGATGACGCGACGCGAGTGAAGCGTCCTTGCCTTCATCGAGCATTTCGTAATTTGGTAAATGAGATAAGGTATAAAAGTCGGCTTGTTCTACTTGAGTTCGAGCAGCGAAGCTAAACAGCCGAGACTGATAACTATAACCTAGCGCATATGAGGTAGATTGATCCTGAAAATTACTCACACGAAACGAGGCATCCACCGTACCCAAGTTGAAAGCATTGGTGACAAAGCCCAGCCCCGCAACGATCAGGTCATCTTTTGCTTCAGCTTGAGCTTCTAGTGTTAACCAATCAGTCATGCCATGACGCAGAGCGGTAACCACGCCACCGTCTCCATAGTCGTTAGATGCATTACCGAAATTTTCTCTGATCGCACCAATACTCGCACTGTAAGATGTAAATCCGGTCTTGAGTAGATCGGAAGAGAGAAAAAATGGGCTGGTCATGACCGTTTGCTTACCTTGAGCATCCGTTGCAATTACCGTTGCTTCCCCAGCACCAGAGAGCATTGGAATATCGTTAATAATGAAAGGACCGGGCCCAACATTCATTGAGTCAGTTTTAAAGCCATTGATAAACAAATCTAACGTAGTGGGCGCTGTGACCTCACCATAAAATGCAGGTAACGGCGTCGTCACGACATCCGGACGCATAGAGAAATCATGTGACAACTGAATACCCGCCAGTCTTACTGGTTGGCTCCAAGATAAAGGGCGAACAATATAGTCCCCTACCTCCATACGAATTCGCTTCTCTTGATTGACGTACTCGTAACTCGTATCAAAACGAGTGTACTGGCTGCTTTGCTGGGACTGAACATCGCGATGAAAGTTAGATTTAAATATCCCGGTAGTAGAAAAAACGCCAAACTCAGAAAAGGCTCTGACTTCATGATTGATAGAAACCTCCTTTTGTCGGCTTTCGTTCTCGTACACACCAAATACGTTGTAGTTAAGCAGGCCACCACGCCCAAACTGAGCCGGGGAAAATCGCCCCATATCCTGCGCTGATAAATTCTGCATCGGTAACCAATTAGGCGGTACGTCAATTGCGAGTTGCAATGACGATTGCAAGTAACGCACGTTAACACCTGGGATAGACGTAACCTCAAGTCTCTCTTCGGTTCCAGGCAACGACTTGGCGGTAACCCCAACTGAAATGAGGTCCTCCCGGAGCAAAAAGAACTGATCGCCAACTCGCTCAACTTTCGCAACAAGCCCTGTTGCTCTTTGATTGATCACCAACTCCAGATTGAGGCTGATATTCTCAAACTTTTCTAATGAGAAATTTTCAGGACTCGGTAGCTCAGAGAAGTGGTTTGCTGAATTTGCACAAAGACCAATACTGCTCCACGTTACGCTAAGTAATACCAACCAAAAGAAAGCATTCATTGTATTAAATCTATTCATTATTGCTTCAATGGTATTTGGTAACGTTTACCTCCAATATTCGCGCTCAAACTCAAGGGTCTGACATTACTATGGGGAATAGACCAAACCTTATACTGTTCAGGAAGAATATAGCCAGCTAGTCCATCGGAAATAACGACAGGATCTTTATTTGGTAGGTTCAATTGTAAATTCACTAAGCGAACATGGTGTTTTCCTGAATTTTTAATGTGAACAAAACGCTGATTATTTTTCTTAATAAACTGTGCCTGTAAATCATCCCATAATTCACTGTCACGGTTTGGTTTTTGAGTATCAGTCAGCCCTTTCCCGTAAATAAACAAAGGTATCGAGTAACGCATTCGGACTTTTACAGCGAGTTCATTTTCCGTCAATTCTGTTTGAGGGTTTTGAGTTGGCGGTAATTCATCTATGATCACTCGGTATGCATACTCCTTACCCGCAGAGGCCTCATCTTGGTTGATGATGCGGATTAACTGCTTTTCACCTGGTTCAATTTTGACAAACGGAGGGGTTGCAATTAACTGGCTTTGACTTGAATAACTATCTTCTCCTTCGTTTTGTTCCCACTTAAAAATTCTCACCTGTAAATAAGAATCAACACTGCCTTTATTTACCATCCAAAGTGATGTTGCATTACTCTCCTCTGATATTTTGGGGTAAATCGGCCAAATTAATAATGAGTTAGCATTGGCATTTGAGAAAAAAACAAAAAGGAAGGTTATTAATAATAGTTTTTTGAGTATGAATTCCATTTCACCCCTCCAAAGTTCACTTACCACTCTAATGTCAGCGTAAGCGTATCCATATAAATTCCAGCCATTTCATTCCCATTTATTGTCGCCTTTGCCCAGATAGGAAACTGAATATTATCTGGGTCTTGGTCGGTATCGACGGAATATTGCGTGTCAATATCAAGCACCTGCGTATAATTTAGATCCTGAAACAAAAAGTAATCTACCGTTGTCGCTTCTTCACTGTGCTTTAGCTTACGTACACCGTCCGATGCATTCATCCCGCCATTTACGGAAACATTCATCGTAATACCCGGAGTACAACTTAATGTGAGTGATGAACTGTAAGTGATGCTGCCTTGTACTTCCGTCGCGTAAACTGAAGAATGCTCACCAAAATCTAACGTGCCTATTTGCCCGGCTTGGGTTGCGCTTTCTTCTTGTACTGCGCCGTTAATCAAACAACCTGTATCTACGGTGGCAGACACCTGAAAAGTTTGTGTCGCATCAGCCAGCACAGTTAAAGAGCACAAACTCATCGCGACAAGTGAAAAGCCCCTAACAACCAGCGTCACGTTTTACCAGCTTAGCGTCACACTGATGGTATCGGAGTATGTACCGGCAATGCTGCTCGTACCGTAAGCTTTCGCAAAAAGCTCAATAGTTTGCGATGTTGCACTAGTAAATTCAGACAGAGCTACCGTCCCACCTTGTATAATTTGTGTGCTTCGGTCTGAGTCGGTAAACAACGTATAATCAATAAATTGCGCGCCATTTGACATCGCGTAGGTACCAACGGTCGCACTTGCATCATACAATCCGGTGCCCAATGTAAACGTCGGTGTCACACCGTTACTACAAAGCACTTCAATACCCGTCGCACTACCACCATTTACCACACCATCTTGTTCACTGAAGATTGCAGGCACGTCTCCAAAGGCAAGTGAGCCAAAGCCAACGCCAGAAGCTGCATCTACCGCATTATTTCCATTAATCACACAACCTTGTACAAGGTTAATTGAAACATCAATCGTACCGCTCACTGACGCTCCATTCGCTTGCCAACTAAATGAGGTTAAGAGCAGAGGCATCATCAGATAAAATCTTTTCATATAAAGCTCCATTTTTACATTCCACTGTATATCGGTAACCTTTTTATTAGTTATAGCTCAATTATGACAAACCAAATGCATATAAAATGTAAAACAATAAAAAGAAGCAGGATAAGGATAAAGACGAACAGAAAATAAAAATATTAAACTTAAAAATGACGATTTTTAAGCATGTGATGCTTAAAAATAACCACTAAAAACAAATGGTTATTATCTTATTCCAAATACAGAATTGACAATTAGTTAGAAGGTAGGGTGAAGTTGAGTGGAAAAAATCTAAAAAAAGTAGCAGAACGATACGAGAAGTTTAGAAAAGATTGGCGACCATTTCTTCCCGAAACAAAAAATCTTCATGAAACAAAAATGCGCCCCAAAAAGGAGCGCATTTCTTACTTGAATAAGTTATTCCCAATCAAGAATAACTTTGCCTGACATACCGCTGCGCATTACATCGAAGCCTTCTTGGAAGTCATCAATCTTGTAGTGGTGCGTGATGATTGGCGATAGATCCAGACCAGATTGGATCAGTGAAGCCATCTTGTACCAAGTTTCGAACATTTCGCGACCGTAGATACCTTTGATCACCAAGCCTTTGAAGATAACTTGGTTCCAGTCGATACCCATGTCTGACGGTGGAATACCTAGTAGTGCAATGCGACCACCGTGGTTCATTGTGGTTAGCATTGAGTTGAATGCTGCTGGGTTACCAGACATTTCTAGACCAACGTCGAAGCCTTCTGTCATGCCTAGCTCAGCCATTACGTCTTCTAGCTTCTCTTCAGCCACGTTTACTGCGCGTGTTACACCCATCTTACGAGCAAGTTCTAGACGGTATTCGTTCACGTCTGTGATCACTACGTGACGAGCACCAACGTGCTTTGCTACTGCCGCTGCCATGATACCGATTGGGCCAGCACCTGTGATAAGCACGTCTTCGCCTACTAGGTCGAAAGAAAGTGCTGTGTGTACTGCGTTACCAAACGGGTCAAAGATAGACGCTAGATCGTCAGAGATGCCTTCAGGGATCTTGAACGCGTTGAACGCTGGGATCACTAGGTATTCTGCGAATGCACCTTCGCGGTTAACGCCCACACCAATCGTGTTACGACATAGGTGAGTACGGCCGCCACGACAGTTACGACAATGACCACACGTGATGTGACCTTCGCCAGATACGCGGTCACCGATTTCAAAGCCACGAACTTCCTGACCAATCGCAACCACTTCACCCACGTATTCGTGACCGACAACCATAGGCACTGGAATGGTTTTTTGTGACCATTCGTCCCAGTTATAGATGTGTACGTCTGTACCACAGATAGCGGTTTTCTTAATTTTGATCAGAATATCGTTATGGCCGACTTCAGGTTTATCAACCTCAGTCATCCAGATGCCTTCTTCAGGCTTTAGCTTTGATAATGCTTTAATTTTCATAATGTAACCTTAATTAAAGGCCCTATTGTCTAAGGCCTAGAATCTTAAATAAGACCCATGTCCTTACCAACTTGGATGAACGCGTCGATTGCACGGTCTAGTTGCTCGCGAGAGTGCGCCGCAGACATTTGAGTACGGATACGTGCTTGACCTTTTGGTACTACAGGGAATGAGAAGCCGATTACGTAGATGCCTTTCTCCAGCGCACGCTCTGCAAATTCTGCTGCTACTTTTGCGTCGCCAAGCATGATTGGGATGATTGCGTGGTCAGCACCACCCATTGTGAAACCCGCGTCTTCCATACGAGTACGGAAGTGTGCTGCGTTTTCCCATAGACGATCACGTAGGTCACCGCTCTCTTCTAGTAGATCTAGAACGCGGATAGAAGCGCTTACGATTGCTGGTGCAACAGAGTTAGAGAATAGGTATGGACGAGAACGCTGACGTAGCCAGTCAATCACTTCCGCTTTACCAGATGTGTAACCGCCTGAAGCGCCGCCCATTGCTTTGCCTAGCGTACCAGTGATGATGTCGATACGGTCAACCACGTTGTGGTGCTCGTGCGTACCTGCACCTGTTTTGCCCATGAAGCCAACAGCGTGAGAGTCATCAACCATAGTCAATGCGCCGTACTTCTCTGCTAGGTCACAGATAGCCGGAAGGTTTGCTACTACGCCGTCCATTGAGAACACACCGTCCGTTACGATAAGAATGTGGCGAGCACCTGCTTCTTTCGCAGCGATCAGTTGTTGCTCTAGCTCTTCCATGTTGTTGTTTGAGTAGCGGAAACGCATTGCTTTACATAGACGAACACCGTCGATGATTGACGCGTGGTTTAAAGCGTCAGAGATGATTGCGTCTTCTTTGCCTAGAATAGTTTCAAATAGGCCCGCGTTTGCGTCGAAACATGATGTGTAAAGAATCGTATCTTCTTTACCTAGGAACTTAGAAAGCTTCTGCTCAAGCTCTTTGTGGATGTCTTGCGTACCACAGATAAAACGTACTGAAGCCATACCAAAGCCGTGCTCGTCCATGCCTGCTTTACCCGCTTCGATAAGTGCCGGGTGGTTAGCAAGACCAAGGTAGTTGTTCGCACAGAAGTTTAGTACTTCTTCACCAGTAGAGATTTTAACAGCCGCTTGCTGTTGAGACGTGATGACACGCTCTGATTTGTAAAGGCCTTCCGCCTTTACTTCTTCGATTTGCTGCTGAATCTGTTGGTAGAATGCAGAAGACATTTGAAATTCCTTCCTAGTTATTTTGGCGAGTATTTACTCGTTTAGAATTAGGCTTAGCCTTTATGTGACGGGCGTCACGGGCTATCACTCATCAATTAATTGTAGTGTAATTCAAGGAAGGAGGAAGGATTATACCTTAAGGTGGAAAAGCATTAATGAATCCTAGGCACAAATTCAATTAATGCTTTTCTATGAGGTTGTTATAAAAGGAATTATAGCCAGGTAGGCTTAGCCAAAAGTGCTTCAAAGTCCTTAGCAGGTAATGGTCGGCTATAGTGGAAACCTTGTCCGAACTCACAGTTTAGGTTTTTCAGGTAATCCACATGACGCTGTTCTTCGATGCCTTCTGCGACGATCTTAAGATCCAGCGCTTTTGCCATTGCTATGATTACGTTCACAAGCTCGCGGTCTGAGTCGTTCTCGAACATATTTTGCATAAAGCTACGATCAATCTTTAAGCGGTCGAACGGAAACTTCTGCAAGTAACTCAGCGCAGAATAACCAGTACCAAAATCATCAATAGTAAGTTTGGTGCCTAACGCTCGTAAGTTATTAAGCATGTCTAATAGCTCAGAATCGTGATTGAAGAGGAGACTTTCTGTCACTTCAATATCGAACTTATCTGACGGAAGACCAGACTCCTCAAGGCTGTGTTTAATAAACGTAAGTAAGCGCTCGCAGTACCTAAATTGAACACTAGAAAAGTTTACAGAAACAAACAACGGAGTCAGACTCTGCCATTGTGCCGCTTGTCGACACGCTTGTTGAATAGCAAACTCACCAATTTGATGAATTAAACCATTTTTCTCTGCAATAGAGATAAACTCTTCAGGGTTTACGAATCCGTACTTGTCATCATTCCAACGCATTAGCGCTTCTGCCCCTACGATTTTACCACTACTCAGCTCAATAATTGGCTGATAATACAGCTCTAACAACTGATTGGAGATCGCACTTCTCAGACGATTTTCCAGATCTAAGTAGCGTTGCAAGTCTTGGTTCATATTATGGTTATAAAAACAAAAGCCATCACGCCCATCTTGTTTCGCCCGATACATTGCCATATCTGCACATGCAAGAAGCTGCTCAGCGTTGTCTCCGTCATCCGGGAACACAGACATTCCAACGCTGCTACTCAAGAAGAATTCATGGTTGTTCCAAACAAACGGATCGTTAAACGCCGAAAGCACACTTGAAGCAACTCGCTTTGCAGTATCATTATCAGGCAAGTCTGGGATGACGAGTAAAAACTCATCCCCACCAATTCTCGCCAATAAGTCTGTTTTTCTTGCGACTTGATACAGTCGCTGAGCACTGAGTTTAAGGATTTCATCCCCAACAAAGTGTCCCATTGAATCGTTAATCTGCTTAAAGTGGTCTAAGTCGATGAACATCACCAAAACTTTAGACCCACTACGCGATGCCCTAATTAACTCCAAAGCCAATCGCTCGGAACCATAACTACGATTAGGTAAATTGGTTAATGTGTCATATTTAGCTTGGAAGGCGAGTTCTTTTTCAGACGCTTTTCGACGTTCAATTTCGTTCGTTAATTTTTTATTCTGTTGAGAAAGAATATCTTTACGCTTTTTTTCTTCCTCAAGCTTAATTTTCAATTCAATCCTATTATTGTTCGTGATGAATGCATAACATAAAGCAATGACGATCATAACGGCCAGAATACTCAAACCAATAATAAAGAGCCGTGATGTAAATATATCTCGTTCACTCAAAGGCTCGAACCACGCCATCAATTTGAAGTGGTGTTTATCCACAGGCACTTCAAAGTAAATTTTTCCGTCTACAGCCTCAGAAACGAAATAGTTCTCATCCTTATTGTGAGAAGGTGTTTTATTTATGGTATCCCATACAACCATTTCCACGTCTTTTATTTTTAGCACCATTCGGCTATAACTATCTTCGTGTTCTTGGTTAGTAAGTTGGTCAATAACAATATTCTTATTAAGATCGGCAATTAAAAAGGCAACAGGCTTTCCGGAGAACTTAACTTGCTTAATGACTTGAATGCGAACGTCATCATTGTATCGCGTCGCACAAACCTCTTCGGGATGCCCGTGTTGAGTCATTAAGGTTTGTATGTCCATTTTGTGCTCGGCAAGGTTTTCAGATCCAGTGGTGACAATGGTGACTCCATCACTGCCGACCAGCGTGAGCTTTTTATAGATTTGGCTGCTATTAATTAGCTTACTGTCTATCTTCTCATCGAAGCGACGCTTTAAATTAATTAAACTGGCACCTAACCCATACTCCATTGACATGCCAGAAGCTAAATTACCAAAGAATGTTTGTATTGTTTTATCTGTAGCTAGATTATCAACATCTTCACTCGCTATGGTAAATAAATTATCGAGTGTGCTTGCATAACTTTTTACTTTTAAATCTAGTTCTCTGTATTGAGATTCTTTTAATTTATTTTGACCTACGCTAGTCACAGTAATAAGCATAGCTAAGTAAATTGAAACTAATATTGCGCTTATTGTAATAAATCTTTTACTGGAAAATTTTTTAACGGCCTTATTCATCGGACTTTCTTTTTATCTTCTATAAAGTAATCGTTATAAAAGTAGTAAATAGATGGATAGTATTTTTTTACTAGTTTTTCGTATGATCCGTCTTTTTTTATCGAGTCTAAATAACGATCAAATGCTTTGCGTAATTCAGGGGAATTTTTACGGAATGCAACAGCCATTTTTTGATTTTCAGATATAGGGCCAATGACTTTTATTTCACCCGGCCATTTTTCGAGGGCAATTAGCGTATCCGCAACATCTAATAATGTGCTTTCCGCATCATTTTTCATTATCGCTGGAACCATCTCATTAAGGAGACGCGCCCCATCAGGTAATATAACTTTTGCACCTGTGTCATATAAGTCATAAAGGTTAGGATCCAAGCAAGAATGTTCTAAAGCTAACACTTCGCGACCATCGATCAGCTGCTTGACGTTTTTAACATCTTCATCGACCGACCCACTTGGTTTAATCGGGCTCAGACTAGAGTCGGATCTGGAAACCAACCATACACCTGAAGGAAAATAATCTTGTGAAAAATCGACAACCTCAGAGCGCCAATCAAGAATAGTAACGCCATTTGCGATCAAATCGCCTTCAATTGGAACACTTTCTCCGACAACAGCCTGCTTGTTGTGATATTGCACATTTTGCCCTGTCAACTTACCAACCACGTCGCTCCACTGTGCTGGAACATACTGGTACTGAACACCTAACGACTTGGCAAAACCTTTTATTATCTCTACATCCAAGCCAGTCAAAGTTTCCACTTCACCTTGTTCAATATAGGAGACAAAGTTAGCGTACGGGACACCAATATGACGCAGTACACCGCGTTCACGGATTTGTTGTAAATCGTCTGACCAAGCGGCAGACGACGCAACAGAGGTAACCATGAGCGCCACCGTCGCTAAAGTTCTTTTGAATGTTATGACTGACATAATAATATCCTTACCTTTCACAAAGCGCCCAATAATGGGCGCTTGAGTGATAAACAACGATGTTAGAACGACGAGTAATACAAATTCGTCATCGCCACTACGAGCCCTTCCACATCTTGTTCGTCATGGAACAAATGCGTAGAGATACGCAGCGCGTAAGTATCAAAGTCATCATCCTTATGCAGCTTAAAGCTAGTCGTACGGATGATGTAACCATACTCTTCACGTAAACGATCTCGGAATTCCGTCAGTATCTCTTCATTAGTTACATCGGAGAACGGGTTAACCGTCGTTAAGCCACTGGTTAAGCCTTCCACGTTTGGTGAATACATTTTGGCTTGTGGTAAGTACTCTTGAAGCAAGGTTTTACATAAACTACCAAGGCTTACAACTCGCTCTTCGATACGGTCTCGACCAATCTCATCCCACATTTTGCAACTATCAACTAGTGCTTGTTTCGCAGGATAGTTATCGTTACCAATGTATTGCATTTGCAGCTGTTTACCCAGGTAATCAGCATGAGAAAGTGAGGAGTTGATCAACCATAACGGGTTCTCTCGGTCACTCCAATACTCATTCAAACGGTTACCGTTATCACGAACATACAGAATACCCGTCGCGCCCGGACCACACTGCCACTTATGACCAGATCCTGCATAGAAATCACAATCCATATCGTGGAAATCAAGGTCAAACATACCGACCGTATGCGCGCCATCAACAAGAGTAGGTACACCATACTCTTTTGCTAAAGCACAAATGGCTTTTGCTGGTAGCGCGGTTCCTGTTTTGTATGTGATATGAGAGAAAACAATTAGGCGAACGTTTTGATTCGCATCAAGCGCGTCTCGGAACGCTTGAATGTAATCTTGCTCAGAAACGTTTTCGGTACCAGTAAATACTGGTAGTTGAATTTCTACCACATCCACACCAAAACGATGTTTCGCTACGTTCATAGGTGATGTTGCAGCAATATGTTCATGGTGTGTCGTTAGAATCACATCACCTGGTTCAAAGTGTAAGCCATTAATGATCGAGCATAAGCCATCAGTAGTGTTGCGGCTGAGAATGATCTCTTCTGGGTTAGCACCAAAACCTGGTGCGACGTCTTTAACCATCTCAGAAACATACGGCCAAGAGCCAAATTTGCCTTTCATATCCCAAGGGTATTTAGCCACCAGCTTGTTGTTATGCTCGTAATCTTCAAGAACATGTTTTGGCATTGAACCTGTTGTACCAATGTTCATGTAAGTGGTTCGTTTATCCAAAACGAACTGTCTTCGCACTTTACGCCAGAAGCGCTTATCGTGTTTTCTACCTAGCCCGCGGCTGCTCCAATCAATTTTCTGTTCTCGTGCTTGAGCTACGCCTGAGAAAGCGGAAGCACTCACACCAGCAACAACAGCTCCTGTTGCGCCTTTCAGAAAATTACGGCGGCTGCTATTAGTCTGAATAGATTCCTTGTCTTTCATCTTTTTCAATCCTTGTCGGAAATTAGCCATATTATTAATTTTAAGTGCGTAACTATCTGTTACTAAAACATTATTACCCATTACAATCAGAGTTTAATTTTTTCCTCTGCCATTAAGTGACTTTAGTTCCAATTTTTTATCTTATTTGATGATATAAGCAACAGTTTGACCACAAATCTATAAACAACAATGTTCACATTAATATATTCGTTAATTTGATTATTCTTTATTGCGGACAATTCCACCAAATTCTTTATAAAACAATTATGAGCTTTGTTATAAAGTCATTAAAAATTTAACTTTGCGTTAATTTAAAAATATTCAGGCTATTTTAAGATTGGCGTCTATTCTTTTTATATCTTAACGATCTCAACATGTTAAGACTAAATAAAAGAAAGCTGATTTCGGATCGAGATATCAGTTTAAGACCATAAAGTGATACACATCACTCTATGACATAAACTCACCGCTCAACAGACATAAGTAAAACAGGTTTTCACTAATATGTGCTTGAGCGTACACCCTAAAAGAAGGAGGTCCCATGTTAAAAGGATTGCTATGCATTTCAGTTGCATCCGCTCTTGTCGCCGCCCCTAACGCGCTAGCAAAAACGGTAGAAATGACTGCTCTCAACACCAATGAGAGCGCTGGTACCATTGAGATTTCACAAAGTGATTATGGCGTTGTTTTTACGCCTCAATTATCAGGTTTGTCAGCAGGTGTGCACGGTTTCCATGTTCACACTAATCCATCTTGCGATAGCATAGAAAAGGATGACAAAACCGTATTAGGCGGCGCAGCAGGTGGCCATTATGATCCTAACAACACAGGGAAGCATGGCTATCCTTGGACCGATGACAATCATTTAGGCGACTTGCCTCCACTCTATGTGGACATGGACGGCAATGCCAATCAGCCCGTTGTCGCGCCTCGCCTAAAATTATCGGATTTAAAAGGTCGAGCGTTAATGATCCATGCAGGTGGTGACAATCACTCCGATCACCCAAGTAAGCTAGGTGGTGGCGGCGCTCGCGTCGTATGTGGTGTTATTGAATAAACATTAACTTATGTCTCACACTTCTCTTTAGATTGCGAGAAGTGTGAACTTCTGTTGATATTGAGAGGATGTTGCATTGGTCTCAAGGTAGCTGTGGTGAAGCATTAAGATCGATTGGACAATCTTCGTCCCAATCCCCAAAGAACCGCCCTCCGCTTCTTCCTCGATATGATTAACGAAGGTAAAGTGGATACGCGACTTATCCTCACTCAAATGCGCTTGGCAATGCACTTCCGAACCAATTGGGCTGTGGCGTAAAGCATTTTCAAGTAAGTTAAGCACCAACCGCTCCAATAGCCCCTTATCACCCACGGTTTGGATTTCGCTATCGATATCCACTTTCAACACCACTTCTTTACGAGAAAACTGGCTCTGCATCGTTTCGGCACATTCTGCCATCAACGTGCCAAGATCCACGGGGCGGTACTCGTAGTTTGGCATTGGAGCTTCTTTACGCGCTGCGTCTAATAGAGAGTGCAATTGAGTTGAGAGCTTCTCACAATTTCGAAAAGCAACGTCAATCAAAGGATCGGATTCAGGATGTTGCAAACGCCACGTTTCCAAATAGCCAAGCACGCTCGATAACGGCGTTTTTAAATCATGACTAAGCTGCAACAAGCTTTGACGACGATGAGACGATTGATACTCCAACTGTAAAAACTGCTGCTGAATGTGCTTCGCCATCATCTGATAAGAGTGCGCAATCGGCACAAGCTCTGGCACTTGGTGAGTAAAATCAGGTTGCAGGCGGAAATCATGTTCAGCTTGCTGTTGAAGTTGCTTGGTCACGCGCTCAATCGGGTTCAATAGGCTACGTTTGACCAGCACATAAGCTCCAAGAGCAAAGCCTAAAATGGACACTAAGACCAATCCTGCCAGCGCGATGTAAGGAGTATCGACTTGAGCATTGGCAATGGCGTCATGTCGGGTACTGCCAATCACCACGTAGAGATAACCGATCGTAGAGCCTAATTCTTCTATCGCAGCGACAGAAAAGACTTTGTGCTCACCACGATTACGTGGGTCTTCACCCAAAATAGGAAAAGGTTGGTCATTTAAGAATTGCTTAATGGGATTGAGATCCACCTTCCCCATGATCTCCGCCCCTTCCGGTGCTGCATGGGTGGTGATGTTACCTTGGCTATCGAGGAAGTAGATTTCAAAGTCAGGGCCGATCAGCATGAGCGTGTGAAAAATCGACTTGAGCGCTTTAGGGTTGTAATCCGTCCCGATCATCAGCGGGTTATCATCACGCATGTGGCTGGCTAGCTCTTTATGCAGGCTTTGCTTGGTGCGTAACTCAATGGTTTCTTTTTGCCAATTGTAAGTCAGTGCAATCACCACCGCCGCGAGGCAGAACCACAAGCTAGTAAATACTACCAAGCGAGATTTGAAGCTCATCCTATCGCCTCCTTAAACGGCGGTGTTTTTGCGACACCCGTGATGATTGAAAAATGACGGTGAAAACAACTGCCGACTTACTGTCTTGGCTTGATGTTTTGACTTACTTTCTTGCATTAGTGTCTTGGCTGAAACTTATACCCAACACCCCACACGGTTTGAATGAAGTGATGATCAGAGTCAGACAACGACAGCTTGCTGCGTAAACGGTTAATGGTGCTACACACCGTATGGTGATAACCAGAATGACTGGTGTTCCAAACGTGATCGAGCAGTTCATCTTTACTGTAGACTCTGCCCGGACGAGTCGCGAGAAACTGCAGCAAAGTAAACTCTGTCGCGGTAAGAGTGACGTCTTTGTCGTTTAGGGATACTTGGTGCAACTCCGGAATAATTCTCAGCGGACCAAAATCCATCGCATCGTCTAGGACTTCATCTGCTACTTTGACTTCTGCGGTTTGGCTGACTCTGCGTAACACGTTTCGCACTCGTGCTTGGAATTCTAATACGCTAAATGGCTTAGTAATGTAGTCATCAACGCCCGCTTCTAAACCGTCAACCTTGTCCATTTCACCGTCTCTGGCTGTCAGCATGAGCACTGGACTCCAATCTTGTCGCTGACGCAAATAATGGCAGATGTCTAGGCCATCACCATCTGGTAAACCTCGGTCAAGGATCAATAAATCAAAGGGTTGTTGCTGATATTGCGCTTTAGCATCGGCGACATTTGTGGCTCGCGATACTTGGTGTCCTTGAAACTTGAGATGCATCTGAACCAGTTCTGCCAAATCATCGTCATCTTCCACCAACAAGATGTTCGCGACTAAATTGATTGCCTGTTGTTCCATGGTCCTTTCCTTGCCTTCGAGTATCCTCACTTTGCACATGACCGGAACAAATTAGAAATTCTTTCAAAAAAGGTTCCGATGACGCCATGAGGGATAAAGCGCTCGGCTACAAGCGCTTTGGAAAGGAGACGTCATCGGAGCCTGTGTTACTCGACTCGAGTGATGGTGACTTTCGCACCAGGGTTCAAGAAGCGGTGGTTCGCAGAGAGCGCAGAATTAGCCAATCCATCATCTTGGCTAATAACACCAGCATGGAAAGCAACGACATCATTGTTATCATTACGAGCAGCATTAAAGCCTTCACCACCTCCTGCTGGGCCCGGAATGGTTGCAGCAAGTTCATCGTTCAGTTCTGTGCCAGAATCCCAAACGTTCATGCTCATTTCATAGCTTTCACCCACTGCGAGCGATTTGAGCGATAGCCCCGTTTCGCCAACAAAGGCATCGTTGGTATTCACGAACATAGACGCCACAGACAAGTAACCGTAACGACTAGGGTCAACCGTGATGGTGACTTCGTCCGATGCACCCGGCAACACCAATCCATTGCCCGAAATACCTTGGTAAACACTGTCATTGCTGTTCATCAACTCAATCAGCTCAGCGTTACTCCCGCCTTCGGCAAGGTGCTCAAGTTCAACGGATGCCGCTTGGCCAATTTCAAACAGTTGGTAGTCACCATTGTGAGTGAGTACCGCAAGCGGAGACATAGGTTGATTCGCAGTCAAGTTCGCCACGTTGACGGTGTAGCGGTACGATTTCACTACGTCATTATCATCATCGCTTGGACAACCGGCGAGCAAGCCGACTGAAGCTGCTACTAGTAAGATTCTGTATTTCATACATCCCCCTTACTTCACAACGATTGTGATGGTTGCAACTGGGTTTAACCAACGATGGCTGCTGCTGTCTAGGTCACTGATGCCGCCAGTTGGGTCGCTATCACCAAGGTTACCCGGATGCACGTGAACTTTGTCGTTAGTTACCGTTGCTTCAACGCCTGTGCCGCCAGTACCAAAGGTAATGAAAGGTGGGTTTGGCATGCTAGACGCAAGCTCATCGTTCGCTTCTGTACCAGCATCGTAACTTCTTAGCGTTGCTCGGTATGTACCTGCTTCCGTTGGAATCTTCCAACTATCTAGACCGACAAAACCGTCATTGGTTGGCAGCAACATCGCGCTCAGAGAAAGATATCCGTGGTCGCCACTGTCCAAGGTGAAGGTGGTTGCAACACCCGGATTCAAAATACCACCAGCAGGGTTCTCAACCACCGCACCACCAGCGTTACCAATCACACTAGCAAGACCAGAGATATCACCACCTTCTGCCATTGCTTCTAGTTCTGGCGTTGCTGCTTGACCCGTTCTGAACATTTGAAGATCAGAGCCATGTGCGGCAACAATAAGAGGCGTAAAGTAGATGCCTTTGGTTGCGTTTGTCACGGTGATTTCCAATTCCGCTGCATTCACTGATGCAGAGCCTAGTGCCATAGCGACTGAAGTCATGACGAGTCCGAGTTGGGTACGTTTTTTCATTGTGATTCCATCCTTTAATGAGGGTTGAACTACCCAAGCCCATGTGTACGGCTTTACTTCTTTGTTCGTGACTTGAGTAGGTTAAGCATTACGTTTCGAACGTTTTGCGTTCTTGCCTCTAAGAATGACGAGCAAATCTATCAGCAACTTCATCGAATTCTCATAAAATTCTCACAAGTTCTGTTCGAATTCTGCCAGCAGCACTTTTTTATTTATACTCAAGTAACCTCGAGATGCTTGGTTCAGCGAGGATGACTTGGTTTGAAGGCGAGGCAACAATTTGAAAATCTAGTGGTTCTAAATCGAAAATTGTTAACGAAGCATGCGAACCAAGGCAACTCGCCCTTCGGGAGCGTGCCACTGAAGCAATTTCTTCGTCAAACAACTTGGAAAGAGCTCGCTATTCCGCTTCGTTGTTTTCCTTGAACTTGAATCAGTGACAACGCTCTGAACCATGTATCTTGAAGTCACTTGAGTATATTCAGGTATTTACACGTCGCGCTCTCCCCTCCTACAATGCGGTATTCCCTGTTTAAATCACGATTCTCACCATGATTCATAACGTTCTGTCTGCCTACTATGGCGAAATCTACGGCATCGCTTTTTTCAACCACTACTTGAGCCATTACACCCAAAGTGAACAACAAACGCTGTGGAAAACCTTGATTGAAGTGGAAGAGCTCACCGCAGAAAAGCTCAAACCTGTACTGCTGACAAATGGTATCGATATCGAAAGTCGACACCAAGAGATGTTGGATAAAGGCTTGGAAGATGCAACCAAATGGATTGGTTTACCATGGCAAGAGTTGGTGGCGACTCTTCTGAAATGGGTGGAGCCTTATGAGGTTAAGTATCGAGAGTGGCATGAAGAAGTGAACGCTTCACAACAATATTCAATCGCTGAGCGAGAAGCTATCGAGTTAATTGCAGACCATGAAACGGCCATTTATCACTGTTGGCAGCAATACCATACTGGTGAATCTGGCTTGCCTGCACTCAATGCATTTTTGGCAAAATATCGTTAAAGCGAGACGGTGACACTTGAACCTCGTGAAACCGTACCAGACAATATCGTTATTCCGCTGCGCAGAACTGAACAATTATGGTTAATCCAAAACTCATTGCCCTACTTCCTGATCTTGCTTCGTTTATCTTGGTGGTAAACGAAGGCAGTTTTACCGCTGCTGCTAAACAACTCGGCGTAACGCCATCGGCTTTAAGTAAGTTGATCACACGATTAGAGCAAGCCCTCTCGGTGAAACTGTTTGAGCGCACGACTCGTAAGTTGATCATCACTCAAGCAGGGCAAAAGGTTTACGACCAAAGCATCGCAATGGTGAATGCCGCGCAGCAAGCCGTTGAGCTATCTGCGGAAGATCATGCCGAGCCAACAGGCGCGCTCACAGTGGCAGCCCCTGAAGCATTTCTTAATTCGGTGCTTCAACCGTTTGTGTTGCCATTCCTAGAACGTTATCCAAATATTCAGCTTAAGCTGCGTGCAGCAGATGGTGAGATTGATCTGTTCCGCCAAGGCATTGATGTCGCATTCAAGCTCACCGACAAACCCGATGAGAATCTGGTACTCAAAGAGATCAGCAAGACCAACCTTGTTTTGTGCGCCTCTCCAGATTACCTCACCAAACATGGTATACCTGAGCATCCCACTGAACTTGAGCAGCACGACTGTATTTACCTTGCCGAGAACGATAAAGACAACATCTGGTCGTTCTTTAAAGAGGAAGCCTTTCATTCGATTGCAGTAAGTGGACGCTACGCCGTCAACCATTCTCAAATGCGCTTGAACGGGGTTAAGTCTGGTTTGGGAATTGGGATCTTCCATGACTTCGTGATCAAAGACGCGTTAGAGCAAGGAGAAGTGGTGGAGGTTCTGCCGGATTGGATGATCAAGAGTAACTACCACGGCGCTATCGCGATGCAGTATGCACAAACCAAATACATGCCTGCTCGTCTGCGCGTGTTTATCGACTTCGTTAAGGAGCATCTAGTCTCCGACGATACTAACCATGCTCGAAGAGGCTAACCATGTTTAATGCCATTCATCACGTCGCGATCATTTGCAGCGATTACCCAAGGTCAAAACGCTTTTACACTGAAGTGTTGGGATTAAAAGTCATTGCTGAAAACTATCGTGAAGCCAGAGACTCATACAAGCTTGACCTCGCTTTACCTGACGGCAGCCAAGTGGAACTGTTTAGCTTTCCGGGCGCACCAGAGAGACCGAGCTTTCCTGAAGCACAAGGGCTACGACATCTCGCATTTTTGGTTGATGATGTTGAACAGGTGAAAGCCTACCTAGAATCGAATGACGTTGAAGTTGAGCCAATTCGTATTGACGAATTCACAGGTAAAGCCTTTACCTTCTTCCAAGACCCAGATGGCTTGCCGCTGGAGATTTACCAGAAATAAAAAGAGCCAGCACGTCGCTGGCTCTTTTACTATTCCATTCTTTGTCTGTTACTAATTCAACGCCGTTTTCAGCTTCTCGACGCGGTTAAACAACAGCCAATCCAGTGCGAGAACCGTAACAATCGCCAAACCGCCCATCGGGAACGCGAGACACAATATCACTAACGTTACTAAACCAAGCTTCCAAATACTGTCTTGCTGAAACTTAGGTGGCGCGCCCAATGCGGCACTGCGACTTGGTCTACGAATCCACCACATCACAACTCCAGTGATTGAGATCAAAATGAACGCTAAACAGAACACTACGTTGAGCACTTTGTTAAGCACACTAACATCACCTTGGTGCAATGACACACCTGCCGCCATGAACTTGGCAAATAGGCTGTAATCTTGCCACGTTACATCCACCAACAAGCGACCGGAATATTGGTCAAAGTGACTGGTGCGATCTTGTCTTGGGTCGGCAATATCGCCGCCCATAGTGTTAGCTGCAACGGTATAAACGCCCGTCTCAGAGCGCGGCAAAAACAGCTTATAACCAGTGAAGCCCATCATTTCAGCCTTGAGGATGATATCATCAATGGAGAGCGCATCATGACTGCCTGCGTATGCCATCTCTTCCTTCATATTGGCATGATCATGAGCGGGCTTATCTTTCGATTCTGGCACAGCAGCGAGCTCTAAGTTCCATGGCATCTCTTCTGAAGCACCGTGGTTAAGATCTTTATGTGTCAGTGTAGATTCCGGTTTCTCACCCCATGTGTAATAGGTTGGGAAGGTATTCCAAGCTTGCACCATTTTCGCACCCCAGATCCCTGCCCAAGATAAACCTGAAATCAAAAAGAACAACAGAACAATCGACAGCACACCACCTAAATTCGCATGCAGGTCACGCATCAAAATCCGAGGGCCATTGTTAAAGCGAATTTTCAAAAAGCCGGCGCGGCTGGCGTTGTCTCTCGGTAACCAAAGGTACAAACCAGACACCAACAGCAAAATCCCCAGACTTGCGGCGATTTCAATTAAACGGTCGCCTAGGTCGCCGATGAGCAATGTGCCGTGAATGCTGTTCATCAGTTCATAGATGCTATCACCACGATTAATGGTGCCTTGTACGTCTCCTGTGTAAGGATTTACTGCAACAATCAGTGAGCTGCCTTCTTGGTTTTGAATCGAGAATCGGCTGGCCATATCGGCCGTTTTAGCAGGTACAAATTGAGTTACATTAAAATCGGGATACGCCTGCTTTACGGTTTCCAGTTGTGCAGATACAGGAACCATTTGCTCTTGTGGTAAAACTTGTAATGTCGCTTCGTATCGAGCCAGTTCGATTTCGTCATCAAACAACATTACCAACCCTGTGAGGGAAAGCATGAGCATAAATGGAATGACGAACAAACCTGCGTAGAAGTGCCATCGCCACGTCATAAAGTAGATGGATTTTGCGCGTGAGGCTTCCTTGAGTTGAGGCTTTGCCGAGTTTCTCAACATGTGTATTTTCCTTTTTTCATTGTTGAACCCCCAAATTCAGCCAAACGCATCCTGCACATACACATTCGTATGCGGCGTTATTTGACTTAGATTTGGGAGTACCACTGCTCGAAGTGGCAGTGTTGTTGGCTATATACCCAAGTGACTTCAAGATGCTGGATTCAGAGCGTTGTCATTGATTCGAGTGCAAAGAAAACAACGCTGTGTAATAGACAACTCTTTCCAAGTTGTTTGAAGCAGCAATCGGAGCAATGACACGCCCCCGAAGGGCGAGTTGTCTTGGCTTGTATACTTTGTTGTCGATATCTTGATTTAGACCCACTAGACCTTTAAATCGCCGCCGCGTCTACAAACCAAGTCATTCTCGCTGAACCAAGCATCTCGAGGTTACTTGGGTATCGTGTAATGGTTTTTGTTATGAGAAAAGGGAAACTGGCGGCGCTCGAGGAACTGGCGTTTCAAATCGCACACTTAGAGCCAAATAAGCGTAGCTGTCAGAAATCACCAAGCTCAGTCTTGAGAGAATTGGTGTCGTTGGAAGTGTATCGTGATGAAAAGTCGAGAAGTGGCTAAACGGACAAGGCTTGCCTTTGTGGCTGACCGAATTGTCGCCCTCTTCTATTTGAATCAACTCAAAACCGTTAAGCGTACATAGCGTCGCCCACACGCCCATGCTGTTACCATGAGCATTGATAACAGGCATCAGCGTCACTAGCACCCAACTGAGAGCACTAGCAAATAACATCGAGCGGTAAAAAGGAATTAATCTACGCATAACGGTGACTTAACAAATTTCACACAGCGTAACCAATTCTGAGTGGTAGCTCAAAAAACAGGATCAATAAGTGGCTGCTACCTCACAGGTTTTCTTGAATGCATCGATTGACAGGCGCAAAAAAGCCCGCCGAAATGGCAGGCTGATAATGTGTTCATTCATTACTTAGAGATAACGCGTAACCCACTGCCACGAGCAAATGCTCCGCTCAGTAGATAATTAGCCGAACAACTTGCTCCAAATGCTTGGATTGCGCTTGTTGTGGTACTCTTCACGAAGACTATCGATTTCACGCAGTTGAGCTTTTGCTTCTTGTAGCTTGCCCGCATCAAGATCCGCTTCAATCTTATCTAGCGTTACCGTCAGCTTGTTAAAGCCTTCTAAGTAAGTATCAAACTTCTCTGGTGGGTAATTACCACGCTTAGATTGTTCAACAATCGCTTGCAAGCTATCAATCGCAGATTTCATGGTTTCAACATCAGACGCTTCCGCCGCCTGTTTGAATTCCATCTTCATCTGTTTCATGTTTTGTTTTAAATCAACCGCTTCTGCCATTGCGTATGTTGAGCAAAACGCAATCGCACACCCTAGGACTAAAGGACGTAACATTTTTCACTTCTCCATTTATAGTGCCGAATTCTGTGTCGGCTTTATTCACCCAAATAACCTACGCCATAAAAGGCGAAAAACTAGCTTAGTTGAGTATTTCCGGGTCGCAGTGTAAAGCAATCTGGCGTCGGGTGCATACCTTAAATGTAATCTAGTTTATGCGTTGAGAATGCTGTCATATTCTGCAATTGGTTTACGGCCTCTCAAAGCTAAGAAAGACAAAAACTGCTGAGCGGTGTGAGTAATCACTTTCTTGCTATCAATACCCACTTTGTCCATTAACTCTCCAACCAAATCCAGATTACCAACATCGTGACAGAAATGCGCGTCACTGCCCGTGGTGAAGAAAACACCGAGATCTTTCCCGATTTGTGCAATCTCGTGGCAACGGTCTACGCTGCCTACTCGGCTGTTGCCTTTCAGCGTGGTGTTATTAATTTCAATCGCGACATTGTGCTCTTTCGCGCACGCTAAAACGGTCTGAAAATCAAAGTCGAAATTTGGATTACCAAGATGACCGAGCGCATCAATACGACCACTCTGAATGACATTAACAAGTGCTTCCGTGTGAGTTTGCTTGTTTGCAGGACGAAAAACGGGTTCATGAAAACTCGCGATCACCCAATCTAAGTTGCGGTCTACACTCAGCGGAATATCAATGTCGCCTTCGGTATTCATAATGTTAGATTCAACGCCGCGAATAATCGCAACGCCTTCAAGAAAGCGAGGCAGAATTTTCTGGTTAGAGAAGAACCAGTAATGAGGCGCACCCGGCATTGATTCAGCGTGATCGGTCGTGCAGAACATATCCAGCCCGTTCTCTTTTGCCAACTTTGCATTTTCAATCAAGGTACTGTACGCGTGACCACTGGCGTACGTATGTGTATGGGTATCAACTTTAAATTCCATCATCCACTCTCTTAGGTGCGCTATCTTGCGTGCTATTGTATACCTTCCGGCAACGCATCGTCAGCCCAAGATAAGCAAGAACCCTAAGCTTGCTCTTCACTAATGGCTTTTATCAAGGGTAAGGCTTTTTCCCATCCGTGATTAAACATGGAAACAAAGTCACTGTGAGTATGAATGGTAACATTGAGTAGTAAACGATCGTTGTTGGTATCGATCTGGTAGATCTCTCGCGATCCGATCCACCTAGATGCTAGGTCAGCATCGAGTTGTTGACGATTATCCGGATTAAAAATGGCAACATGATGAAATTCAAGTTTTTGAAGCGGTAGCACCGTATCTATGATCGCCCTTGTCCCGCCCATATCTGGATCAAAAAAAGTGATGCCACCTCCTTCTTCCCAAGCTCCTTCAAATTGAGACTGCGGTGAAAAGGCTTGTGCCCAACGTTTATACAACTCAACATCGGTTAGCACTTCCCACACTCGTTGCGGTGTCGCCGAAATTTCGACGTAATAATTTAGCGTAAGCATGATTTCTCTCCCTGAACCTTTCTTGACGCTAGCCCATACTCAAGAAAAATCAAACCACACGACCAATTTATCTACCTGCCCCCTTCATTTTCCGACAGACTAAGAAGTTCTCGCTTGTAAACCACCACTGCGATGCGCCGTAAAACGAACCCAACATGTGTTCAGTATGATTGCGAGCACTATTAAACTCATCCCAACAATTTGACTTTGACTCATTCGGTCTTCAAAAAACAGGCTCTGCCAAACCGCAGTGAACAATAAGTTAGTAAAAATGAGTGGCGCAAGTTGAGAGCCACTGCTTGCCAGTTTATATGCTTTGGAGCGAAAAACTTGGGTGTTAATGATCATCAGAGACATCATACCGATCCACAGCGTATTTGAAGAAATCTCAGGCGCCATAACACTCATATTAAGTAACACGTCGAAGTCGTTAAACAAAGTTAGCGGCAACAGAAATACGGCAGCAAAACCAAACGCCCAAAAGTTGATTTCTAGCGGCGACATATTTGTTTTACTCACTTTATATAACGTAAGCTGAGAACCAGAATTGAAGAGTCCACCAGCCAAGCCGAGCAATAAATCCGCTCGCCATGTAATCTCACTTCCACCGCCCGCCAACATAACCACACCAGTGAACGCCATTGCTAAAGCCGCCAATGTTGAAACACGAATGCGCCCCCTCATGAACAGCTTTTCAACCAAGGGAATAAATAATGGGCCAGTAGCAAACAAAACGCCCCCCTCAACGAGCGTTAACGTTTGTAATGACGCGATAAAGCAAAGTTGTGACAAACCGATACAAAGAGCACGCAATAAAATAGGCTTTAGCGTGCCCGCTTTAGGAAAGGTAAGGTTTTTCACACGAAGTAAGATAAGCAAGATAAGCGCAGGCACTAAAAAACGTAAGAAGCTAAATAGTGTGACGGAAAGTTCGCCTGACAACTGCTTTGCTAACAGTCCAGTAACAGATAAGCTTAACGTAGACATCAACATGAAAAGGATAGATTTATTTACAGCATTCATTCAATACTCCTTAATATATGGAGCATTTTAAAAGACATCACTTATCGTAAATAGCGAGTAATATTAACCATTGATGTAAGAAAAACTTACAGTTTAACTTATCTATCACCAGCTACGGTTTTTAAATTATGCGGAAACTAGTCCCCTTAAAGTCCATCTACGCATTTGTTGCAGTAGCTGAGTCTGGCAGCATGACAGAAGCAGCACAGATATTAAGTGTGAGCCACTCAGCCGTAAGTCAGGCAATTAAATCGCTGGAGAGTCAAGTCAACAAGCCTCTATTTGATCGCATAGGCAGACAAGTTCAACTCAACGCGGACGGTAAAAAGTATTACAGGAAGGTGGCACCCGCTTTAGAGCAAATTGTCGATGCAACGGAAGCACTCATCCAAGATCAGAACTTGCAGCGTGTTACGCTCAATATGGTGAATTCATTGGCTCTTCACTGGTGGATTCCTCGAATGTCAGATTTACAAGGGTTTGCTCCTCAATTAGACGTTCGTTTATCAAACCTGTCTGGCAGATTCAATTTAGAACAAGAAGGTATCGACGCGGCCTTGGTGCATGGAAATCCCGAAGAATGGCAGGATTACTACTGCGAAAAGCTCAGTGAAGATGAACTGGTTTTGGTGTGCAGTCCTGAATTGATAGCGAAGACAAAGGACTCAAACATCACTCAACTCTTAAAGCAGTATCCCATCATTGAAGTTACTAACGAACGAAGAAAAAATGACTGGAACGTGTGGCTGGACGCGACGGGTATCCAGCGACCTAAAAATAAAAAACCAATCACTTTTAACATGTCGATACAAGCCGTCCAGGCCACAACTCGTCGTTTGGGGTTATTGGTCACTCATCGCTTGTTTGTGAAGGATGACATCAAATATGGTCAGCTAATCGAGCTGGGTGAACCCGTCATTAATCCTCATCAACAGCTTTACTTTGTATGCCCGCCACACAAGCTAAAGCTTGAATCGTTTCATCTGTTGCGATCTTGGCTACAACAATCATTCAACTATTAGAAACTTTTGTTAAGCACATTCACTGAAAAACTAGTATAAAGTTAGAGGAGCACTTTTCATCCAAGGATGGTTTATGAAGCAGTATCAAATATGGCTAAGCGCACTCTGTTTTGCAGTATCTTTGAGTGCGACCGCAGAAGCAGAAAATGATAACCGCCTTTCAGAACAAGGGATCTCCACGGCAATTATTGGAGGGCAGCAGGCGACCCAAAACCAACTTCCTTTTTTTGCACGTCTTATTCTACATAAAACTGGCGCTAATCAGTTTGCCAATATTTGTGGGGGAACCATTGTAAACGACCGTTTCATTTTAACTGCGGCTCACTGCGTAGAACCAAGCGTTTTCACTGACGGGTGGACAATCAACGATCTACGAGTGCTAGTCAAAAACCCTACGATGAATGACGTGTTTGTTGAAGAATTCAAAGATGTTCGCTCTATCACGATTCATCCTGATTATGTGCCTAGCGATTTATGGATTAATGACATCGCTGTCCTTGAATTGACTCGCCCTATTACCGATAACGTTCAATCCATCACTTTACCGCAAGACTTTGGAGACTACAGCAGCAAGACGGTTTATCAGATATTCGGTTTAGGTCAGACCTCGACTAGTGATGAAAACGGGCCAAACTATTTACGCTGGGCAGAAGTAAAACCCCTTACCGACACCCAATGCGCTTCGCTGGTAACAGGGTTTAATGCTCAGGAAAGTTTATGTGCGAATGGATTTCCTGAGCGAAGCTACACTGGTATCTGCCGCGGTGACTCAGGCGGTCCTCTCACTTATCAAGACAATAATGGCATGTATCAGCAAATCGGTATTGTTAGCTATGGTTCTTCTGTTTGCGAATCTGCTGCGATTCCGAGTGTGTTTACTGAGGTTCTAAATTATACAACGTGGATTGAAGCCCAAACCAGTTCGGGAGTGAAAACTCGTTATAACCCCCTCTTAGCAAGTACAGAAGATTATCATAGTGAAGGCGATTCCGGCTTTGAACCAGAAGATACTAACACGTCGGGCTTTGACGATAACGGCAGCAGCGGCGGCGGTGCTCTCGGATCAGGGTTGATCATGCTTGGAGGCTGGTTTGGTTGGCTAAGACACCGCAGAAATGATTCGCGCTCCTAGTTGCGTCAACAAGACATCATAATATCTTGCGCTTAACGCGAGAGTTAATGATGTCTTCAATCATCTTTTGCTCTTTTTTCGCTTTTTCATAGTTCTGCTTAGTACGCCAACGCTCAAGCACTTTTTCTAACCCTTGAACGCGTGCGTGCTTGTGTTCTAGTGTTTTCTGTACAGATGCACATTCCGCTTGCATAACGGCTTGCTCTTGCTCGTGGTGACGAAGCATTCTTTGTAGCATTTGGTCAACACGATTAAAGTTCATCAAAGCCGCGCTCGTCAGCGTCGGGCCGGTTCGGGTTGATTGTCCAGCGTGGCCTTTCAACGCCGACAACTGTTCCAATTGCATTGAAAGATGGGAGTGACGCTGACGCATGGCATCAAGTTGTTGACCCACACGATCACGCTGTTTTTCTTCCATTTGCTGTAACTTGCCTACGGCTTTTAACTTGGATTTCATTTCAGCCTTGTCACTCCCATTTGATTAAGCACTTTGAAAAAGCTGCGCAAGCTCGGTCAAACTGGTTGGGTAATCTACAGACTCATTGGCAGCTTGTTGTAGATATGCACGCAAGTTTGGATACATAGCAACAGATTGATCTAACTCAGGATCTTGTCCTGGTTGATAACCCCCTAATGGCAGTAACTCTTTAACTTGAAGGTAGTTGGAGTACATTTGACGGAAGTTATTCGCAATCGTGCTGTGTGCATCCTGCGTACAAGTATTCATACAACGGCTAATAGACGCGTTGATATCTATCGCGGGATAATGCCCTTGCTCAGCCAGTTGACGCGATAAAACGACATGCCCATCTAAGATGGCGCGCGCGGAATCCACGACAGGATCTTGTTGGTCGTCTCCTTCTGCCAATACGGTGTAAATTGCCGTTAAGCTACCATGTTGATTTTCACTGTTACCCGCTCGCTCTAGGAGTTGAGGTAACACGCTGAAGACAGAAGGCGGATAACCACGAGAAGCTGGAGGCTCACCGAGCGAAAGAGCGATTTCGCGCTGTGCCATGGCGTATCGGGTTAGAGAGTCCATCAGAAGTAGAACGTCTTTGCCTTGGTCTCGGAAATACTCTGAAACGCGATGACAAAGTAGTGTCGCTCTTAACCTCATTAGCGGGGATTCATCAGCAGGAGCCGCGATAATGATCGCTTTCTTGCGCGCTTCTGGGGTTAAGTTTCTCTCGATGAACTCACGTACTTCTCTGCCTCGCTCACCAATAAGCCCGACCACAATTACATCGGCCTCCGTGTTTTTGGTGATCATCCCCATTAACACACTTTTACCGACGCCACTGCCAGCCATCAAACCAATACGTTGGCCTTTGCCTACCGTCAATAGTCCATTAATCGCTCGCACGCCTACGTTGAGTGGTGTATCAACTGGGCGTCGCTTCAGTGGGTTAATCGGTTTTGGTTCAAGTGAAACTCGATCTCCCCCCTTAAGCGGTGCCCCGTCATCTAACGGCTCACCTAAACCATTCAGTACGCGTCCTAACCACTGAGAGCTTAGCTGCACGGTACTGTCACCATCAAGAGGGATGACTTTTGCACCTGCAAACAGACCGCCTAAACGGCGGATAGGCATGAGGTAAGCAATAGTGTGTTCAAAACCCACAACTTGCGCTTCGATCATATCACCTTCCGCGGTTTCTACGAGACAACGCTGCTCAAGCTTAAACCGACACCCTACGGCTTGTAACATTAAGCCGTTTACTTTTATCAATCGCCCTGTTACGCGAGCAACAGGGATTGAATCGAGCGAAGCCAAGGCTTCGCTCAAACGCTCACTTAATAGTTCATGGCTTAGGGTATTACTCATGCTCAGACTCTACCTGTGGAATACTGACTTCATCCAAAAGGTGTTGCTTTACATTGTCCATACAGGCTTCCAAACGAGAGTCGCAGCTCGCATCCGCTTCTGCGTCATCAGTCACTAACTGACAGCCACCAATAGGAAGCTCCGTATTAGGGACCAGTTTCCAAGATTGCGGCAAATCAGCATTGATGTGAGTAATGCGCTCTAAATCTTGCGGATTTAAATGCACAGTTACTGTTTCCGCTTTACCAGGCATGGCAGACAATGTCTCGTCCACCAAAGCTAGGATCTGCTGAGGCATTAAAGTGAGCTCGGCACGAATCACTTGCTGAGCTACCTTTTGTACCAGTTCACAAATCATATGGCGTTGTTGCTGTTCTTTTTCATCTTGCCAACGAGAAAGGGCGTGAAAAAGTTCATTGACAGGCTTCGCCGCCTCCAAAAAGCCTTGCTTTCCAGACTGCTCACCGGAAACAAAGCCTTTTTGGAAACCTTCTTTTTGGCCTTCCAACAGACCTTGTTGCTTGCCCTGTTCGATACCTTGGCGTAAGCCTTCCTCATGTCCTTGTTGCAAACCTTGTTGAAAACCTTCTTCAAGTTGCTGTTGGATATCTATTTGAGGTTCTTGCCAGCCTTGGTTATCTAGCCCGAATTCGTCTTCGATAGTCTTAGGTTGCGCTAAAGGAGGAAAACGGTGTAAACGATACCCGCTCGGAGGCAATCGCATAGTACTTGATTTTGTCTCTAGCATGACCTTACTCCACCGTTGGCTCTTCATAGAGAAGCAGCTGAACTTCACCAGATTCATCCAGCTCACGTACCATTTGCATGATGTCTTGACGTGCTTTTTGAACTCGACTTAACGCAACAGCGCCGCGTGCGTCCATGTCATCTTCTAGCGCTTTCACCATACGTTGCGGCATTGAACGCTTAATAGCTTGTTGTAAGGTAATATCGGAACCTTTTAGCGCGACTGCCCACAACTCTAGCGGAATCTGCTGCACCAACATGTCCATGGTTTCTTCGCGTTGTCGGCCAAGAACCATAAAGTCGAACATGTTTTCTTCAATTGCATTAACAACATCTTCATCATGCAACTTCAGCATTTCCATCAATGAACCACGGTCACCTTCAAAGCGGTTAATGATATCTGCTGCTTGCTTAACACCTGATAACGGCGTGCTTTGACTCGCGGATACTTTTTCGATGCAACGCTCAACGAGTTCATGCAAATCAACGGCAACTTGATGATCGATATCTTGCAATTGAGCAATACGGAACAAGATTTCGTCATGGTAATCTTGTGGCAAGTGCTTCAATACCGCTGAAGAGCTGTCCGCTGGCAAATACGCTAGAAAAATTGCTTGCATTTGTGGGTGCTCGTTCACAATGAAACGAGCGAGAGTTTCTGCTTCCACCCACTGTAAGCGCTGCATATTGTTGCGAATTTCATCGCCATATAAGGTATTTAATAACCCTTTTGCCAAATCGTTACCCAATGCTTTACGCAATGTATTAGATAGGTATTCCTTAGAGGCTCCTCGAATACCGCTGTGCTCACGGAAATCTTCAAAGAAAGTTTGAATAACACCACGAGCAGAATCGCTCTTAATGCCATTTAACTTCGCCATTGCACGAGTCACACGCTGGGTTTCATCACGGCTAAAGTGTTGCAAAACCTTCGCTGCGGCATCCTCGCCCATGCCTAATAGCACGAGCGCGGTTTGTTCAACATAACTAAGCGTCTGCTTTGATAGAACTGTGTTCATTGATGTTTACCCATTGTTTCAGTATTTCGGCTACGCGCTCTGGCTCTTCATTAGCAATAAGCTGTAGGTGTTTCAATTGAATTTCTAATGGCGAACCTGCTGGTGGTAGCATGTCGCTGTTTACATCTAAACCTGAAGAGGCTGAGATGCCTTTTTCAGATAGGCGGCGATCAAGTACTTCTTCATGCTCGCGCTCTTCACGCGTTTGCAAGTTTTCGTAGTCAGGCTCTTCCTGAGGCTCAGCAAAATTTAGCTCAGGCACAGGTTTATCAACGCCAGTTAGGTGCATGATTAATGGACGTAGTACGAAGAAGATCATCGCCAAGCCTAACAAGCCACCAATAACGTAGCGTATTGGCTGCTGTACTGTAGGGTCTTGCCACCACGGCAGTGCAGGAGGAGCATCAATTTCAATTGGGGTGAAGTTGAAACTCATTAAACTTAAGCTGTCACCTCGTGTGGCAGAGATACCAACAGCATCCATGATCATGTTTGAGATTTGCTCTTTATCGGCTTCACTCCACGCCACACCATCTGGCGAAGCTTTGGAGTTCAACAGAACCGATACACTAAGCTTTTCTATTTGGCCTTGTTGGTATTGAGTACGACGAACACTGCTCCCTACAGCATATTGACGATTCACTTCAGATCGCGCATTCGTGTTTTGGCTATCGTTCGTTTCCACTTCACCAGATCCTGTCACTGGCGGTTGGTTACTTAGAGAACCAGGAACACCCAACGCAATTTGATCAACCGAGTTGTTATGAATGGTGTGCTCATTACGCACAACCGGTGCGTTATCCAAAATTTCTTGTGTTTCTTCAACTTGGCTAAAGTCCAGATCGGCAGCGACTTGTACTCGGAAGTTACTCGGCCCCACAATCGGCGTAAGCATATCTGCTGCGCGTTGGATGATCTGTTTTTCAACACTCTTCTGGTATTCAAGATATTTCGCATTTACTTTACCAGCTTCCGCAGAAGCGACATCCGCACTAAGAAGACGGCCATACTGGTCAATGACAGAAACAAATTCTGGCTTCATTGCCGTGACACTGCCGACCACTAGGTTAATGATCGCTTCAACTTGTTCAGGCTTTAAGTCTTCACCAGGTTTGAGCTCAAGCATGACAGATGCTGAAGGATTCTCACTGTTTTGGCGGACGAATAGAGTTTGACGAGGTATTGCTAAATGAACACGCGCGTTCGCTACTGAGTTCAAAGACATGATAGTACGTACTAACTCACCTTCTAAACCATGACGATAACGCGCCGTTTCCATAAATTGGCTCGTACCAAGAGAGCTATCTTCCTTGAGCGAATCCAAACCTGTCGGCAGCTTAGCTTTAACACCTTTTGATGCAAGCAACATGCGTACCTTCGCAACCTCACCTTCTGGTACAAGAACTTGTCCATTTTGCTCTTGCATGCGGTAGCTTACGCCTTCGCTTTCTAATACCGACACAATTTCGCCGATATCAAAACGCTCTTGCTGGCTATATAGCGGACGAAAGCTCTGCGAGGAACTCCATAGTGCAACCACAATAATCGCTGCAACAATCGCAGCTAACACCGCAGATAGCACTAAGTTTCTCTGACTGCTAGACCAGATTTGCTTCAGCTTCGTTGTCACATCGTCCATGCCGTTGGCAGTAGAAAATGTCTGTGCTGTGCCGGTAGCCATAGCTGTGTTTCCGGCGACTTGGGGGGTTAGTTCTGACATGAATTACACCGGCATCTTCATAATATCTTCAAATGAGGTCACGACTTTGTTGCGCACTTGCATCAAAGCATTAAAGGACAAGCTGGCTTTTTGGCTCGCGACCATTGCACCAACTAGGTCATCACTTTTTCCTGTTTCTACGGCCGTCATTTTTTGACTAGCCACTGATTGATGTTGATTCACTGTATCCAACACATTTGTCATCGCTTGTGAGAACGATAAAGGTGCGTTTAGTGATTGTTGATCTAAAGGATTTGCACTCACGATAAACTCTGGCGGCTGCACTTGTGCCTGCATCGCCTGCATTTTTGACAACATAAGTTGCTCTGCCGAGACCGCATGAGTAGGTTGACTTGCCATCTATTTTTTCTCCTATTAGGCAGCCGAGCCTAGTGCCGACTGTAAATCAATACCATGTTCTCGCATTGCTGCGAGCTTGTAGCGTAGCGCTCGAGTAGAGACTCCAAGCGCGTTTGCGGTTTTCGTTCGGTTTCCACCAAACTGACGTAACTTTTCCAAAATAAACTGATATTCAGCTTGCTTCTTCGCTTCTACATGACCAAAACTTGAAGTTGGCTCTGCTGTAGGAACTGACGCGACAAGCTCAATAGGCAGCATCAGGTCATGGGCTGTAATGTAATCACCATGACGCATGACCAAAGCGCGTTGAATGACATTTTCCAACTCACGAATATTGCCCGGCCAGTGATACTGACTCAGCGCACTAATCGCATCTTGGGATAGGTGACAGCGGCTGCTATCTTGATACTTTTCAATAAAGAATTGGCTAATCGGTAGAATGTCCTCTTTTCTTTCACGCAAAGGCGGCCAGTGCAGAGGCAGCACATCTAATCGATAATAAAGATCTTCACGGAACGTGCCTTTTTGAACTTCCTCACGTAAGTCTTTGTTGGTTGCCGCAATAACACGAATATCGAGCTGAACGGCTTTATGGCTACCAACACGTTCTACTTCACGCTCTTGAAGGACGCGTAACAATTTAGCTTGAACCGCAGGTGACATTTCACCAATCTCGTCAAGCAGAATCGTCCCGCCATTTGCTTCTTCAAACTTACCGCTTTGAGAATTTGTCGCTCCGGTGAACGCGCCTTTTACATGACCGAATAGCACAGCCTCTAACATTGACTCTGGAATGGCGGCACAGTTAACCGCCACAAATGGACCATTGATACGCGGAGAGTGCTCATGCACATATCGCGCCAGCACTTCTTTACCCGTTCCCGATTCACCTGTAATAAGCACACTCGCGTTAGTACATGCTGCACGATGCGCCAATTGCAGAACTTGTTTGCTTCTCCAAGACTCCGCAACAATGTTGGCCATTGGCTTACCTAACGCTTCAACACGTTTAAGCAGATTAACCAACTGATTAGATTCAAATGGGCGTAATAGATAATCAGTAGCGCCCGCTTTCATCGTCTCAGCAGCCAAGATGCCTTGTTCTTGGTCGACAATCGCAATAACAACACCCGAATTTCGCTGCTTTTGGTGACACGCGACAAACTCACGAACACACATATCCGGCAGCGTAGAGCTCACTAAAGTGATTTCTGCTCGCTCTTCAAGCAAAGCGCCTCGACCAGTACGAGTGTGTTTCGCGGTGTAACCTGCATTTTGCAACACATCCAATACTGGTTGAGCAAGAGCTTCATTTGGCTCAACCAACAAAATTTTCGTTTTCGTCATCATTGAACCTTAACTTTCGTTTGTTGATTTTGTGATTGTAGATCTGGGTAGTGTTTCGTAGCCGTATACTCGTTGTCCCTCACTAAACGCAGGGTGACACGTCGGTTTTTTGCTTGGCCATTAACCGAGTTATTGCTGGCAATTGGGTAACGCGAACCATGAGCTCGTGTTTCGATCATCGACTCGTCGACCCCAAGCTCAATCAAAGCGTTGGTGACTTGCTCTGCTCGAGTACGTGACACAGAAAGGTTCGTTAAACTTGAACCAACGTTATCGGTGTGACCGTCGATGAGGATTTTGGTCACTCGATCATCCACAGATACATAGCTATACAGCGCTTCTAGTGTTGCTTTCTGTCTACGACTTAACGTCTTCTGACCAAACTCAAATGAGAGCGCCATATCCCTTGCCTCTGAAAAAGACAATTTAGGCAATCGCGCGCGACACGCATTAAATGATTTCAATGCGTTTTGAATTTGAAGAGTAGGAATCACAATCTCTGAAACAGAGGAAGCATTACTTCCTTTAAGTGACAGCGTCACCCAACTACCCGAAGCAATTGAATCCATGAATTCTTCAGCGCCTTTATTAAAGATGAAACGCTGAGACGGCTTAGTAAATTCAAGGGAGCCAAATTCTTTTCTATAAAGCTCATTACTCCAAGGAGCATTTTGAGTTGTTAAAGCAATCGTTTTCCATTTATTGTTTTCATATTCTATATCGGAAATAAAATAGAATTTATTATTAGGTTCCGCTAGGAAATAAAACTTCCCATAGTCATTATTTGATTGCAACAAGTTGCATTTGAATTTATTTCCCTCATATGTCCATTTAGAGAGGTCCATAGGGATTGTTAAGACTTCTTCTGAATATGACACTTTTGAAAAAATAAAACTGATAACAATAATTGTGTTACAAATTATCAAACGGACATGATTCATGTATATCTTACATTCCCATGACTTAAACCGTTTAATTAAATATGCCACCAAGCCGAGAGAACTGGCATAGCTAATCATTTTAATTACCTATTCTGAATATTAAAATTGGTTACAAAACGCTCAAGAGAGCACGCTTAGCCTCCAACGGAAGCTTTAAGCATAAAAAACAGTATCTTATAATTTATTTATTTGAAGTGGTTGTTACGCCATAAAGGCAATTTAAAAAATCTATAACAACTAAAACGCTCAACATTGTTATTTTATTTATTAAGCGATTTATAACGAAAACTAACTCTTTTTAAATTTCATTAAAAGATTATGACTATATGAACAAAGCAACATGTGAACTAAAGTCACAATCTTAGAGTTTGGAGCTAAAAGATCATTAAAATTTCTGTGTAGACTACACACCATTAAGTTAAAACACTTTCGATTGTTAACGCACGGTAAAATATAAATGGAAAATAGAGTTAGCGAGCCTATTTCTGATAGTCAACTACTTGATGTAGAATTATTAGGCAAACCTATTCATATCATTCGTGAGAAGCTCGATAATTTAATTTCAGAATCTTGCTCAAACCTTACGACTGAATTACAAAATTGGCTCAGCACAGGAAAAGTGGAAGCTAGCTTAACCTCAGTAGACTTGCACCGCTTTACATCGGTTGAGATGGACAAAGAGCAAACGTCGACCTATCAACATCAGGAAGGCGGCATGGTATTCATCCATGGTAACCCTCACACGCTAATAAAGTTGGCTGATAGATTTTATGGTGCAAGTGCAGAGCGTTCAGCCGCTACTCTGACGGCCAGTGACTTACGTTTACAAGAGCGCATCAGTCGAATCATCATCGGTTGGCTTGCTCCTGGTGAAATGTGGGACACGGGTGAGTATGAGACCCCTAGAGGAATTGGCATTAACGTTCAATTAAACATTGCGTTTGACGATCATCAAGGCTCAATTCATCTCAAGCTAGATGGTCATCTTATTCAAACGCTAATCGAGCAGCTTGAACTGCAGCCTGATACCGATTTGTTTCAACCTTTCTGTCGTTCTTTAGAGACGACCCCCGTTCGACTGAACGTTGTTCTAAGTAAAAAGAAGATGCCTTTAAGTGATGTGGTTGGCTTACAACCCAACGATATTTTACCTATTGAGCTTCTTAACACGGTTCCAGTAAGCATTGGCAACCAATCTCTATTTACAGGTCGTATTGCCGAGCAAGACGGCCAACTTGTTTTGATCTTTAACCCTGATAAGGAACCGCAGCGATGAGCGAAGCGCTAGAAACTAATGCATTCGACGCAGAAGAACTGAACTTTGATGATTTTCAATTAGAAGACTTTGAAGCCGAAGATACGCTCCAACAAGAACCAGCCACTGCGGAACGTGACCTTAGCTTTTTCAAAAGCATTCCTGTCACAGTCACGCTGGAAGTTGCGAGTAAGGAGATCCCACTTGGGGACTTAATGAAAGCGGGTGAAGGCACGGTTATCGAGTTGGAAAAGCTCAATGGCGAGCCTTTAGACGTGAAAGTAAACGGTTCTCTTATGGGCCACGCTGAAGTTGTCGTTGTCAATGATAAGTATGGACTTCGTCTGATCGATGTACATGACTCTGCATTGAGTGGCGTTGGTCAATAATCTTAGGTAGGCATCACAATGAAAAATCTGAGCGCTTGGCACCGTTGGTTACCTCTTTTGGTATTGGTGTCACTTTTGTTTGCTTTCCCAACAATGGCGGCTGACAACGGCTTAACTATCTTGTCCGTTTCTGATGGCGACACACAACAAGAATACAGCGTTAAACTGCAAATTCTGTTGTTGATGACGGCGCTCAGTTTTCTTCCAGCATTTATTTTGATGGCGACGAGCTTTACTCGAATTGTCGTTGTCCTTGCGATTTTGCGCCAAGCTCTTGGTCTTCAACAAAGCCCACCTAATAGAGTGTTGGTCGGGATCGCTCTCGCATTGACGTTACTGATTATGCGCCCTGTCTGGAGCGATATTTATGAAAATGCGTTGCAGCCATACGACAACGGCGAAATCACGCTAATACAGGCTTTTTCTGTTGCAGAGAAACCAGTGAGAGAGTTCATGTTGGCACAGACGCACCAAAGCTCTCTTGAACAAATGTTACGTATTGCCAATGAGCCTCTCGACCAAAACGTTGAGGATATTTCATTTGCCGTTGTCTTGCCTGCATTTGTCATTAGTGAACTAAAAACCGCCTTCCAAATTGGTTTTATGCTTTTCATCCCGTTTTTGGTCATCGACTTGGTTGTCGCCAGTGTCCTGATGGCAATGGGTATGATGATGCTATCACCTTTAATTGTCTCACTTCCCTTTAAGTTGGTGGTATTTGTACTCGTGGATGGTTGGGCAATGACAGTTGGCACCTTATCTGCCAGCTTCGGTTAACTAGGAGCAGTTATGACCCCAGAACTAACCGTAACGTTATTTTCCGATGCAGTATGGCTGATCATTTTGATGGTTGCCGTATTGGTTGTTCCAGGCTTAATTGTCGGTTTGTGTATCGCCGTATTTCAGGCTGCCACACAAATCAACGAGCAAACACTCAGCTTTTTGCCACGTTTGCTCGTTACCTTGTTAATGGTGATTTTTGCAGGTCACTGGATGCTCCGTAAGATCATGGAACTGTTTGATTTCTTGTTCCACAACATACCAGGGATGATTGGCTAATGGCCATCACATTTGCAGAGCTCTCGGCGATACTCGGTCAACTCTGGTGGCCGTTTTTTCGTGTGGGAGCCGTATTTATTTCAATGCCTTTCTTTGGTGATGCAATTATTCCTGTTTGGGTTCGTACTTTACTGGCCCTCTCGATCGTTGTCATTACTGGACCGTTAATGCCACCCATGCCACAAGTCGAATTATTCTCTATGACTTCCCTGTTCCTTGCTTTTGAGCAAGCTATTTGGGGGGTAATGTTTGGGTTAATTTTGCACATGCTCTTTAACGTTTTCACCATGCTTGGCCAGGTGATTTCTCTGCAAATGGGCTTAGGTATGGCGATGATGAATGATCCTATTAACGGGCTTTCTGTCGCCATTTTGGGACGCATATTTCTGATTTTCTCAACCTTGTTGTTTCTTGCGCTAGAAGGACACTTACTCGTCATAGATATCGTGATTCAAAGCTTTGTTGTTTGGCCAGTCGGATCTGGTATCACATCGCTTTCTCTGCAAGGTGTTGTCAATATTTTCGGTTGGATGTTTGCCTCTTCATTAGCTTTGGCTTTGCCCGCTATTGTTTCCATGCTTCTAGCCAACATCAGTTTTGGTGTAATGAACCGAGCCGCACCATCACTTAATGTCTATGCGTTAGGTTTTCCTATGACGATGCTGCTGGGTCTATTCAGCGTACTAATCTCAGTTTCTGGTGTTCCTGGTCGCTACACGGCGCTCGTTCACGACACTATTAGACACTTGAGTAACTTTATGTTGGGGGGAGCATGAGCGATCAATCTTCTCAAGACAAAACTGAAAAAGCCTCACCGCAGAAGGTAAAGAAAGCCCGTCAGGAAGGACAAATTCCTCGCGCGAAAGAGTTTACTACTGCGGTGATATTTCTGGCGGTGGCGCTCTACTTTTACTCTCAGCTTAATAGTATTTGGGAAAGCATGTCGGGTATCTTTCGCTACAACATGATGCTGACGCGAGCCGACCTAGAAAATCCTAAACAACTTGTCGAGCAATTGGGACAAAGTTTAGCGGTCATCATCGACATGCTATTACCATTGTTTACCGTCATTATTATCGTGACCTGTGGTAGTAGCCTTGTGTTAGGCGGTTGGATGTTCCGTCCAGCGAACGTGATGCCAAAGCTGAGCAAAATTAATCCTTTGAGCGGGATAAAGCGCATTTTTTCGACCCGCTCAGTGGTTGAGCTCTTAAAGTCGACGTTCAAAGTAGCCGTGATCTTCGGCATCTTATATGGCTATTTAGACAACCACTTACAGCCATTACTTGGCATGCAAAACCTCCCACTCAGCCAAGGTTTTTCTCTAGTAATGTCCATTCTGTTTGAAGGCTTACTCTTAATGGGCTTCGCCTTGTTGTTATTTGGGGTTATCGACATTCCTTATCAGCGTTGGGAACACCTAAAAGAACTCCGCATGACGAAACAAGAATTGAAAGAGGAATTTAAAAATAATGAAGGTCGTCCGGAAGTAAAACAACGTATTCGTCAAATACAGCAACAGTTTGCGCGCCGTAAGATCGATAAAATGGTGCCGACGGCTGACGTGATCATCACAAACCCAACGCACTACGCAGTCGCACTGAAATACGAGCCTTCGCTTTCTGACGCGCCCTTTGTCGTCGCAAAAGGCGTAGACGAAACTGCTATGCACATTCAACGTATCGCCCGAGAAAACAAAGTGGAAATCATTAACTCCCCGCCACTTACCCGTTCGATTTATCACACGACGGCGATTGAACAAGCAATCCCAAGCCAACTGTACATCGCAGTGGCACATATTCTTACTTACGTTTTGCAATTGAAAGCCTTTCGTAAAGGTGAGGGAAAAGAGCCAATTCCTTTACCTCATTTTTCGATTCCAAAACATTTGCAGCACTGATTAACCCGCGTTTATCCAAGGACACGAAAGTATGCTTAACCGGTTAAAACAACTTCAAACATCAACCAAAGGCTACGTTGGCATTCCAATCGTCTTGCTAATGATATTAGCAATGGTGATTCTTCCTTTGCCTCCTCTGCTACTGGATGCGCTGTTTACCTTTAATATCGTCTTAGCAATCCTAGTATTGCTAGTCAGCACAACCGCAAAGCGACCATTAGATTTCTCTGTTTTTCCAACTATTTTGCTGGTCGCAACATTATTACGTCTCACATTGAACGTGGCTTCTACGCGAATTGTACTCCTAGAAGGACATAATGGTGGTGACGCAGCGGGTAAGGTCATTCAAGCATTCGGTGAAGTCGTCATTGGCGGTAACTACGTCGTTGGTATGGTGGTGTTCGTCATCTTGATGATCATCAACTTCGTCGTAATCACCAAAGGTGGTGAACGTATTTCTGAGGTTTCAGCCCGCTTTACGTTGGATGCTTTACCAGGCAAACAAATGGCAATTGATGCCGACTTAAACGCTGGCCTTATCGATCAGGAAACGGCTCGCTTACGCCGTAAAGAAGTCGCCAACGAAGCCGATTTTCATGGTTCGATGGATGGTGCATCAAAGTTTGTGCGTGGCGATGCCATCGCAGGTTTGTTGATTCTGTTTATCAATATCATTGGTGGTATTAGTATTGGTGTCTTCGAGCATGGACTCGCTGCGTCTGACGCCTTTAAAACTTATGCCCTACTCACAATCGGTGATGGTCTAGTTGCTCAAATTCCTTCACTACTATTGGCAACGGCTGCCGCGATTATCGTTACGCGAATTAATGATAGCGATAATGGCATGTCGGAAACCATGCAAAAGCAATTACTGGCAACTCCTGCAACGCTATTTACTGTCGCAGGTATTATGGCGGTAATCGGTATGGTACCGGGTATGCCACACCTAGCCTTTTTTGCTTTTGCTGGCGCATTAGCGTTCGCAGGGTGGCGTCAAACCAAGAAGCCAGTGCAAGACTCCCAGATTGAAGAGGTCGAAGCACTTTCACAAGCGATGCAAGACGATGATACACCGCTGACATGGGATGATATTCCTCACGTCCAAACATTATCACTTGCGCTTGGTTACCGACTCGTCCATCTAGTCAACAAAGAACAAGGGGCTCCTTTATCACAACGTATCCGCGGTGTGCGTCGAAACCTTTCTGAACAAGTTGGCTTTTTATTACCTGAAGTTCGTATTCGTGACAACCTGAGCCTCAAGCCAAACCAATACACAATTTCTCTAAATGGCGAAGTCATTGAGCAAGGTTTTATTGAACCAGAGCGTTTAATGGCGATAGCGGTTGGCGAAACTTACGGTGAGGTAGATGGCATTTTGGGTAGCGATCCTGCTTATCAGTTGCCAGCTGTGTGGATTGAGCATCAAGATAAAGCAAAAGCACTTAATATGGGTTACCAAGTTGTCGATGATGGCACTGTTATTGCCACTCATATTAGTAAAATCATGAAGACAAACCTTGCAGAATTGTTTACGCACGACGATGTGGAAGCAATAACCCAGCGTTTGACACAACAAGCCCCGAAACTAGCAGAAGCATTAGCAGCAGCACTTAATCCAGCGCAGCAGCTGAAAGTATATCGTCAGCTTTTATTGGACCAAGTGCCACTAAAAGATATTCGCACGATTGCCAACACAATGTTGGAATCCGCGGAAAATACAAAGGACCCGATCCTACTTGCATCTGATGTACGCTGTGCACTAAAGCGTACGCTTGTTAACTTAATTGCAGGACAAAAGAACGAATTAAATGTCTACGCACTGTCTGATGAGTTAGAACAAATGCTACTAACTTCACTGCAACAAGCACAATCTTCTGGTACGGTAACACTAGATAGCTTCCCAATTGAGCCAAACATTCTTGGTCAGTTCCAACAAAACTTGCCATTGATCAGACAACAGCTTAAACAACAGGGGCTACCTCCGATCCTTCTCGTTATGCCACAGCTGCGCCCTCTTCTAGCGCGTTACGCTCGCACATTTACACAAGGGCTGGCAGTATTGTCTTACAACGAAATCCCAGAAAACAAACAAATCAATGTGGTAGGAAACCTTGGTTAATCTTATTTCAACACATGCGATGTACGAACATTTGGTTGGTCTCGCAGTACAACACATCGTCACGGATGACGATCAATTAGTCTTTGATGCTTTAAAACACAATGATGTCCAACACGCATGCCAAGCAATTAGGGAAGCTCAATCAGGGGAAGTAGAATTCCAACACCTGACGTTGAGATTTGGTATGCGTGGAGAACAAAGTGTCTATCAATTCAAACTCTCTGAACAAATGCAGTACTGCCTGGATTTGTTCAGTCTTTACCTTGCACTAAGACAAACACAGTTTCAGTTAGAAGCCTTTCACCACGACTTGATTAGTAATGTTGTCGTACCAATTCGCGTGGATGCATTACTTTGGGAGCCTGGGGTTTATTTTCTCGAACAGACTATTCAGTTCCACTCTTCTGCTTTTCAACATGTGATTCCTTCTCTTCAAGCTGATGAAACGTTATGTGATCGTGATAAAGTCGCCACACTCACCAAAAAGTTAAAAGAGAATGCATATTCACTTTGGTTTGAAGTCGCGACATCGCAAGTGAACTTCGAGCGCGTCGCAGACTTTAGTCCTGATATGATCAAATTATCAGTCACACTAGAGGATAAAGAAGAAAGACACGCTTTCCTACCTATTGCTAAGTTCTTAAGAAAGCATAAATATACTTGGGTTGCCGGACGTGTAGCGAGTCAAACGGAACTTAACCGTTATCGTTTATTGGGTGCCAGTTATTATTTTGGTTATTTCAGCGATATCCCAACCTCTCTCTCCTTTCAGTCTTTTGATGAGGAATAGTTGAAACTCAACCATTTATATTTAAAAACAGCACGATTTATTCGTGCTGTTTTTTTATTTATAACGGATAACCACAAGATCATTGGGCAATAGTTTCTTTAACTTAACTAAAAAATTTAGGCTTATATGATGATTTTCCCGGTTTTCATGGAATACAAATCACTAAAAATCATCAATATTTATCTTTTTTAGAAATTTTTTAATTTTCAAATTAATCATTAAAGCCGACCGACCGCCTCTAGTTAGTGACAAGGGAATATCCCGAGGCCTGAAAGATATAGTGACTAACTAAGGAGACTAAGATGGCTTTATCAATGCACACTAACTACGCTTCGCTTGTAACTCAAAACACAATGAACACAACAAGCGGACTTCTAAACACAGCAATGGAACGTCTAAGCACAGGCTACCGTGTGAACTCAGCTGCTGATGACGCTGCTGGTCTTCAAATTGCTAACCGTCTAGAAGCGCAAACACGCGGCATGTCAGTAGCAATGCGTAACGCACAAGACGGCATCTCTATGATGCAAACTGCTGAAGGTGCGATGGATGAAATGACAAACATCGTTTACCGTATGAACGACCTTGCTACACAATCGTTGAACGGTTCAAACAGTGCGACAGACCGTGCGTCTCTTGACAAAGAATTCGTACAGCTTAGCAAAGAACTAAACAACATCGTAGACAACACTAAGTTCGGTGGTCAAAACCTTCTTAAAGGCGGCGGCTTCGGTGCAGGTGACGTAACATTCCAAATCGGTGCATCTTCTGCTGAGACATTAACTGTAAGCGCTGGTGCAGGTATCACTGCGATCACAGATATTCTTGGCGATGCAGCAATTACTGATGGTATCGGTGACGCGACTAAAGCAAAAGCAGCACTAGACAAAATCAGCGGCGCTGACGGTCTAGTAGAAAAAATTGGTAGCTCTCGTGCAGACTTCGGTGCGAACATCAACCGTCTTGAGCACACTATGGCTAACCTTGGTAACATGGTAGAAAACGTTACAGCATCTAAAGGTCGTATCATGGATACAGACTTTGCGGTAGAGTCTTCAAACATGACTAAGAACCAAATGTTGATGCAAGCAGGTACAACTGTTCTGTCTCAAACTAACCAGCTTCCAAGCATGGCAATGTCACTACTACGCTAATTACTTAGTTAATAGTGCGCTTAATTTAAATCGTCTTAATTATAAAGCCTTCCAATGGAAGGCTTTATTTTTTATCTACGAATATAAATAGAGCTCGTATTATCTTTGTGAGATTCAGGTACCCTGAATCCGAATTTCAACATAATATTAAATAAAACCTTATTAAACAATTCTAATTCTATCGTCTCTAATTTGCTTCCTATTTTACTATCTCTAAGTTCAGGAAAATTGAACTTAGCTTCCTTTAAGATACTAGCTATCTCATCAGAATTGATGCTCTGTTTACTTAATAGTTTTTTGTTAATGAACTCTTCATATGCACGAGCACATTTCATCAATCGTAACGCAAATTCATTCATAACTGACATTCTTTGAAACGTAAAAAATTTAATTTTTAGTGAGAAAACTTACACGTCGCACTATCAAAAATAATATCAGAACGCAATTAATGCACTCTGTAAGAATTATCTGAATCAAGCTGAAGTAAAGGCTGAATATAACGTCTAATTAAAACATCTCTCCTAATTAGAACCATCAATACAATTAAATATTTTCTTTGTTTAGGTCGCCTTTTCTTATAAGGAAATTACTTTTTCCATGGAGGAAGGCGGAACAAACAAGGTGGAAACACCACTTCCTCCCAAGAAAACAAAATAGCTTTAAACCTTTGTTTTAATTGAATTTAATATACGGCACGCATCTTGCCACTGATAATTAAACTAAGGCGTAGCATTCAAAGTATTCAAGCCAATAAGAGATGAGAGGAGCACACCTCATGAGTTCTTTAGACCCAGTAAAAATGGCAACCCAATTCGCACAATTGGACACAAACCCATTCAAAAACCGTTACCAAGCGCAAGCTAATGTGTACCAGTCACAACTATCAGCTTTTAATAAAGTTGAAAGCGCACTACGTGATTTTCGTACTGCAATGAAAGAGATGAATAACAGCACAAACAGCATCATCAAAAACAGTGCGACACTCTCTCAAGAAGGTAACTTTACTGCAAACGCGGATGCTAAAGCGCTAACGGGTAACTATCAGATTTTTGTAGAAAAAGTGGCAACGGCGCATCAAGTATCTACAGGAATGCCTGCAGACCTTGAGGCGACGACAGAAGTACCAACAACTGGATCTTTAGAATTCACCATCAACGGTGAAACAATGACTCTAGACTTGTCCTCCGTTGATATTAATGGTGACGGCACTGCAACGATCAGTGATTTAGCAAGTGCGATTAACAATCATACGGATAACCCTGGCGTTAACGCCACTCTAGTTCGCTCGAATGGTCAAACACACTTTATGCTATCGAGCACTGAGACTGGTGTCGAAAATAAGATCAACGTATCTGCAACGGGTACTGGCCAAGCGTGGTTTGAAGACGCCTTCACCAACCTCAAGCAAATTAACGCTCCGCAAGATGCGGTTATGTGGCTAGGTGCAAAAGACTCAGGCCTGAGACTAACCAACGCAAGTAACACTTTTGAAGGTGTCATCGACGGTGTTGACATTACCGTATCTAAACCGCAAGCCGCGGGAGATTCGCCAATCGGTTTAAAAATTGGAGCTGATAGCGAAGGCACTAAAGAACAACTAGATAAGTTTGTGGAAACCTACAATGCCCTTGTTTCGACTATCGATCAGTACACCCAAATTGGCGGTGAAGATCAGAAACGCGGCGTGCTCGCTAGCGACTCGACATTGCGTTCTATTGAGAGTCAGTTAACGGGGTTAATCCGAGGTGAACACAATGGTATGCGCCTAAGCGAGATCGGCGTGAGCCTAGACCGCAACGGTAAAATGAAAGTTGATCAAGAAAAGTTCAAAGAAGCTCAACAAACAAACAGCGCAGGCTTAGAGGTGTTGTTTAATGGGGATGACGCTTTGCTAGATTCTCTTGACGCAATGGTAGAGCCTTTCTTGAAGTTCTCATCAGGTACCTTCAGCACGCGTAAAGACGCAATACAGTCAAGCTTAGACCGAATCAAAGATAAACAAACCAATTTAGAGCGTAAGTACGAAATGTCGTACAACCGCTACCTCAAACAATTCACTCAAATGAATTCAATTATGACCCAAATGAACCAAACCATGTCCATGTTTAAAGCTCAAAAATAAGACATTTGGTTCCAAATTTAGGAGAAATATTCATGCTTATGGATTCTGGTTACGATTCGTACCAACAAGTCGATCTCGACGCTCAAGCGGCAGCAGCAAATCCACACCAATTGGTCATCATGTTAATCGATGGCCTACTCGATGAAGTTGAACGTATTCGCGGCCACCTAGCCGCAAATCGTTTGGCCGAGAAAGGGAATGGAATCAACAAATGCATGAACATCTTGATTGGACTAACAAGTGCTTTAGATGATGAAAACGGCGGTGAAATTGCGGAAAACCTACGCCAGCTGTATGACTTCTGCCAAGTCGAACTTTATTACGCTAGCGTGCAAAACGATGCAAATCGCTTGGTTAACGTTGAGCGTGTAATGGGTAACATTCGTGAAGGTTGGATGAATTTTGGACAACAAGCATAAAGTATCGCCAGAGCGATTCCGTCATTTATCTCAGCTCATCCAGTTCGCCGCAAAAACGGCCGATTGGCATGCGCTCAAGCGGTACGACTTGCAGTTGCGAGAGCTTTTGATCAGTCACAAGCCTTTTTTGAAAGATCCTAAGCTTGCACCTGAAATCCAGCGAGCGAAAACAGTGCACGCTAATGCCTTCGCAGTATTAGAGAAGTCGACCAACGAGTTGAAAAAAGAGATGAACATGGTCAATGACCATCAAGAACGCGCTATGGCCTATCAATTAGCAATGACCATGGAGCTAACTCAATGATCATACCTTCTTCAACTCAGCACTCGGGTAATTCGCCAGCTAACAATGAGGGTCACATCAAGCAAGCGAACTCGGTACACGGCTTTTCTCATGGTTTTAAATCAGGGAACAAGCAGAATGGTGAGCAAGACTTTAACTCTGCGTCAGCGGTACCGAGTTTTCACCTTACGGCCTCTACTTTGAACAGCGCAAACAAAGTACAAAGTCATGGTTTTGATACTGATGACCGCTCAGCTTCAGATCCGGATGCCAACTTGACCAGTACACCAGGGTTAACAGAATCGACTGATCTTGCAGCGCAAGCTCAAGCTTTAACCCAGGGTATGATTACCATGGCAGAGAAGCAGGCTGAGAAACTAGGAAAAGCGTCATCTTTAATGACTGCGAGCGAAGTTAAGTCTGTTACTCAAGATTCGTCTAACGCTATGTTAAACACATCATCAAAACAAGATGTGAAGCAAAGTCTGCCGACTTCATCGAGTTCGCGTTTGCCTATCTCCGGTGCTGAGTTTCAAACTCTTTTGAATCAACCTGTTCAAGGCCAACCAACCGCATCTCTACTTCAAGCACAAGCTCCTACAACACAACCTGCACATTCACCGGTTGCGACGAGTCATGTTCAAGCTCAAGGCTCTGAGTGGGCAGCGGTGCGTGTTGATACCACTGCCGGAAAGTGGGGGGAGCAAATGATGCAAGTTTTACATGATCGCGTGACGCTCCAAGCTCAACAAAATGTACAAGAAGCAAAAATCCGCCTAGACCCACCAGACTTGGGGAAACTGGATTTACTTGTACGTGTTGAAGGTGACCGATTGAGTGTCCACATCAACGCCAATGCCGCAGCAACACGAGAAGCTTTAATGCAAGTTTCGGAACGATTGCGTACTGAGTTACAAGAGCAAAACTTCGTTCATGTCGATGTCAATGTTGGCTCTGATCAAAACCAAGGTCGAAATGACCCACATGCAAACGAAGAAGACGCCAATATTTTCGCCGCACGAGAATCTGGTGCATTCCAAACCACGACAACAACTAACTATTCAGAACACTGGCTAAGCACTCAAGCTTAGTGAATCTTCGAGGAAAAAGGTTATGACCAAACAACAAATGATCGCCCTGTTTATCGCCATGATCATCACCAGTGCCCTCGTTTCGGCCGTCACAATTATGGGCGGAATCTGGTACTTAAACAAACACGCTCAAGAGTCACCTGACTCTGGTTCACTGATCGAAGACTCTCCACTGTCTTTTTTGGTCACAGAACAACCGACAAGCAAAGGTCCTAGCTTCCATCCTTTGGACAAAGTCGTTTTGACCGTTAAAGGCAAGAAACAGACTCACTTTGTGATGCTAGAACTGGCAATTGAGACACGCCGCCCAGAGCGTATCAAAGAGATCGATGAATACATGCCTATGGTACAAAACTCTCTATTAAAACTGTTTAGCGACAAAACGTTTGATCAGTTACAGCAAGCGGGTGCCATCGATATTCTGCAAGACGAAGTGAAGCAAACGCTTCTACTCGCTTTTGCTAAAACAGACATCGTCCGAGAAATCGACGATGTTTTGTTGACTAAATATGTTGTGCAATAACGGAGCACAACCATGTTAGACATGAATGTACAAGACACTTACACCACAGAAGAGGAAGTGACAACACCGTCACGACCAATTGATGAAAACGCATTGCTACAACGTCATCAGGTCATGGTAAAACGCGTAGTTAACCAGCTGCGCGTTCATGCCACTTCTCACTGTAGTATTGAAGATATGCAGCAGATAGGCCTTATCGCTCTAGTCGAGGCTGGACGCCGATATGGCGATGTTGACGATCCTCACTTTCCTGCTTTCGCCGTTTGTCGAGTTCGGGGAGCTATTTTAGACGAATTACGCCGACTAGATTGGCGTTCACGTAAGACTCGTCAACAAGCCCACGAGCTCAACGACGTGACTCGAGATCTCACTCGAACGTTAGGTCGAATGCCAACGGATGCCGAAATCATCCAGGCTTTAGGGACGAATGAGCAAGATTATTACAACCGCCAAAATGCCGCTCTCGCAGGCGAGATGCAAAGCCTTGACCAACTGATGGAGAGCAGCGGTGATAGCTACATTGGCGGGCAATACGATGGCATGGAACATGAACATATTCGTCGTAGTTTAGACAGTGCTTTGGGTAAATTACCTAAGCGCGATCAACTGCTCCTGACTCTGTTCTATCAACATGAACTCAACTTACACGAAATAGCTCTGGTATTGGATCTGACACCACCTCGTATATGTCAGCTTCACAAACAAGCGCTGAAACAACTCAACCAATTAATGTCCTCTTAGGAGTCACAAGATGCAAAAGTTTTTTGGAGTGCTCACTATCCTGGTGTGCGTCTTCGGTGGATATATGTGGGCCGGTGGTAGCTTAGGTGCTATCTGGCAGCCAGCCGAATTCCTTATCATTATTGGCGCCGCTGCTGGTTCTTTGATCATCGGTAATCCGCCTCATGTACTGAAAGAAATGCGTCGCCAAGTGCCAGCGACCATTAAAGGTCCAACAGAAGAGCATGAGTACTACATGGAATTAATGGCACTACTCAACAACTTGCTAGAGACAGCGAGAAACCGCGGATACAAGTTTCTGGATTCTCATATTGAGGCTCCGGAGCAAAGCTCTATGTTCCTCGCTTACCCGACGATCGCAGAAGATCATCGCCTAATTTCTTTCATTACTGACAATTTACGTTTAATGGCAATGGGACAGATGTCGCCTCATGAATTAGAGGGACTGCTAGAGCAAGAAATCGAAGCAATACAGAACGAAATGCTTTTACCTTCACGCTCACTACAGCGTACAGCAGAAGCACTACCTGGCTTCGGTATTCTTGCAGCAGTTGGTGGCATCATTATCACCATGCAAGCTATTGATGGCTCAATCGCTATGATTGGGTATCACGTTGCGGCAGCTCTCGTTGGTACATTCATTGGTATTTTCGGTTGTTACTGTGGCTTAGATCCACTAAGTAACGCCATGGCTCAGCGAGTAAAACGTAATATGACTGCTTTTGAGTGCGTTCGTGCAACCTTGGTTGCCTACGTAGCGAAAAAGCCGACATTGCTCGCCATTGACGCTGGTCGTAAACATATTCAGCTAGACATCAAACCAACATTCAACCAAATGGAGAAGTGGTTAGCTGAACAGGAGGGATAATGCAAAAACAAGAGCATGTAGTGTTCAAACGTGCCAAAGTATACAGCCATGATGAGTCATCTCATGGCGGCGCGTGGAAAGTCGCGTTTGCTGACTTCATGATCGCCCTAATGGCGCTGTTTCTTGTACTTTGGGTTATGCAGGTGGTAGACAAAGAAGAGCGTAAAGCGATTGTTGCCCACTTGCATAGTTCAAGCGTATTCGACAAGAGTTACGGCAACCCATTTGATACGTCACAAAGTATTTCTCCTATCGACTTGGCACAGGACTCTTCTGTGCCAAGTAAACACAACTCCAACCATGTAGTAAGCTCTTACTTTAAAGGTGATGGGGATGGACCAGAAATTGATTCTTTGATTCCTGGTAACTTCGATACTCAAGAGCAACTTGCCGCACTAGCGAAAGTAATTGAGCAAATGACTGCCCAAATTAATGCGCAGGGAAATGTAAACGTCACGGTGACACCACAAGGTTTGCGTATCGTCCTTCAAGATGATTACAAACAGCATATGTTCAGCCGTGGTGGTGCAGAACTTACTCCTTTTTTTGAAGATTTACTGCTCGCACTAGCACCTGTATTTCATCGTGTTAACAACCCTCTGATCATCAGCGGACACACAGATGCAATTCCATTTAAAAAGCGTTTTGGTCGTCAATCTAACTGGGCGTTATCAGCCTCTCGAGCAGACGTAGCAAGAAATACGTTAGTTGAAGGCGGTATGCCGGATGATAGAGTAATGCAGGTAACGGGTATGTCAGATAGAGCGCTGCTTAATCCTGATGAGCCAGATTCTAGCGAAAACCGTCGTATTGAGCTGTTTGTTTTAACGACTCCTGCCGCTAAAGTGCTTGAGACCCTTTTTGGCAACCACCAAGAAAGTGAACTGCAAAAAGCGAAAGATAAGGCTGAATTTAACCAACCAGTCATTCGTCAAGAAGTCATCAATTACTCCGGCGATACCGCCACCAGCGAAGTAAAAATTCAAGAATTATAATCTTAAAAGGTCACCACTCTGATGGTGACCTCTCTAACCAAAGCCTCTGTTACTGTGACTTTTTAGTTGAGTTCTATATGCACATAACATCATCCGAAAAAAGAAAAAGCGACTTACTGAAGAAAGCCTTTTTATGGCTCATTGTCTTCGATTACCTTTTATTGGCGTTTTTCTTAACTCAGCTATCAAGTATGACACTAAACAGCGGAACCATGATCAGCTTGTTACTTGTTGTTTATAACGTCTTACTTGTTTCGCTATGTTTTCAACGAACCAACAAGCAGGACTCTTACATTATCTACCCTGTTTTGTCCGCAACGTTATTAGCATTTGTCTGCTTTCTTTACTTCTTTTTTTTAATTTAGCTCCCCGACTCGACCATTGATTTTATTTTTACTGCTTTTTCGAAGTGGTCGAGCTGATGAGTCTGAATCCACCACGTAGCCGCTTCCATCAACAGCTCTGGGTCGTCATTTTTATTAGCGAAAAACGCATAAAATGAGAGACCAACCAATTCACCTTTACTCGCGATCTTTTTGTCACAGACCTCTATAATTTTGTCTCTCAGCGAAGCTCTCATTTCTAATCCCTTAACCTAGTACATACTCACTAACCATACGGTTGAAAGAAATCAAATCAAACGAGCCTTTAATTTCAAAACGCACTCTTCCCACCTCACTCATGAAGAACTCGATTTCACAATCCAAATCAAAAGTACCAGAGGTCTCGATAGAAAATGCATTGATCTTACTGTAAGGCAAAGAAGTGTAATCCACTTTTGAGCCGGTAATCCCTTGCACATTTGCCGCTATCACTCGCTTGTTCGTAAACACCACTTGGTCACGAACTGTTTTAAAAGCAGCGAAAATAGTCTCACCATCAATCAAGAACTTAAGGAAGTCTTCTCTGGCATTAGAAACGTCAATCGGCTTAAGCTTAAATACAGAGGAATTGTCGAAATCAATCATAATTAATCCTTTGAGTGGGCGTTAGAACGAATTATCAACGTATCAGATAGCACCACTTTTGCCTACTCGCAACGCACGTTTCTGCTTGATTCGCCCAACAACGAAGCGTCACTCACTTCCATCCTTGCATCCATTGCTCAGAGTCTTTTAGGTCTTGCCAGTTCATCTCTCGGTCGCGTTTACTCATGACTGCCTCGATGACACATCTCACAACGTTACCATCTTCATCTAGTTCCATTTCCGTCACGACAAAATGCTTCTCTTTGTTTTTAGGTGAAATTGCCGTCCATTTACTGTGCAATAGTTTCTTAGGGTGGATTCTGTTCATCGCATTGTACCAATTTAACTACCATGTTGATGTATACGACTGAATACCAAGAGAGAATCAGATTTTGTTTTTGCAAACCGACAAAAGATAAAACCGCAAAAGAGATCACTCCCTTTCGCGGCTCTAACTACAATCCGACTAGGTCTTCTGACCATTCAGTCGAGGGTTTAGGTACTGACTTTGTAGCAACTGTAACCCTTTACCGACCAGAACAATCACTACCGCGCCAATCAGGACAGGCGTGAAGAGAAAACTCCATCCCTGCCCAGACGCCATGATCAAAATTGGATTTGCCCCCGCAGGTGGATGAGTGGTCTTCGTAATCAGCATCGCAGACACACCTAGCCCCGTCGCAATCGCGAGCGTGACCGGCGTGACGTCAACATACTGGCTAAACGCAATACCGATAGATGCCGTGATGAAGTGACCAATGATCACGTTTTTTGGTTGAGCGAGAGGGCTGCTAGGCACCCCAAACACCAGTACTGCGGTAGCACCAAATGGTGCCATCAGGAGTACAACCTCCGTCAGTGATACCTCAGCGTAGGACAATACGCCAATAGCCAACGTAGCGCCAAGCCCGGCAACCAACGATAAAATTAAATTATTCATAAACACCTCAAAGTAGACCGAATTGTCTACAAAATAAAATAGACAAATCTGTCTACCTTTGTCAATATGTGTTTATGGAACTTTTTGAGGACGTAGTTATGAACAAAAAGAAACAGTTATTGATCGACACAGCTTTGTCACTGTTTTATAAACAAGGCATCAACTCTATTGGCATCAATGAAGTCCTCAATGTTTCCGGCGTGGCTAAACGCACGCTATATAACCATTTTGAGAGCAAAGAAGCGCTTATCATCGCCGCATTAGAACAACGCCACCAAGTATTTATGGAATGGTTGGAGGAAAAGCTTTCTTCAGCACAAACGTGCGCGGAGGTGATCGATCAGTTATTTACAGCACTCAACGGCTGGTTTCATGGCTCTGAAGAAAAGTTGGGCGAGTTTCGCGGTTGCTTTTTCATCAATACGTCCGCGGAATTCAGTGACGACAGTGGCGAGATCGCAACGTATTGCCGCTACCATAAGCAGCAAGTCAGAGAGCTAATTCAACACTATCTCAAATCAGACAACGCTGCATTACTCGATGCCATTTGCATCATGAAAGAGGGCGCGATCACTACCGCTTACATGACGAAAGAGTACGACAACATCACGAAGAAATGCGTGACCATTTTGCACAAGCTTTAATGCGTTCAGGTATAGTCATTTGCGGATTAAGTATTCAAACGAAAGGCACCAATCGGTGCCTTTCGTTTTAGTTAGTGAGTGTACTTACAGCTCGTGCTCAGTACGTGCGATAATGTCGTCTTGCGCATCTGGTGATAGCGCGGTGAAGAAGGCTGAGTAGCCTGCAACTCGCACAACAAGATCACGATATTGTTCAGGGTTCTTCTTCGCAGCTAGCAAGGTCTCGCGAGAGACGATGTTGTACTGCACGTGCCAACCTTTGTGGTGGTTGAAGAAGGTACGAATCAACATAGAAAGCTTGAGCTTATCCCCTTCAGACTCAACTGCTGCCGGGCTTAACTTCTGGTTAAGCAGCACGCCACCAAGGATCTTATTCGCTTGAATCTTACCAACCGAGTTGTACACTGCCGTTGGACCTAAACGGTCTGAGCCAGATGACGGGCTTGCACCTTCTGCCAATGGCGTTTTCGCTTTACGACCGTCTGGCGTTGCCATGGTTGAAGCACCGAATGGGACGTTTGCCGAGATACTTGATGTCCCTGCGTAGTAACCGCCGCCAATTGGACCACGCCCATGACGTGTATTAACGAACTGTTCTAGCTCATCAATGTACACTTGGTACGCGTCTGCCAGTAGTTGGTCTACTGCGTCATCATCGTTACCGTATTTGGGTGCAAAGTTGATAAGACGTTGGCGAAGTTGTTCGTTCTCCATGCCGTCGAAATCTTCTGCCAATGCTTTTGCAAGCTGTTGTTGTGAGATAAGGGGCTGCGTAATCTGAGCGTCATCGAAAACAAGGGGCTTGATGGCAGCTAGGCTGTTACCCAAGTTGGCGATACCGACTTGCAAACCAGATACCCAGTCGTATTTCGCGCCACCTTCTTTCACGGTTTTACCGCGAGCTAAACAGTTATCCACCAGCGTTGAACAGAAGATGTCTTGAGCTTGCTGTTCAAGCACGCTATCGACTACGGTATCAATCTCAATCGATTTACGGGTGTAGTAGCGGATTTGCTCTGCCCAAGACGCCGTCACTTGCTCAAAGTTCTCAAAGTTTCCTTTTGCTAATGACTTATCGTGTGGCAAGAAAGCTTTACCCGTTGTTGCATCCACACCTTCGTTAAGTGCCGCTAATAGGATACGCGCAAAGTTAATGAAGCTCATGCCCGTGCAACGGTAACCCCATTTGCCCGGAACCGCCGTCTCGATACAACCGATAGATGCGTAGTTGTAAGCGTCTTCTTTCTCTACGCCAAGCTTGATGAATTCAGGAATGACAATCTCGTCATTGTTGAACGCAGGCATACCGAAGCCACATTTAATCACTTCAACACAGCCCATCAGGAATTCTTGGTTTAACCCCTCATGGTAACGCACACTCAAGTTAGGTTGCGTCGAACGTAACTGACCACAAGATTCCAGAATCGCCCAAGAAAGTGGATTCACTGCGTCTTCAGGCTCACCCTTTTCATTCAACTTCTGACCGCCGATACAGACGTTTTGGTACAGCGGAGAACCTGCGGATGCTTTTGAGTGCGCACCAGAGCGAATCTTGTTTACTTCAAGCAGCTTCAACCAGCAGCTTTGTAGCAACTCTAATGCGAAGTCTTTCTCAATTGTGCCGTTTTCGATATCACGAACATAAAATTCGTTGAGGAATTGGTCCATACGACCGAAAGAAACCGAGTGACCGTTCGATTCGATTTGTAGCATCAATTGAACGAAGTAGCTCAATTGCAGTGCTTGCCAGAAGTTTTCTGGCGCATCACTCGCCACATGACGACAGTTTGCCGCAATGCTTTCTAACTCAGCTTTGCGCAGCGGGCGCGTCTCTTCAAGCGCCATTTTTGCTGCTAATTCAGCGTAGCTCACCATGTGATCTTTAATGGCAAGCAACACGATTTCGACCGATTTGTAGAACTGCTCTTTCTTCAAGCCTTCAAAGGTCGAAACATCATTGTTTACGCGGTGCTGACGAACATCCTCTAGCAAACCGTTCATGCCTAACTTCAAGATTTTCTCGTTATCCACCGCTAGGTGCGCGTCACCCGAAGTCATGTTGCCTTCAGCTTTAATGATGGTGCTGGCTAAGATTTCTTGCTGCTCATTGGTAAACAAGCCATAACAACGATCTTGAACCGTTTTACCGCGCCAGTACGGTGTGATGCTGTGGATGCTTTGCTTATCTTCTTCGGTGACCGCAAAGCCTGCACCCGGACGGTCGGCTAGTCCATCAATTTCCGCTTCAATCCAACGGACTGTATATTCCGGGAAAATAGGCGCAGCGCGCACTTTGCTCGCTTGGTTACCGACGATCAATTCATCGTGCTTAATCCAAATCGTACGAGTGCGTAAGTGCTCTTGCAGTGCCAACGCACGTTGGACAATCACAGGTTTGTCTTCGTTTGTTTGATAAGCACGAGTGTATGCCTCTGCACGCTCGGTACAGACAGGTGGCGTTACGATATTTACCAGTGCCGATTTGTGCGCTTTGATACGCTCAGGAAGGGTGTTCAGGTCCATAGTTAACCTCTTACAATCACGTTAAGTTGGGTGTTTTCGCTTGCGTATTGCATGGCGCTTTCTAGCAGTTCTGGTTTGTTTAATGGCTTGTCAGAACACTCGTAAGGCATATCGAGCAAACGGTATTTATTGATGCCGAGCGTGTGGTACGGCAGCAAGTGAAGTTCTTGGCAGCTTTCTAGTGAGGCCGCAAAATCGATGATGTCTTTCAACTCTTCGATGGTGTCATTGAACCCCTGCACAACGGGAACGCGAATCACAATGCGTTTCGCGATAGGTGCCAGTTTTCGGAAATTGTCTTTGATGCGTTTTAGTGAACCTTTCGCCCAACTAAGAAACTTTTCTTCATCGGTGTGTTTTAAATCTGCCAACCAACAATCGATATGCGGCGCGGCTTTTTCGACGTTCTTCCATGGCACATGCATGCACGATTCAATAGCAGTCGAGACTTGGTTGTCATGCAGACGCTGCGCGAGTTCGGCCACTAAATCCGCTTGCATGAGAGGCTCACCACCGGAGAAGGTCACACCACCTTGGCTTTGGTCATAGAAAGGTTTGTCTTTCATCAAGGTGTCGAACAGCATGTCTGATTTCGCCTCTTCACCGCAGACGGTCAGTGCTTGCGTAGGACAGACGTTTCGCAGCGCGATCAGTTGGTCTTCTTTGATGGCTTTGCGATTGATGATGATCTGGTTGTCGATACGTTGAATACCATCACCCACCGTGGTTTGAGTTGTGGCTTGATATGCAGAAATGCAAAGCTGGCAGCCTTCCATGCAGCTTCGCTGATCAAACAACAGTGAATGTTTTTCGCTGCGGCTTTCTGGGTTTTGACACCAAGGGCAAGACAAGCTGCATCCTTTAAGAAAAAGAATGGAACGAATGCCATCGCCATCATGGGTAGAGAATCTTTGGATATTGAAATACATCTCTGCTTGCCTCTTGGTCTGTGCTACCGCTGTGTACTTAATCCGTTTCTTTTTGCTGGTTAAGTCTTATGAACAGCTTTTCTGTGTTCTAACTGAAAGCTTCATTTGAGTGTTTACAAGTTTTACTCGGCTTTCATTTAGTGAAATTATTGTGGTTTCAAATGAAATTTCAATTGATCGAAATCAAGATCTCGTTCGATTGTCAGATCTATAGTGATCCCATCATCAAAACGAAGATTTTGTTTAAGGTAGAAACCATGATTGAACTTTATTTAGATACTGCTGATGTGGCAGAAGTAAAACGCTTTAACCAGTGCCTACCGCTAAAAGGCGTGACGACAAACCCAAGCATTTTGGCGAAGTCAAAACAGGGACTGAATGAAACCCTAGCAGGCATGCAAGAAGCACTTGGCGGTACACCGCGTTTTCACGCGCAAGTCGTGAGTTCAACTGTTGAAGGCATGGTGGCAGAAGCACGTCAACTGAATGAATTGCCTTACGATATGGTGGTAAAAGTGCCAGCAACAGAAACGGGTTTAGCGGCAATTAAGTTAATGAAAAAAGAGGGAATTCAGGTTCTTGCTACCGCTATCTACTCTGCTCAACAAGGTTTCCTTGCAGCACTGTGCGGTGCAGACTACCTAGCACCTTACGTAAACCGCATTGATGCGATGAACGGCAACGGTGTTGAAGTGGTCGCCGATCTTCAATTGTTGCTCGATCAAAACCAACTACCAGCGAAGATTTTGGCAGCCAGTTTCAAAAACACTCAACAAGCGATGGAGGTGATGAAACTGGGCATCGAAGCCATTACATTACCAACCGATGTGGCGGCGCAAATGTTCGCTCATCCAGCAGTCAAACCTGCGGTTGAACAGTTCGATAAAGACTGGAAAGAGACGTTCGGCGAGAAGCTTTCATTTGAAAGCTAATTAAAAATAGCAGCTAGACTTCATAGTTAACAATAAAGGGAATCTTAACTCACCCTGTGCGCCGGTGAGTTAAGATTCCCTTTTGTATTTCAGATAGAGAAGTAGCGCTACAGTAGTTCTCTATTGGTCAGTGACCAAAGGTACACGCGCTTTAGTAAACTGATTTTGATCCTTTTACGAATACCTCGTTTGGAATGGCGGAGTCGGTTTGGTAGCGCAATGGCTTTCATCTCGGTTTTCATTTCTTTTCCATCCACCAACACAGTAGACCCCCGATGCAGTAAGCCAGCAGATCTTTCCAATCAAATGTGGCGCCCAAAATCACAGCCAGAGGCGATGAAGATTCGATACCAAGCCAAACCGCGACCTGTAACAATTGCCCTAACTCAACAGCAAACGCAATCAACACCACCAGTGAAACCAGCCAGTTAACGGGCATGGAGAACAAGCTTGCAAGAAAGTAGTAGAGCCAAACCACAACGAGAACATCACCAACTGTCGGACGAATAAAGCTGTCTCGAACATAGAGCGCGATAACGACCAATGCGATAAAACACACCAAGCTTTTGAGTCCATTTTTTGCAGAAAATTGCAGGCGGATAGCGGACGTCTCTTCCACCATATCGCTTGGCTGACCAGCAAGAGTGACTCGTTTAAACATCTTCACGATTCGCCTTTGCACTTTCTTCTGCTTTCTTATTTCGTGCGTACCAGTCGATGTTGCGTGTAATGACCATAGTGAAGCTCAAAATCGCAAAACACAGTAATGTCCCCATGACCAATGCGTAACTCTCTGCTTGTAGCAAGCCAAACAGTAATCCGTAGAGAGTGAGCAAACACGCTCCGAATATCGCGCCGTGCTTGGTGTTGCTCAACATACCGCTCACGTACACACTTAAAAGCCCCGTCGATGCAACTGCTGACACCACATACGCCCAGTTAAAGCCGAGGTGTTCACTCATCGAAATCAGCAACAGATAGAAAAGTGCTAAAGCCAGACCAATAAAGCCGTATTGCACAGGGTGCACCGGACGCGCTTGGAACAACTCCAGTAAGAAGAAACTCGCAAATACTAATGTGATAACCAACAGTGAATAGTTCACAGCTCGGTGAGACTTCAAATAGTGATCAACGGGGTCAATCAAATCTACGCCCATTTGTCGCTGTTCAAGCTCGTGACAAGCGTGATTCGATGACAAACAGCTTTGGAACAGCTGCGCGATATTGGTTGAGAAGTTGTTGCTCGCCCATTGCGCGTTAAATCCATCTTCAGATACTTCTGATGACACCGGTAAGTAATCACCGATAAAGCTTGGATGCGCCCATGTTGAAGAGAGCTCCACTGTTGTTTGACTGCCAATTGGTGTGACTTGAAGCTGTCCCATCCCTTGTAGCAAGAAGTTAAGATCGAATACCAAAGGTTTTGCTGGGTTTAGGTCTGCAAGTGTCAGATCACTGTGGAAGCCTTGTGGTAACTGATTTAACCCCGTTCCCGGTGCGACTTCGATATCAGAGCTCGCCATGGTCATGTCATCCAAACGAATCAATCCACGGCTGTCTTCAATGCCAACGACTAGGCTCATGTTGTCAATATCAAGCCCCTGCAACGCCGCGAGTTCGTCTGCATCAAAAGTGCCTTTCAGTGCCACTTGTGCTTTGTATAAACGCGCGCGGTAAATGCCTCGGTACTTTTCAAAACTGTCCAGATTCGCGCTCATATCAAAAGTGCTAGGTAAAAGAAATTTACGACGCTCTTTAATCTGTACTTTGTCATCTCGGTAACTGGTTTCGGTGTAATTAACCATGATGAATGGACCAATGATGCGCTGTTCGCCGCTGCTGCTGCGTGCGATGTCGTTTCTGACTTCATCTTGGCGATATGAGCGTTCTGAGATCAGCCCTGTGACCATTGAAAGCGGGATTTGCAGTAAGACAAACAAAAACAGCACGAAGGCGAACTTCGTGCCGAGTTGGTTATTGAGGATCTTTTTCATGTTTCATTCTCCATTTGCTGATGGGAGTAATCTAAATCAGCAATTTGGAGAACGAATGGAGCTAATGTGGAGTTTCTATGGAGTTGGTAAAATCAGGGTCACTTTCACGCCAGCATCGACGTTTTCGACTTGCAACTGACCTTTGTGCAGCTTGATCACTTGCTCAACAAAATTAAGCCCGAGCCCAGTGCTCTTAACACCATTTTCCCGAGCGAGGGAGTAGAAGCGCTCGGTTAAACGAGGCATTGCATAGTCGGGAATGTGAGGACCTGAATTGAAAATCGACAGGCACACCTTTTCTTTCGTGACCTCAGTTTTCCATTCAATGCATCCCTCTGAATGAACAAAATCCAGCGCATTGTCCATCAGGTTAAAAACGGCTTGTTTCAGTAAGAAGGCATCACCAAGTACGGAGAGATGGTCATCAATTTGGATTTTGGCAGTGACCGACTTAGCACTCAAACGCGCATCCGCCGACTCAACCACTTCATTGACCATTTGTTCTAGCGAGATAGCTTCGACTTGCTCTAGCTCAGGGCGCTTTTCAAGACGAGCAAGTTCTAGCAACTTATCAATCAATGACTGCATGCGATCGCTCTCTCGCTCAATGTTGCCAGCAAAGCGCGCGACCTTTTCTTCAGGCAACGGCATTTGCAATATTTCACTCGCGCCTTTGATCGCTGATAACGGACTTTTCAGCTCATGAGTCAGCGTCTGTACGTACTCTTCCACATACTGCTTACCATCGAGCTGATTGCGCATTTTCTCTAATGCATCACTTAGCGTGCCGTACTCATAAAAGATACGAAATGTCGGCTTAGAGACCTTTTCACCTTCACCCATTTTGGTCGCGTAGTCTTCTAGCTTGTTCAGTGCCGAGTGAATTCGCCAAGCAAACAATGCCCCTGCCAATAGCACTAAACCACTCATCCACACCATCCAAAACAGCACATTGCATTTAGAAAGATCGATGAAGGGTTGTACTGAGCGATTGGATTTTGCCACCGTCACGCTGCCAATAATTTCGCCTTTATGATAAATGGGCGCAGCCACGTGCATAACGGTTGAGAGCGGATCTTTCGGGTCTTCGATGGTACTGCGCGCGCCGTATTGACCACGCAACGTGAGATAAACATCGTTCCATTGCGAGTAGTCTTTGCCTACGTCTTGCTGCCAAGAATCCGCAATAACAATCCCTTGTTTATCGGTGATGTAAATTCGATGGTTAATCGCTTTTTTGCCGATTTCCCAAATGCGCGCTTGAGGCTCTCGCTGTCCATAAGCCGTTAATAGTTTGGAGAAGCGATTCTCAGACAACTTGTCATTCGCGACGTCTTCTTCCGCCAATACCGCAAGCAAGTTCGCCATATCCACCAGCGTCTCTTCGGTGGTTTGGCGCACGGTTGGCTTAAGTTCTTGGACAACCGTTTTGCTCACCATGTAAGCCGTCATCCCGACTAAGATGAAGTAGAGAAAAAACAGTCTGAGTCCAAGTGGGATCTTCGGCCAGCGATTCATCATTCACCTTTAATGCAGTAAAAATAACCAAAGCCACGTTTGGTACAGATGCGTTCAGACATCTCAAACGGCTTCAACTTATGGCGAATGGCTTTGATGTGGGTATCAATATTGCGCTCGTACGCAGCTTCCGGCGCCATGTCAGCAGCGACCATAAGTTGCTCTCGACTCAATACATTGGAAGAGACAGAAATCAGTTTATCGAGGATCTTGAACTCCACCGCGGTCAGCCCAAGCATTTGCCCGCCAACACCGTAGTCGAAGTTCTGCGCAACTAAATCATGGTTCAAATGAGGTTGTTCTGGAACAGCCACAGGCTCTGGTTTGTGCTCCATCATCGGCATTTTGGCTTTGATTCGAAGTTTAATACGAGCCAACATTTCACGCGGGCTAAATGGCTTAGTCACGTAATCATCTGCGCCAATCTCCAAGCCCACTACGCGGTCAATTTCATCGCTTCTTGCAGTGAGAAAGATAATGGGAATATCAGAAAACTCACGGATGGTTTTGCATAATTCAAAACCATTGCCATCCGGTAAGCCTACGTCTAAGACAAGTAACGCTGCAGAGTTATGCTGCAAAAAGGCCAAGCCCTCTCCTGCCGTTGCAAACCACTCTGCGTGGTAGCCATCCATCTCTAATACATGAATCAGGTTCTCTGCGATAGCAGATTCATCCTCGATAATAAGGACGGTGGGTTGTTCGCTCAATGTCTTAGCCTCATTGACGGTGTTTATCTTTATGTTGGTATTATCACTTAATTTGGGGCCAAGGCTAGTGGATTGATGCAGCAAAGGCGCAGTTCGTGGATAATACTAATCAAACACACTTCTATTCAGCATAATAAATTTATCACTTAGATTAATGAGTCACCACAATTGTGGATACAATGATTTCAACCATTGATATGAACAGTGTTCATTTTAAACTCAAGTTATCAATTCGATTTTATTTAAAGGACAGTCACTGATGAAAAGAGCGCTAATCCCCCTGGCTTTACTGACTTTGCTCTCAGGTTGCGCCAGCATGTCTCCGGATGAGTGCAAAACGGCAAACTGGTACAACGTAGGTTATCAAGATGGCCGAGACGGCAACGATCCAAGCATTATCAATAGCTATACCGAAGACTGTGGTGAAGCGGGTGTGATACCCGACCGAGCGAAATGGAAAGAAGGCTTTGATAAAGGCACTATCCAATATTGCTCACCAGACAATGGGTACACTGTCGGTATCGAAGGCAAAGAATATTACGGTGTATGCAGCAGCAAAGAGTTTATTGAGAACTACCAGTTAGGTCATCAAGAATATCAACGCCAGCAACGCATCCAACAAATCGATACTGAAATCTCGGTCATCGATAATCAGCTTGATGGCAATCCAGACAAAGACAATGCCAAGAGACTGAAAGAGAAGAGAAAGCGATTGGCTGACGAGCGTTCAAGCCTCTTGTCGCCAACCATCAACTTGAATCTGAATTTCTAAATCGATTGGATTTAGCTTCTAAAAATTCATGGCCCTAGCTCAGTTCTAGGGTCATGAATTGACTGTTCGGATCGAGTTCGTAATCCCCGAACGGCTCGCAGTACACAAAGCCATGCTTTTCATACAACAGGCGCGCTGGTTTAAAAAACTCCATCGAGCCCGTTTCTAAACTCAAGCGCTGCAAACCTTTTTGCTTCGCTTGCTCAATCACATGAATCAATAATTGAGATGCCACACCTTGGTTTCTTGCCGTAGGCGTGGTGCGCATGGATTTCAGCTCCGCGTGTTGGTCATCCAACTCTTTAATCGCCGCACACCCAAGCAGTTGCTCACCTTTCCATCCGGTCCAAAATGTCACTTCTGGCGCTTTGAGCTTATCTAAATCTAACGCATGCACGCTTTCTGGTGGTGACGTGGCGTACATGTCCTGTAAATGTCCTTCCAACATCGCTATCACTTGCGGCCGTTCTAAATTGTCGATTTCAATCCTCATCTTTCCATCCTTGGTTTTTCCTAGCTAAAGCGGCTGTCTCATAATGTGTTGCGGTCCAACGGGGCCGCCGTGGTAAAGCTCATTGGTATCTTCAAACCCTGATTTTAAATAGCACTGATAAGCGGGTATGTTGCGGCAATTCACAGTGAGATAAAGCGCATCAAACTCGGGATAATGGCGTTTGGCGAAATCGGCAAACTGTTGAATGGCTTGCTTGGCGATGCCTTTGCCTTGATGACGGTGATCCACCAGCAAAGCCCGCACGCCTAAACTGTTTTCCGGGCAAAAATCGTATTTCTCACTGTAAGCTGCATCAAATAGAAAAAAGCCAACCACATCATCGTCTGTCAAAATCAGATGCGGAAGTTCTGTAGGTTCAAGACGCGTAAGCATTTCACCCACATCCGCGACCGTAAACTGCGATTGCTCTTCTAGCACGCTAAGTTCGCAAGTTTGTTCATGTCGCTCAGGCGAATACTTTTCAATAGTAATCATAATCTTCCTTGTTGTTTTTATGCTCAATTCATACAGGGTATGTCGTAAATAGAAATACCTAGTGTCGTATTTCCCACTCGCAGGCAAACGTTTAGCACTCTATTATCCTCGCCATTCGATAGAGAGGTTTCCATGTCCCGTTTTTTACTTTGTAGTTTTGCACTCGTTTTACTCTACCCTACTGCCATTGATTTGTATCTTGTTGGTTTGCCTCAAATTGCGTCAGATCTCAACGCCAGTGAATCTCAGTTGCATATTGCGTTTTCGATCTATTTAGCTGGCATGGCTACCACCATGTTATTCGCGGGGAAAATTGCAGACTCTGTGGGACGAAAGCCTGTTGCCGTCGTCGGCGCGATGATCTTCGTGCTCGCGTCTTTTCTCGGCGGAATGGCTGAACAACCAAACGCTTTCTTGATTGCTCGCTTTTGCCAAGGCATCGGTGCAGGATCTTGCTATGTCGTCGCGTTCGCGATTTTACGCGACACGTTAGACGATGAACGCCGCGCGAAAGTATTGTCGATGCTCAATGGCATCACCTGTATCATTCCAGTGATCGCACCCGTGATTGGTCACTTGATTATGCTGAAATTTCCTTGGCCGAGTTTGTTTACCACGATGGCAGGAATGGGCATTCTCGTCAGTGTATTGGCCATTTTTGTTCTCAAGGAATCACTACCCAGCCAACAATGTGAAGAACAGACAACGCCAGAGAGCCATCAAGAGACTTTCTTCGAGCGATTTTTTATCAGTAGGCTGATCATTACTGCACTTGGAGTGACCACCATCCTGACCTTTGTTAACGCTTCACCAATTGTTGTGATGAGTATGCTTGGTTTTGATCGCGGTGGCTATTCTTCCATCATGGCGGGGACTGCGACGATCAGTATGTTGATTTCGTTCTCGGCGCCATTGGCATTGGGGATTTTCAAGCAGCGAACCTTAATGATGAGCTCTCAAGGATTGCTCGTTTGTTCAGCCATCGTGCTCAGTGCAGCCCATTTCCATGATGGACAACCTTTTTACTATGTTTTCGGACTTGGGCTGATTTGCGCAGGCTTCGCTTGTGGCTTTGGCGTGGCCATGAGCCAAGCGCTCAGCCCATTCTCTCAACAAGCTGGCGTGGCAAGCTCGTTACTGGGCATTGCTCAAGTTTGTAGTTCCGCGTTCTATATTTGGTTTATGGGTTTCATCGGCGTTAGTGCACTGAATATGTTGGTGTTTATCTTAGTGTTAGGTAGCGTAATCAGCCTTGCTCTAATACTATTGATTCCAAAGCCTGTTCACGATACCCATTATGAAGAAATCCCTAGCGCGACTTGATTTAAACTTACTGTTCACGCTGCAATTATTGCTGCAAGAGCAAAGCGTCTCGAAAGCCTCGAAAAAGCTGAACGTTACGCCCTCTACCGTAAGTAAGTCGCTCAACAAACTTCGTCATTGGTTCGATGATCCTTTGTTTGTCAAAACACCTAAAGGTCTTGCGCCAACGCCTTTGGCACAAAGCATGGAGCAAGATCTCGCAGAATGGCTGCAAATTGGCAGCCAAATTGCAGAAAAACGCAGCGATATTACGCCTAAAGGAGTGCGTTTTGATATCACGATTGAGTCGCCATTAGTGCTCACAGTGCTGGACAGACTCATCGTCGCTATCCACCAGCGATACCCTGAAGCGAAAGTAAAAACCAGTAACTGGGATTACGATTCACTCGACGCCATCATTCGAGGAGAGGCGGATATCGGTTTTACCGGCCGAGAGAGTCACCCGAGATCGAAAGAGTCGTTGGATCTTCTGCCTTATTTCTTGGATTTTGAGATTCTATTTTATGACCTGCCGATGGTGTATTTACATAAAGATCATCCGGCATTACAGCAAGAGTGGAATCTCGAGACCTTTCTGAGCTACCAACACATCAATATTGTTTGGGAAAAAAGTGAAACTTGGGCGTTGGATGAAGTATTAACGGAACTAGGGCTACAGCGCTCTATCGGGCTGACGATGTCCAACTTTGAGCAATCTCTTTTTATGGCAGCGCAGCCGACGCATGACATGATCACCACCGCGCCGCACTATTGCAAAAGTTACACAGAAAAGCTGCATCTCGATTTGGTGTGCTTGCCAATTCCGTTAGACAAAACTCAACAAGACAAGTTACTGATTCCATTTACCATGATTTGGCATAAACGCAATGCGTACAACCCCAAATTGCTATGGTTGAAAAACACCATTAAGTCATTGTACAAACAACCTTCCCAACCACAGTAAGACTCAGGCTAAGGTCAGGTTTTCTCTGGTTATTTTTAATGACTTTCTTGCTCTGATAGCTATAACTAATCACTTTATCAACTAATAAAAATGTTCTTTTGGATCTACACTAGCTGTTCATTTACACGCTAAGGATCAAGGATGTCGACCTTCTTACTCACTGCTATTGCAATGCTGGCGTTCGCTGCCAATTCATTATTGTGCCGACTTGCCTTGGCAGAAGGGTTAATTGATGCGGGAAGCTTCACGCTCGTTCGATTGATATCTGGCGCGATTACCTTAATCGCAATGCTTGTCGTGAGAGGTCAGTGGAAAACCGATCGGCCAACTTCTCGCTTTCGCTTTTTTGCTGGCGTGGCGTTATTTGGTTACGCAGCCCTTTTCTCTTTCGCGTACTTACAACTGGCGACAGGAACTGGTGCTTTGCTTTTGTTTGGTGCCGTGCAACTTACATTACTGGCGATCTATTGGTTGCAAGGTGAGCGCTTTCAGTTTCTCGAAATCATCGGTATCGGCCTTTCAATTGTTGGATTTGTTTGGTTGATGTTGCCATCTGCCACTCGCCCCGATATTAGCTCTGCACTTCTCATGTTGATTTCTGGCGTTTGTTGGGCTGCGTTTACTGCGCTCGGTAAACAAGCGCCTTCTCCAAGTAGTGGAATCACGTGGGGATTCATCGCAGCATCAATAATTGGCGTGCTCCTTTCGCCATTAATCTTGTCCTCAATCCAACTTTCTTTGAGCGGAGTGTTGCTCGCTATCGCATCTGGTGCCATTGCCTCTGGCCTTGGTTATACACTTTGGTACCAAGTCGTACGTAAGCTCTCTTTACTTCAAGCCGCCGTCAGCCAACTTTCCGTGCCAGCCATTGCTTTACTACTCGGCAGCATCGTACTCCACGAGCCTCTTTCACTGCATACTCTTTTAACCAGCGGCATCATTCTTGGTGGGATCGCTTTGGTTTTTTTATCTCGATCCAAAAAAACAAACGAACAATCGGCAAGCCGATAAAAAGTAATAACTTTCCCTCTCAAATACCCATTCATCATCTATGCTTTTTAAAGCAGTAAAGCTCATTGCAGATGGTACAAGTGGTCTGCTTTGGTACCAGGCGAAGAATATAAGGTGAGAATTGGCTCACACAATGCAGCGATTTTGTTTCAAAAGTGAGAATCATCACAGATCGCGAATTTGCTCGTTTTAGGCGTTTCACCAATAACGCCAAGGGCTAGCACGAGATCAAGCCAAATACGCACTTTTTGTTTTGACAAAGGGTTTACAAAGCACACTTTTTCACCCGCTATATTCCGCCCCCCGAATTTATTCAGAACAAGATTCTGATTATTCATATAAGAAATTCATCAACTTATAACGATAAGCCTGAGCAAACTTTGACACTATGAACGACAAAATAAAATTCGCTATTAAAGTATCGCTTAGCCTGACTCTGGCTTATCTGATCCCGTTTGCCATGGGTTGGCCGCAAGCATCGACGGCCGCAACTACTGTAATGCTGATTGCATCGACAGGCAGTCGTCGTGAATCACTCGCCAAAGGTACCTTACGCGTGTTAGGTACATTGGTTGGTGCCGTGGTTGGCTTGTTACTGGTGGGGTTGTTTGCTCAAGACCGCTTGCTGTACATGCTGAGCGTGTCGGTTGTGGTCTCATTCATTTTTTACTTCCGTAATGCCTATCAAAAAGATCCAACGCTACTCATGCTGACCGGCGTGATGACACTGATGATGTCCAATGGCGGTGACGCAGAAGGTGCGTTTCTTTATGGCGTTGACCGCGCCTACATGACGGTGTTTGGGGTGGTGGTTTACACACTCGTGGGGACTTTCTTATTCCCGACCAAAACAGAACAAAACCTAAGACAGCTCATCGAACAACTCAACCAAGCACAACGCGCGTTGTTCACCTCTATCTTGCAAAATTTCGAGCAAAAATCGGCAGGGCAAATCTCTCCTCAAGAAGGCGGAGAAGAAAATCCAGAAGCGGAAGAGCCACAACCTCCTAGCGTGGACACTCTCATCGAACAGATGTTTGCCGCTCAAAATGCGCTCGAACAGCGTTTTGCCACGGTCAGTGTGGAATGCAGTGACGTGTCGGCCTACATGAAAGAGTGGCGCTTGGCAGTTCATTTGAACAAGCAGGTAACGCAACAATTGACCGTCGCGGCGCACAGCCACTTTAGCCACCAGCAAGACCGTGAAAGTATCAGCAACTTTGATCAAGCCGTGGCGGAAATTGACGCGCTATTTGATACCTGCCAACAAGTCTGGGACGAAAAAGAACCCGCTTATCGTGCCCAGGAATTCAAAGTCAAATACAACCAAGCGTTGCTAGAAGACGCAGCTCACCTAGAGAAAGGCTCTGCGCTTACGCTTGGTCACCTGTTGGAACTGATGCATCAAAACTTGTCGCGTTTAGCGGAGAGCATTAGCTGTATTGACTCTGTGACGAACAATGTCTCCTTTGACGTGCCACTGCCGAAACCGAAAGGCAAGTTTCTATGGTGGGACGCAGAAAACTTTAAAACCGCGGTCAAAACCTTTGTCACTTATTGGGTTGCTGGACTGATTTGGATTTATTTCAATCCACCAGGCGGCTATTCATTCGTGGTCTTCTCGACCATGTTTATGTCTTTGCTGTCGTTCGTGCCTGTGCACCCAATTTTGTTGCTTGTGCTGTTCACTTTCGGCTTCTTGTTCGCGGTGCCTTCTTACGTCTTCATTCTTCCGCAATTGGATCTCGGGTTAGAACTTGGCCTGTTCATCTTTATCTACACCTTTATCGGCTTTTATCTGTTTAACGGGCCAGTGACGATTTTCTATATGATTGGCTTGTTTGTTCTTGGTTTAGACAACAACATGTTTTATCACTTCGGGATCCTCATGACGATCATGCTGTTGTTCTACATGGTGGTGTTCATGATTATTTTCGCGCACTACTTCCCGTTTAGCTCACGACCAGAACACCTCTTTTTGACCATAAAAGAACGCTACTTCCGACATACCCGAGAGCTGTTCACTACCTATCAACAGCAGTCCAGCTCGGTTATTACGCCGCTCAAACGGGCCTTGCACTTGGTGACGCTCAATGTCTCATCGAAAAAGCTCAAAGTCTGGGGTTCGAAAATCAACCACAAACACTTTGATAAAACCACGCCAGAAGCGATTGGCGCGTTTAGCAAAGCGTGTGATGTACTCAGTACTCACATCAACATCTTAATGGCCGCCGAGAAAAAGTTGATGACCAATCCACTAATTACTCAGCTTCGCCAACAGCACCGCGATTCCATCATTCCTTTGATGGCGGGCGCTTTAGCCAGCCATCAAGCAACACAAGAACTCGACTCCGTATTCGACCAATACAGTCAGGATTACCAAACATTCGAAGATAAACTGGAAGATTTTTTTAGTGAGTTGGATTTATCTGACTACGCTTATTCAGAGATAGCCGGTTTTTATATCTTGCTGAATTTAAAACGGAACGTGTTCGAAGCAATCAAGCATTGCAAGCAAACCTACGAGGATATCGATTGGGTGAACTTACAACAGAAGCGTTTTTAAAGGTGGGGATATGATGCTTCCAAAACTAACCAAACCAAGCCTCGCCATACTTTCTTTGCTCGGACTCAGTGCGTGTACCACGGTAGGACCAGATTATGTTCATCCAAAGCAGGCGCCACTGCCAAGTGACTGGTCGGTGCAAAAAGCAGCCAAAGATACGCAGCAATCAGAGCAACAGCTACAACAATGGTGGCAGCAATTTAATGACTCAACTCTTAATCAGCTGGTTGAGTTGGCGAGCAAACAAAACCTCGATTTAGAAGCCGCAGGGCTACGAATTGTTCAAGCACGTTCATTGCTTGGTATTTCGACTGGCTTGCAATACCCACAAGTTCAAACCGTGTCAGGAAACCTAGCGCGTGCCTACGTAAATGATCAGGGCGTGAATAACGCCACTTTATCGTTTGATGCTGCTTGGGAAATGGATGTTTGGGGCAAGTATGCTCGCGGAATTGAGTCGGCAGAAGCGGGTTACTACGCATCCATCGCATCGTATCACGACATCATGGTCACCATAACCGCCGAAGTGGCGCGCAATTACATCAACTATCGCACATTCCAAGAACGTATTTTGCTGTCTCGCCGCAACATAGAGATTCAAGAGCGTGTCGTACGTATTACTCAGGTGCAGTTCGACTCTGGCAACGTTACAGAATTGGACGTTCAACAAGCTAAAAACCAACTCTACACCACCAAAGCAGCGTTACCGAGCCTCGAAGTGGCAATGAAGCAATCACGTACTGTGTTGGCTTTGCTACTGGGTCTGTTACCAGAAGAAGTAGATCGACTGCTACAGTCAGATGGGATGCACAAGCAAATCGCTGAGTACGAAGCCCAGTTCAAATCGACGGGCAGAAAATCGGCGCTATCGGGCACCGACGAGCGTTCCATTGTGCCACGTCCACCGCTTTTGGATACGCAAGTGGATGCTAACTTAGTGATGCGACGTCCGGATTTGCAAGTCTCTGAGATGCAAGCTCGCGCGCAAAGTGCGCAGATTGGCGTGGCAGAAACCGCTCTGTACCCAAGCTTTTCGTTGTTCGGTTCCATCGGTATCGACAGTACGGTTCCCGATGGCAGCAGTTTCAGTTTTAGCGATTCGCTCACCATGGTGGTTGGCCCAACGTTCAGTTGGAACATTTTCCAATACGGACGCGTGAAAAATAACATTCGTTTCGAAGATGCTCGCTTCCAAGAAACGCTGACGAACTACAACAAAAAGGTACTGCAAGCCGTTAATGAAGTCACCAATGCAATCGAAGCGTATGACCTGTATTTGCAACAAAAAGATTTACGCTTGCAATCGGTCAACTCTTCCATTCGTGCGTTCAACATATCCATGACACAGTACGAAAACGGACAAATTTCATTCGAACGTCTGCTTAACTCGGTAGAAAAAATGACCCGCGCAGAAGACAGCTACGCAACGATCAAAGGGAACGTGGCGAACCAAGTTGTTGCACTCTATAAAGCCCTCGGTGGAGGCTGGCAAACCCAAACAGGCAAGCCTTTCATCAGTGAATCGATTGCCACGCAGATGACAGAGCGCACTGACTGGGGAAGTTATTTAAATGAAGAAAACCGCGTATTGCCGCCTTTGCGCCTCGAAACTCCGGCTGAGACCAGTGATGAAAACAAAACGGAGGATCGGTAATGCCTCATGAACTTTCTTGGGGAGACATTTACTTTTCTCCTACGCTACTCGTGCTCTTTCTCGCCGTCACGGCCACGTGGATAACGGTGATGATATTGAACAAGACACGTTTGTCTCGCTTCATCGCTTTTCCGTCTCTGACGTTTATTGCCATCATGGTCGGTTATGTGGTGGCCATCGACAGCTTTTATATTCAATTTTAGGTGCCAAACAAGATGAAAAAACTATTCGTAATCGCACTCAATCTTGTCATTCTTGGTGGCGCAGCTTGGCTCGGCTATCAAAAGTTTGAGGAATACTTTAATAACCCATGGACACGAGATGGACAAGTGCATGCTAACGTCATCAAAGTGGCTCCTCGCGTATCAGGCCCAATTGTAAATGTCGCGGTGCAAGACAACCAAGAAGTAAAAACGGGGGATTTACTGTTTGAAATCGACCCTGCGACTTACCAGGTTGCGTTATCTCAAGCCGAAGTAGCACTGGAGCGCTCCATTGTTAGCTCTCGCGGTAAAAAAATCGAATATGACCGCTTAAAAGACATTCGTGCCAAAGACCGTGGCGCAGTTTCTCACAAGGATCTGATTCGTCGTGAAATCGCTTACGAAGAATCGCTACTGCAAATCAAATCTGCAGAAGAACAACTAAAATCAGCACGCCTTAACCTCAGCTTTACCAAAGTTTATGCGACCGTCGATGGTTTTGTATCTAACCTCGATATTAGAAACGGTACGCAAGCGGTCGCAAACCAACCACTGCTCGCACTGATCGACAAAAACAGCTTTTGGGTATTTGGTTTCTTCCGTGAAAACCAACTTGCGCAAATCGAACCTGGCAGCCAAGCGCGTGTCACTTTGATGTCTCACCCAGGCACGCCAATAGACGCGACGGTTGACTCGATTGGTTGGGGTATTGCGCCCAAAGACGGCACGGTCGGCTACAACCTTCTTCCAAACGTAAACCCTGTTTTTCAGTGGATTCGCCTAGCACAACGTATTCCGGTGCGAATCTCCCTACAAGAACTTCCTGAAGATGTTGATCTTCGATTCGGGCTTTCTGCGTCCATCATGGTGATGAAAGAGTCATCCGCAGAAAGTGAACAATAACTAAGTGAGAAGAGCCATGGTCATTGGTAAAAACCTCAAAAATATTAATGAAGAAAACAACTTCTTCTATCTAACCTTAGCACTAGTGATTTTGTTGCTAGGGAGTGCGATGGCACAAGTCGTAGGTGAAGGGACGATTGAACACATACTTCAGGCTTTCACGGTTCTGACGTTTATCGTCTGTTTTGCGAGCCTTCGCTTTGACAAAACCTGGTCTCGTTTCCTCTACAGCCTGTTTGGTGTTTGGGTTCTTGTGATTGTGATCAAGACCGTTTTCGACATCAGAGAGATGAATGTGGTGATGCTTGCCCTCACCTTTGCGTTCTTTTTCGGCACTTTTAAATCCATCGCAAGACAGATTCTTTTCACCGGCCATGTCAACAGCAACAAAGTCATTGGCTCGGTAGCGCTTTTCTTGCTGCTTGGTCTGATGTGGGCGATTGCCTACCTCATTCTGCTTGAGTTTTCGCCTGAAGCCTTTACCGGTATGGAAGCGATTTCTTGGGGGCAGAACTTCTCCAATGCAGCGTATTTCAGTTTCGTTACCTTAACCACGCTCGGTTATGGCGACATTAGTCCTCTAACACCACTGGCTCAAGTCGTGGTGTATTTAGAGGCCATCACAGGTGTTTTTTATATGGCGATTGTTGTTTCAAGTCTCGTCAGTTCTAACATTGATCATCAGGTAAACAAAAATGGATAAACAATCGGTAAAAATCGACAGTAAGCTTTTCATCAGTAATATGGTGGAATCGGCAATACGCATTGGCTTGATCTTTGTCTTGCTGATGTTTACGTACGACATCATCAAACCCTTCATCCTTCCGGTTATTTGGGGCGCTATTATAGCCGTCGCTTTAATGCCGCTTACCCAAAAATTGCAGCGTGTATATGGTGGTCGTAGAGGCTTGGCAGCCACAACCATTGCTTTACTTGGTATTGCCCTCCTTGTCACGCCACTTGTTATGGTATCAGGCTCCATTGTGGATGGTGCAACGCACGCGCTTGAAGTACTACAAAATGGACAAGTGAAAATACCAGGGCCAAAACCTTCCGTAGCGGATTGGCCTATCGTGGGTGATAAGCTCTACGAAGTGTGGACCCTATTCGCTACTAATCTTGAACAAGCTATTCAAACCTTTATGCCACAAATAAAGGCAGGACTCACATCTTTACTGGGTACACTGGGGGGCGTATTGGGAAGTTTACTGCTTTCAATCTTGTCACTTGCGATTGCAGCAGGTTTCATGACGTACTCTGAATCTGCAGCATCAGGCTTAAGAACCATCGCGATTCGAACCGCTGGTGAAAACGCAAAAAGCTGGACCACGCTTATCGCTGCGACAATTAAAAGCGTACTGCTTGGCGTAGTCGGTGTAGCGGCGATTCAAGCACTGTTGATCGGTGCTGGTTTCTTCGTATTTGGCGTTCCGGCAGCAGGTTTACTCACACTGCTTCTAATGATTTTATGTATCGCTCAGCTCCCGGCGTTGCTCGCAGTGCTACCTGTGATTGGCTTCATGTACATGACCCAAGACACCTCAACAGCAACCATGTTTACTGTTTGGGTCGTAGTTGCGGCTCTTTCTGAAAACCTGTTCAAACCAATGTTAATGGGACGTGGCGTCGACGTGCCAATGCCTGTGATTCTGCTCGGTGCCATCGGTGGTATGCTTTTCTACGGCATCGTTGGTCTGTTCTTAGGTGCCGTTATCCTAGCAATTTGGTATGAGTTATTTGTTTGGTGGTTGAGCATTGAGAAAGCACAACAGCAAGAAGAAATGGCAGAACAACAAGACGCTTCTGATGACCAATCAGAACCTGGACACGGTGCTGGAATTTAATAAATCAATAAGTTAGAAAGAAATTTAATCTATAACTTATGATATCAAACCGCTGCATTTCAGCGGTTTGATTCTATTTGGATCACAGTTTCGTCGTAATAAATGCGATAAAAATGACGTTCTTGTTAAATTTTCATACTTATTACACTTGGGAGTTGCAATCGGGCAATGAACGATGCACTCTCGATGACCACTAATTTGCTTAGGATAAAAACAATGAAATTGATCAAGCCTTTAACTTGTGCGCTTGCTCTCGCAATGAGTGGCATGGCATTCGCAGATGTAACCGTGAGTGTTCCTGACAACGTTTCAGTATTAGCGGCTAACGGTGAAAAAGCAGATCTTTCGGGTGGTTTTTTCGCCTCTGAAAGAACACTGACGTTACCTGATGGCCTTAACCAAGTCGTATTTCGTTTCGCCCCTTACTTCAACCAAGGTAATGACCGTTTAAGTGTTGAAAGCGATGTTATCGTTACACGATTTGACGCGACCAATGCCGAACTCACTCTACAAATGCCAGAATACCGCAACCTACGTGATGCGGAAGAGAAGATCAAAGACTTAGATTGGAAACTGGTTGATGATTCTGGCAACGCAATCGCGGTTGACCAGGACAAGTTGCTCAAACCGGGTATGCAAATCGGTCGTGATTACGTACGTGAAATCGAAGATTATAACCAAGCTGGCGGTGCAGCAGCCGTGGCTTTTGCTGGCGCAGCAACCATGCAGCCAGTCACGCTTCCTGCAAAGGTTCCTGCGGATATGAAGCAAGTGAGAGCAACTGCGGTTAAAGCGGATTCGACAGCTGAAGAGATGCTGCACTTCTGGTACCAAAAAGCAGACGCAGAAACCAAAGCTCGCTTTAAGAAATATGTTAATCAACAGTAAATCTGGTTAACTTTATCGATATTAAAAAAGCCACTTCACGTGGCTTTTTTGATCAAAAATTAGGAAGCTTGGACAACTTTAGTATTGGCGATCAAGTCATGCAACAATCGTCGCTCCGGATGAAAGAACAACAATGCCAAATTTACCAACGGGATCCCCGGAATGAGCATCTCCAGCAAGTAGCTAATAACAAGCCTTAACCCTGCTGTAACTTTCGTTGCCTTACTATCATTTTTCATTACAACTTTAATACCAATCATGCGCATACCAATGGTTTGCCCATGACTCAATGCATTCCAGTTGATCATTAAAACCGTTGGTAAAGAAAGCAAGTAAAACGCCTGAGTTTCACGAACAAGCGTGAGGTTATCTGCTAAAGAGAGCTGAAAGTCGTTAAGAAAAGAGTTAATACTCAATGCAATTATTAACACGACCACCATCGTAAAGAGCAGGTCGATAAAACCAGCAATGATTCTCTGTTGCTTGCTCGCGATAAATGCATACATGGACTTCAGTCACCTCAATGTAATTGGTTAAGCGAGAATGACTGAGTGTACAGACGCGCAATGGTGAGCGCAGTTTAGGTATTGCCAACATAATATTCAACTAAGAACATACTAAATCGCGATCGTATCTCAAAAGTAATCATTACATCTTGAGCATAACCGTATCAATTTAACAAAACGCTACCAGTAACGTTCGTAAATGATATTTCCCCCAGTTTGATGGCGATACTTTTCCAAGCCTAGCTCTTGTAAAACGGGCACGGTATCTTTGATCATTTGCGGATTCCCACACATCATGACAAAGCTACGCTGAGCTGAGAATGGCGCATCAGCGGCGTTGGACAGTAAACCCGATTCGATGAGTTCAGGAATTCGGCCTTGTAATTTACCGTCAACCACTTCCCTGCTGACTATCGGTATATACTTTAATCTGCCTTCATATCGTTGCTGAAGCTGTTCAATTAGGTATTTATAAACCAGATCTTTTTCGAAACGAACGGCATGAACCAGCACAATGCGCTCATTGTGAGGCGGTAAGTTTATATCATCCAGCAGCGATAAAAACGGTCCAATCCCCGTACCTGTAGATAGCAGCCACAGGTCATGAGCCTGTTTAGGAATAGAGTCATGGATTAAATCGCCATGTGCGGTGGCACCGACATAAATGCTATCACCAGATTTAAGCTTTTGGAGCCGTGGAGAAAGTTGTCCTTGAGGGTCGGCTACTATTAGAAATTCCAACCAATCGAATTGCTCGCTTGGCGCATTAACCACAGAGTAAGCACGGCTGATCGGCTTACCTTCATCATCAAGCAAAGCAAGCTTGGTGAATTGGCCAGCTTTAAATGAAAGAGGCGCGCCAGATATTCTCAAACTGAACAGCTCACCTGTCCAATCAATGCGTTTCTCAACTCTTGCGAGGTTGAAACCTTTGAGTTCAATCATGAGACACCTCCTATCTGGTTACTCTTAGTTAAACTTACGCCTTCAACTCGATTATGTAAAGTTTCTAGTTTACATAATCAAACCACTATTTCATTTCACACTTTAAAAACAATTTTATTACATATTAAATGATTACATCTAGAATAAATGCTCAAAGTGATAAGTCGCGTCGCAATTTGTGGCAAAGCAGATGAAAAAGGAGCAATAAAAATGGACACACTGTTAAAGGACTTTCCCGTTATCACAGAGATAAAAGTCGCATGGGGTGAAATGGATGCTCTGCAACACGTTAATAACGTGGTCTATTTTCGCTACTTCGAGACCGCACGTTTAGATTACTTCAACAAAATTAACCTGCTGGTCGACCTGCAGACCTCGCAAATTGGGCCAGTACTGAGCGAGACTCAATGCCGCTACAAATTGCCTGTTACTTACCCAGACACGCTATTAGTCGGTTCTCGCGTAATCGACATGCAAGAAGATCGCATCACAATGGAGTACCAAGTGCTGAGTAAGAAGTGGGGTAAAATTGCGACCATCGCGACCGCCACTGGTGTGATGTTTGATTTTAAGAACAACGTTAAAGCTGCGATTCCAGATCACGTTCGCCAGTCGATTTTAGACTTGGAAGGAACCGTGGGTAGTACGCATCACTTGGAGTAGCAAGAAACGAGAGATTAAAGGCGAGGTTCCCGACAGCGCTTCTTCATCGCTATCGGGAATGATGCTGAGGTACCATTCCAACTTACGCAATAAGAAAACTCGCGTCATTCTAATGAGCCTAAAGTGAATCATTCGAAACCTCGCTAAACGTAACAGTAGAGCGACTCTTTCAGCCTACGCGATAAGAAGAGCTACGTCATTCTAGCGAGCCATAGCGAGACTAAGAATCTACTTACCGCTTGCAGCAGACCATAAAGCCATGAATAAACTCAATACAATCTGAGAGTAGATTCTGAATCACGCTCGTTCCTCGCTGTTCAGAATAACAGTTCGAGTTTGGCTCTGATCTCTACAAAACCATCTAAAAAGCGATTCCAGAAGAACCTATGTGACCATCCGGAATTTCGCTTTAGACGTAACAGTAGAGCGACTCTTTCAGCCTACGCGATAAGAAAAGCTACGTCATTCTAACGAGCCAAAGCGAGACTAAGAATCTACTTACCGCTGCTGTAGGCCCATAGAGCTATGAATAGACTCAATACAAGCCTGAGGGTAGATTCTGAATCACGCTTTAAACGTAACAGCAGAGCGACTCTTCTAGCCTACGCGATAAGAAAAGTGACGTCATTCTAGCGAGCCATAGCGAGACTAAGAATCTGCTTGCCGCTTGCTGCAGACCATAGAGCGGTTAGCAGAATGTCTCGATGTACAGCGCTTCCACCTTATCTCTGGCCCATTGCGTTTTACGCAGGAACTTCAGCGACGATTTGATTGAAGGATCTTTCTTGAAACAGTTCACACGAACGCGCTCATACATGCCATTCCAACCAAAGTGTTCAACTAGTCGGGTGACGATTTTCTCTAAACTCAACCCGTGAAGTGGGTTATTCGGCTGCTGTTGGCTCATGCTATTGATCCGGTAAAGTGAAGTTGCGCGCTAATCTAACTCAAACTCGCCGTGCAACCTAATGTTTTAACCTTGAATTGGCCTACGACTCTCCCCTATAGTAGCCCAAACTTCTTAAAAGCCCTTTTCACAATGAAAGCCCTCAACGACCTCAATATTTTTGTCGAAACCGCGCGCCAAGGCAGCTTTTCAAAAGCCGCTAACAGCATGGACATGACACCTGCCGCCATTAGCGCATCGATTAAGCGTCTTGAAGGGCAAATCGGTTTCCCGTTGTTTGTGCGTTCCACCCGAAGCCTGCGTTTAACCTCAGAGGGCGAACTGTTTTTAGACAAAACCACGCAAGCGTTGGCAACATTGCAAGAGGGGTTGGATCAGATCTCAAGTGCGCGCGGGGAGTTGTCTGGTCAGCTGCACATTACTGCACCCTCCGATTTTGGTCGCAATATGTTGCTCGATTGGGTGGATGAGTTCATCGATCTCTACCCAAATGTTTCCATCAAACTAGAGCTGTCCGATAGCTTGACGGATATGTACACCAAGCCTGTCGATATTGCGATTCGCTACGGCGAGCCGGCCGACTCCAATCTGGTCGTATTGGCATTATGTGGGTCAAACGAACGGATATTATGTGCATCGCCAGAGTACGTAGCTACACATCCAGAACTCACCTCTCCTGCCGATTTAATGCAACACAACTGCTTGTGCTATATGGTCGCGGATTCGGTCTACAACAAATGGACGCTCACGCGTGACGGCGAGAAAGAACAAATCGTGGTCAGCGGTAACTTAATGAGCAACGATAGTGACTTGCCACACCGGTTAGCGATCAAAGGCAAAGGCATTGCGAATAAATCATTGATGGACATTAGCCGAGACTTAATCGAGGGAAGATTGGTGCGAGTGTTACCAGAATGGGATTGCGGCCCAGTGCCGCTCTACATGGTATGTGCCGATCGTCGATTATTGACGCCAACGATTCGGACTTTCCGCGACTTTATCCAACAAAAATGCTGCCAGCAACGCGCCAACGTGCTGGCAACCTTCTGTCATTAGGCGATAAATCGAAGAGGACGAATCTGGGTATATTCAACCCAATCATTCTCTTCCAATGTTTCAAGAAACGTCGCCATATGCGGGCTTTGCAAATGCTTATCCAAGGCCTCTTGCGATGCCCAGATTTCTTGGAACATAAATAGGCCATCAACTTTTTCGTCGAGATACAACTCGTATTGGCAACAGCCTTCTTCTTTGCGAGTTGGCTCTAGTAAACCAGCAAGCAAATTCACCACCTGATCCTTACTATCTGGATAGGCTTTCACTTCTGCGACTAAGTGGATCATCGTTTTATCACTCTTTTGCGATTTATATATTGATTACAAGGTTCTACGTCACCTGCAAGTAAGCTCGAATTAGATCTCGGTGAATACGGTTTCTGCGTCCCAGCGAGACTTTGGCGTTTTCGCGTTGAAGTCATCTTCCGCGTGGTAGCCAAGCGGCACGATCACAACACTGGTATAACCTTTTTCACGCAAGCCAAATTCTTCATCCAGCACTTTTGGATCAAACCCTTCAATTGGTACTGCATCGATTTCTAACGTCGAAGCACCCAACAGCAACGTACCCACGTTGAGGTAAACTTGTTTCTCCATCCAATGGTTTGCATCTTTCAGATCAAAACGGTGCATGTTCACAAAGTAGCTACGACCACCGCGTACAGCCGCTTTCGCTTCTTCAGTTGGGAATCGACCATCTTTTTCTTCTTGCACCATTAGCGCTTCAATGTAGTCGTTATCAATGCCTGTTTTCGCACAAAACACCAATACGTGAGAAGCGTTGAGAATCTTCGCCGCGTTAAATGCGTAGTTCTCTTGCGCCGCTTTAGCGATGCGCTGTTTGCCTTCTTCTGTGCTTGCCAGAATGAAATGCCAAGGTTGAGAGTTCACACTCGATGGACTAAAACGAATCAGCTCTTTAACTGCATCGATTTTTTCTTGAGATAGCTTGCGCGTTGGGTCAAACACTTTCGTTGAGTAACGAGATTTTGCAGCTTGTACGATATCCATGAGGCTCTCCAATTAATGAGTTTAAGCTGAGTAACAGCATAACCTCATGAGATAAAGGGAAAAACCGATTTCGATTAAAAACATTTTCAAAATAAATTTGAAAATAAAACGATAAGAAAGGCTTTGAGCGTTCTCACTGAACTTCTTCATCTTTTCGGCAATAATGCATGTTTGCTCGCAACCAAACTCAACTCATGCTGCCTCAAGATAACGTTATTACATCCTTTCTGTGCAAAAAGCTCGGTCACAATCACCTTCGAATTGCCGGCGAATATTGGCACATTGAGAAGTTGGTGGCCTTGCAATGCATGATGTTGAAAGAAGCGCCTAACCTCCAAGAAGGGCTGCTTTGGTGGAGTAAAAGTGTCTCATTATTCGACCGCCGTTTGTACGTCACATTGCAACATGGTGATGCCCAAATCCATCTTCAAGTCGAATGTAGAACGGGCGATATGCCAAATTGGGCGGAGTCGGTGTTTGGCTTGCTCAAAATGCAGTTGGAAATGCTTGAGTTAAGCGAATCAATACAGGTACAAGTTCACGCCAACAATCCACTCGCGGCCAATATTTTTCTAGAGGAAACGCGAGATTCTAAAACGAGTTCAAGCGTGTTTGAACTGGTGAAACATGTTTATTTGCTGCTTTCTCACCAACCAATTGAACAGCCAGAATTGCTGAGTGTTTTGAACGCCTTGTTCATCAAAAACAGTAATTACGCGCTCAAGTTAGAGCAAGCGGCAAGGCAACTGGGCGTCTCCAAACGCACCTTGCAACGTCGACTGCAAGAAAAGCAAATGAGCTACTCTCAATGCGTTGATTTCGCTAAAAGAAAGCAAGCACTCACTTTGCTTGCCGACACCCAACTCACAACGCAGCAAATCGCCTATCAACTTGGTTATGAAGAACCTTCGAACTTTCACCGCACTTTTCGTCGTTGGTATCCGTTTTCACCCATGCAATATCGCCAACAATGTTTGGATAACCGAACTCAACTAAATCAACAACCGATCCGCTTATACTACGCCAAAGCCAATACCTTCGACGATAACCACATCGACCAACCTGTCGGCAAAATCTGGATGGAAGTGGACAATATTGCGTTTGAAAAAGTGGTCTCGGTAGAATGCCGTGACCGTGATGGCGCATGGCGGCGCTACCCCGCCTTCTTCGAGCGTTTTTTAAGTCATGGTACCGAGCTATGGGCAACGACCGAACTTCCGGTAGCGCATCCCCTTACCTTTCGCCTGTGTTATGAAGTCGATGGAGAACGTTACATTGAGAATAACCACCAGCGTGATTATGTGGTTTCTAAGGGGCTTTTAATTGGCGCAACGGAATATATTGTCCCGACTCGGCAGCTTATTAATATTGGGGCGCAATACACGCTCTTTATCGAACTGGCATGCCGACTTGAAAACGTTGTGAGGATTGACTGTTACGCCGATGATGACCCCACACCTCACGCAATGCGCTTGACCCAACACTCGCAACATTATGCTTGTTGGGTGCTGCAATTATCGCTCACTCAAACTGCAAAGCAGTGCCGTTTCCGCCTTTATGATGAATCCGACAACGAGCTCGCGAAAGAGCATTACCCGATACAATATCCTATTGTGCAACCTCTCAATTAAAACTGTCGGTCAGATCAAAATCGTCTCTTCGTGACATCATATCACGTCTTTTTTGGCGTGAAATGACACTCTCAATTTCAAACCTTTGCTTTATCGTTTCTGCATTGCTGCATAACGGAGGCAAAGACCGTGTTTGAAACTCTACCTAACTCAATGAATAAAATAAAAATACTTCCTTTATCGATCGCTCTAGCTCTTTCTGGCTGTGGAAGCGACGAAACCGCACCAGTCGATACAGGCAGCCACGTGGCATCTCCTGATTGGCAAGATCAAATCATTTACTTCCTGATGATCGACCGTTTTAACGACGGCGACAGCGCTCTTAATGATCAAGGGCAAAACGAATTCGATCCGACTTCGGATAAAAAGTTCAGCGGCGGCGACCTCGTTGGCGTGAGTGATAAGTTAAGCTACATCGAAACTCTCGGTGCCACATCGATCTGGATTACTCCGCCAGTGGCAAACCAATGGTGGGATGCAGAACAAAACTATGGTGGCTACCACGGTTACTGGGCGCGTGACTTCCAAAAAGTGGATGAGCACTTTGGTGACATGGAAAGCTACCAAGCGTTAGCACGCGAAGTGCATGCGCGTAACATGTTCTTAATTCAGGACATCGTGACCAACCACGTAGGTAACTTCTTCACTTACGATGACCCATACAATTACGATCCTAGCCTACCTTGCCAAGGTTTCCGTTTGATTGAAAATGCGCTACCAGCAGGACAAGAACTGCCTTACCCGCTCAACAAGAATGAGTGTAAAGAAGATGGCACAGGCAGCTACCACTGGACGCCAAGCATCACCGACCACAACGATCCGGTACAAGAAAAAACCTGGCAGCTCTCTGATTTGGATGACCTTAATACGTCCGATCCTGAAGTACGCGCTTATCTAAAAGAGAGCTACCGAAAATGGATTCGCGAAGTCGGCGTCGACGGATTCCGTATCGATACGGTGAAGTTTGTTGAGCACGATTTCTGGAACGACTTCCTGCACGCCGACGATGGTGTGATGACTCAAGCGGTTGATACTGGTCGCGATAACTTCCTGACCTTTGGTGAAGTCTTCGAAACATCTACGCCTTACAACACAGAAGGCGAAGAGAAAATGCTGACTTACATCGGCGAAAGCGGCTCGCCGGAGCAGTTAACCTCGGTACTGAACTTCCCATTGCAAGCGACCATGACGCGCGTATTTGCAGCAGGGCAACCGACCGATTACTTACGCTTCCGTCTTGAGAAAATGATGGAGATGTTCCCAAATCCATACATCATGCCGAACTTCATTGATAACCACGATATGCCGCGTTTTCTATCGCAAGGCAGTGTCAACGATATGAAGCAAGCTCTGATCACCATGATGAGCGTACCCGGTATTCCTGTGATTTACCAAGGTACAGAGCAAGCGATGCCAGCAGCGCGCGATGCGATGTTTGCTGGCGGTTACCGTGAAGACGGCGACTACGTAGATTCATTCGACCAAAACAGCGAGATGTACTTGTTCATCCAAGAGCTTGCTAAGTTACGTACCGAAAACAAAGTCATGACACGCGGCGAAATGAAAGTCATTGGCAGCGATAAAGCTGGTGCAGGTGTGTTCGCCTTTACCCGCACTTTGGATAACGACGAAGTCTTAGTGGTAATGAACACATCTAACTCTCCAATGTTGATGAACCAACTCGATGTAGAACAAGTTGGTGGCACCGTCTTCAAACAACAAATCATGTCGAACTGGGTAGACGCTCCAGAGCAGTTAATCGCAGATGAAAACGGTCACGTAACCCTTGAGCTACCAGCCAAATCTGCCGTGATTTACTCAAAAACTAACGATACCCAATCGGTAGATACCCCAGACCTCAACATACAACTGGCGCAGGATTGGGAAGGAAAAACCATCACTGGTGATATTGTTATCGCGGGTAGTGCGAACGCCAACGAGAAGTTGAACCTTGTCGTCGATGGTAACTTAGAAACAGCGCAAGCCATTACTGCAGGCGCTGATGGTCAGTTTAGTGTCACGCTGTCGACTCGTCACTTTGCAATTGGCGAACAACAACACCGCTTCGCGATTTATTCTACTGAGAAAAAAGCTGGCATTGAAGATGTTAACTTTGTGTCGGACTTAAGCTGGTCAAACACGCCAGACGACACTATTGATGACGCGGGTGATGCGCAAGATGGCATGGGCGGTCCTAACGGTAACTATTCGCTACCAACGGATCCAACATTCGATAAAAACAATAGCCAACTCGCAATCAACAAAGCTGAGGTATTTACCGTTGGCAGTAACGTACGTTTGACCTTCACTATGGACAACATCACCGACACTTGGTTGCCACCAAACGGCTTCGACCACGTAGGTTTCACCATCTTTATTGATTTACCTGAAGAAGCCGCAACTAACTTGTCTGAGCTACCGAAGATCAACGCTTCTATGCCAAGCGGAACCTGGAGTCGTAATGCGGTTGTTTTTGGCTGGCAAAGCTCGATTTACAACACCAAAGGAGCAAATGCGACGACATGGGGAGAAGCGGTCACGCCAGCACCAACAGTGACAGTAGACAAAGCCAATAACACTATTTCGATGGACTTTGCGAGTGACGCGCTGGGCCGCCCAGATTCGCTCGATGGTATCCGCTTCTATGTCACGACTTGGGACTTAGACGGCCTTTCGGCAACTTACCGTCCGCTAGAACAAGACAAAGGCCCTTGGAACTTCTCCGGTGGCGCATCGGATGAAAGTAAGATTTGGGACGATTTACCAATCATCACCTTGTCGGAATAAACCGTTAAATAAAACACCGCCCAGCGTTTAGCTGGGCGGCCATCAACAAAAAAATGCAGAAAGACACTTCTGCTCGTTTTTATTCTAGTTAAAGAACGATTTCACCCACAGCACCAGACTGTCCCAAAGCTGAGCGAACCACGAGCCCTCTTCTACCGCTTGGCTGCTGACCAAGGGATAACTCGCCACGGTACTGTCATCGCTTTTCCAAACGACCTTACCAATCTCATCTCCTTGCGCGATCGGCGCAATCAACGGTTCATTTAACACCACACTCTTATCAAGCCCAGCCGTCATTGAACGAGGCAGAGTGAGATAGGCATCTTTAGCAAAGATCGCCTCAACTTGATTAGCATTTCCCTTCCAAACGCGAACTTTAGACTCAACTTCCCCCTGTTTAGCAACTTGCTTGGTGTCATAAAAGCGAAAACCATAGCTGAGTAGATTCTTCGATTGGCTGATCCGAGCCTGTTTACTTGGCGTACCCATCACCACCGAGATAAGGCGCATTCTTCCTTCTTTGGCCGAGCTCACCAAGCTGTATCCGGCATTGCTGGTGTAGCCGGTTTTTCCCCCGTCGACATCAATGGAATTGTCCCACAACAACTTATTGCGGTTGTACTGCGTAATGTCGTTCCACTTGAAGACTTTCTCACTGTATAGCGCGTACACATCAGGAACATCGCTGATGATCGACTGCATGAGTCTTGCCATATCGGTTGGTGAGGTTTGGATGCCATCACTATCAAGACCATGGGAGTTCACAAAATAGGTGTCTTGCAGTCCTAATTTCTCCGCCCAACCATTCATCAAGGCAACAAAGCCGCGTTCACTGCCTGCAACATGCTCAGCCAGTGCAACGCACGCGTCATTTCCTGATTGGATGATCACGCCGCGCATTAAGTTCGCAACACTAATTTCATCTTTCGGTTTGATGAACATTTTAGAAGAACCGGGAAACTTGGCCGACCACGCGTTTTCGCTCACGGTGACAACATCATCCCATTTCAAACGCCCCGCTTTGATTTCTTGTCCAACTACATAAGCGGTCATCAACTTGGTTAAACTCGCCGGAGCAAGGCCTGCTCGCCCGTTATACTCGGCAATAATGGCACCGGATTGAAAGTCCATTAATACGTAGCCTTTTGCCTGTAACTGAGGTGGGTTGGGCGTAACAACGGCAAAAGTAGGTACGCTTATTAAACAAGTCACAATTGTCCATCGAGCCAGTGACACTTTCATCCGACTTCCTCCATGCTCTTACTTTGTCGCAACTCTATTGAGCATAGCTCACTCAACCAGTTGCACCAGTCGCTAATCGTTTCATTTTCTTGAACTTACATTGATTTGACCAAGGTATAGAACTGAAGAGGCAATTGGGAAATAGCGTTGGTTCTTCGCGCCATTCGCAGTAAAGTAGCGCTACCCCTCAATAAGGAAATAAAGATAACAATGAACGCTCAATCATTTATCGACGCAGGATTGCATTACACTCCCCACAGTTTTACCGTTCCTCTGGATTACCAAAACGCGAGCAAAGGCACCATTGAAGTCTTCGCCCGTGCGGTTTGCCTAGTTGGCGAGGAAGAATCGACCAAACCTTGGTTGGTTTACTTTCAGGGCGGACCTGGCTTTCCCTCTCCGCGTCAAAACGGCAATAACGGCTGGGTAAAACGCGCGCTGCAAGAGTACCGAGTTTTGCTTCTCGACCAGCGCGGTACGGGCAACAGCAGCGTAATTAATCACCAGACGCTTGCTCACCTCACGCCAGAGCAACAAGCAGACTACTTGAGCCACTTCCGAGCGGATAACATCGTGCGCGACGCGGAATACATTCGTGAGCAATTTGGCGTCGAAAAATGGGCGATCTTAGGTCAAAGCTTTGGTGGTTTTTGCTCCCTCACCTATTTATCTTTGTTCCCAGACAGCTTGCTACAAAGCTACATCACAGGTGGCGTGCCATCAGTCTCGCGTCATGCCGACGATGTGTATGAAGCCACTTTCAAACGCACCATGGAGAAAAACCAAGCGTTCTTCCAACAATTTCCCAATGCACAGCAACTTTGCCAAAACATTGCGAATCACTTGCTAGAAAATGAAGAGTACCTACCAAATGGTCAACGCTTCACGGTGGAACAATTTCAACAAATCGGCATCAACTTTGGTGTGAGTGATACTTTCTTACCAACTTACTATTGGCTAGAAAGCGCGTTGATTGAAGTGAACGGCAAACCACAACTTCGTTATGAGTTCTTAAACGATATGTTGGCGCAGCAAAACTTCCAAACCAACACGATCTACGCCATTTTACATGAATCGATTTACTGCCAAAGCTTCGCGTCGAATTGGAGTGCGCACCGCGTTCGCCAAACCCGATCAGAGTTTAATTATGAATCTGGCAAGCCATTTTACTTCACGGGGGAAATGGTCTTCCCATGGATGTTCGACCAATACGTTAACCTCAAGCCACTAAAAGACACCGCAGAAATATTGGCAGCGAAAGAAGATTGGACTGCGCTGTACGATCAAACACAACTGGCTCAGAACAAAGTGCCTGTCAGTTGCGCCGTTTACGCCGATGATATGTTTGTTGAAATGGATATCAGCCGAGAGACGCTCGCGTTAATACCAAACTCAAAAGCGTGGATCACCAATGAGTATGAGCACAACGGTTTACGTGCCGACGGTGAACGTATTCTCGACAGGCTCATAGCCATGGGCAAACAGACCGCAGCTACGTTGAAATAAGCACGGCAGACGTTAGAAAAACGCCTTTTCAGTATGTGGTGAAAAGGCGTTTGTTTTATAGCGGTTTATGAACAATGGCGATCAGTCATTCACTCTTTGTCCCTAAACCTTTATCCCTCACCACCTCATGTATAAAACTGCGACATGTCCTTTCCTTGTCAATGACTCCGGTGATTACTTGGTGCTTCTTGCGCCTAACTTTTTTGAAGGGCCCAAAACAGCATAAATTTAAACCAAAAGTATCGGCTCCAACCTACCTAACCCACTATAATTAATGCTTATAATTTGAACACATAGCGGCTTCACCTGCGGACATGCTCCCCCTATCAAAGACCGCCAGGCCCCGCCTACTCATAATATCCGTATAATTTGTCCGTATTTCCGACTAGTTTAGTCAGGTATACTTCGTGCCGCTAAAATTTTAAGGTCGTTGACCACCTGTATTTTTAAAGGAAACCTCATGAGTCAGTATGTAGTTTGTGCGCTGTACAAGTTTGTTGAGCTGAATAACTATCAAGAGCTACGCGAGCCATTACTTGCGTTGATGGAAAAACACCATATTCGCGGAACATTACTACTGGCAAGTGAAGGTATCAACGGTACTGTTGCATCTGATCGTGCAGGTATTGATACGCTACTGGAGTGGCTAAACAACGAACCTCGTTTGACTGGCACCGTATACAAAGAGTCGTATTCTGAGACCCAGCCATTCAATCGCACCAAAGTGAAACTGAAAAAAGAGATCGTAACATTAGGTGTTGAAGGTATAGACCCTCGCCACGTAGTGGGTACTTACGTGAAACCTCAAGAGTGGAACGATCTTATTGCTGATCCTGAAGTGTTTGTTGTCGATACACGTAATGATTACGAAATCGAGATCGGGACATTCAAAGGCGCTGTAAACCCAAATACTGAAACCTTTCGTGAATTCCCAGACTATGTAAAAGAAAACATGGACCCGGCAAAACACAAGAAAGTTGCGATGTTCTGTACCGGTGGTATCCGCTGCGAAAAATCAACGGCTTACATGAAAGAACAGGGCTTTGATGAGGTCTACCACCTAGAAGGCGGCATTCTTAAATATCTTGAAGAAGTTCCTCAAGAAGAGAGCATGTGGGAAGGCGATTGTTACGTATTTGACGGGCGTGTTGCAGTGAACCACCAGCTAGAAAAAGCAGATTACGATTTATGTAACGCTTGTCGTCTACCGATCACTGAAGAAGACAAACAGTCAGAATTGTTCGAGCAAGGCGTGAGCTGTCCAAAATGTCACGGCACACACTCAGAAGAACAAATTGCTCGATTCCGCGAGCGTGAAAAACAAATTGTTCTTGCAGAGCAGCGAGGCGAGCAGCATGTTGGTGGTGAAAGTGCCAAGCAAAGAGAAGCCCGACGTGCCGCTAAGTACGCGCAAAAAGAAGCGCAGCGTAAACAAGACTAAGCCTAACTCTCCTTATATTTAGCGAGCTGCCGTAAGGTGGCTCGCTTTTACTGCGCACCAATACTCTTTCAATACAATTTTGTATCCCTCACCAATACCTCTAGTTGATTGTCTCTTTTGCCTTCGGGTAGCCCCACCATTTCATCATAAGCACTTTGATGCACTAGAACCTGCTTATTTGCTTTGATATTCCTGCACTTCTTTTGCATCTCGATCAGGGAATGAGCCCTCAAAAAGATACCGTTGTCATCAGTGATAAATTGCGCTTCTCCATCAATCACAACAGATGCCTGATACAATGCGAGATCAAGCGAATGAATGACCAATTTGTCCACATAGAAGTATTTTTGTAACTTACTCAATGCTATTGCCATGTGTCACCTCCCTAAAAGTTATGTCTACGTTTTGTGGAATAAAACCGATCATTGGATGAGATTTCTTCGGTTTACTTGCGTACAACATCGGAAACAAAGAGGATTCCGATGCAAACAATCAATGTCGTGTGGTTAAAGCGAGATTTAAGGCTGACTGACCATCAACCACTAACTCAAGCATTATCAACAAAGCACCCAACTGTGCTTTTATATATTGTTGAACCATTGCTATTGAACAACCCACACTATTCTGAGCGCCACCGGCGATTTGTTTGGCAATCACTGCAAGACATGGATGAGACGCTCAAAGCGTATGGGCATCGAATCACGGTGCTGTATGACGATGCCTTAGCATGTTTCCAATCAATTCAAGCGCAATATCAAATCAACGCTGTTTTTTCTCACCAAGAAATAGGACTCAACTGCACCTTTGAGCGCGACAAACAAGTTGCCGCTTGGCTGTATGAGCAGAACATCGACTGGTTTGAGTTCGAACACGGTGCTGTTATCAGAGGTGCAAAAAACCGGCAAGGTTGGGACAAACATTGGGACTCTGTCATGAGAGCCTCAATAAGCCCTATTGAGCTCCAAACCGACTTATTGCATTCATTGGATGCAGAAACTCTCGGCTGTTCGTTTTCGCCACCATCATCCTGGCTATCAAAATGCAAAGGAATGCAAACGGGAGGAAGCCGGCTCGCTTGGAAAACACTAGAGGACTTTTTTCATCGTCGAGGTCGTGATTACTATCGAAGCATTTCTAGTCCCACTGCCTCACGTACAGCCTGTACTCGCCTTTCTCCATACCTCGCTTGGGGTAACATATCCTTGCGTGAAGTTTATCAATACCTTTTGAAACACTGGCAAGTGGCTGGGTTTCGTCGCAGCTTAATTGCATTGTCTTCACGGCTTCATTGGCACTGTCACTTCATCCAAAAATTCGAATCGGAATACGACATGGAGTTTTACTGCGTTAATCGGGCTTACGAACCATTGATTAGACAAAGTAGTACTTTCGATGAAGAAAAGTTAGCAGCATGGAAATCCGGGCATACTGGCGTACCTTTGATTGATGCCTGCATGCGCTGTTTGCACCACACTGGTTACATTAACTTTCGCATGCGTGCCATGCTGGTTAGCTTTCTTACTCACCACATGAACATGGATTGGCGAGTAGGTGTAACGCATTTAGCGCAACTGTTTCTCGACTTTGAGCCTGGAATTCATTACCCACAATTCCAAATGCAAGCAGGAGTAACCGGGACTAACACAATCCGTATTTATAATCCGATCAAGCAAGCCCAAGAACATGATCCTAACGGTACGTTCATCTACAAGTGGGTACCTGAGTTACAAATGGTTCCTCCCCCTCTTTTATTCGAGCCCTGGACAATGACCCAGATGGAAGCTGTCATGTATCAGTTGCAGCCAGATAGCCGTTACCTTGCACCTATTATCGCACTAGACAACACAGCTAAGGCAGCAAGAGAGCGCTTATGGGCGTGGCGGAAACGAGCCGATGTGAAACAAGAAGGCAGACGAATTCTTGCGCGACATGTTAGGCCCTCAAAAGAAAGTAGGACGCGATGATCATCTTTCAATCACAATGCGTACAAATGCAAACACACTCCAGGGAACCCGTTGTACCCTCAACTAGTAAGGAACACATTATGTTCAAACGTATCTTAGTTATCGCGGCGACACTGATGGCGACGTTATCTTTTATGCTGCCCGTCAAGGCTCATGAGCATGGCATGATGAAAGCCGATATTGTCGACGTTGCCGCTGAAAATGGCTCTTTCAATACGCTTGTTGCTGCGGTGAAAGCAGCGGGCCTGGTTGACACTCTCAAAGGGGAAGGCCCATTTACTGTTTTTGCACCAACGGATGACGCTTTTGCAAAACTGCCAGACGGCACAGTCGACATGCTCTTAATGCCGGAAAACAAAGACAAGTTAGTATCTGTTTTGACTTATCACGTCGTCCCAGGGAAAGTGATGGCTGCCGATGTTGTTAAGCTAGACAAAGCGACTACGGTTCAGGGGCAAGATGTGATGATTAAAACCATGGGCGATAAAGTCATGGTTAACGATGCAAATGTCATCGCAACCGATGTGAAAGCTAAAAACGGTGTCATTCACGTGATTGATACTGTCATAATGCCGAAATAACACCATCCAGAGGGCGGTACACTCCGCCCTTTAGACAGAACTTCTTCCACCCTTAGCACGATTCCTCTCCATTTATCCCCAACAAACCTCCACTCATTCTCCATGATTATTAATAAGATAAAAACAAAATTAAAATCAATATCTTGCAATACGATACTGCATAATATTGACGAGGTTAAGATATCGTTATCTTTCAATTTGAGAACAGGATTCCATGTCAGTGACGTTTACTTTTCCACATGTAAATTCTTAAGCTAAATTTTGGCTGCTCAATCACATTTCGGCAAACCATTCGAAAGGGTGGGACGCAAAGCTTCCGGTCTGTCAGCATTTAAAAATCTAAAAGAATGCTCATGATAGCGGGGTTACCATGACTCAGTGTTACAGAAGTCCAATTTCTGTAGCGTTGCTTTATGCTCAGCATGCGCCGGGGTGTGACATTAGTTTGTCAGTCATAACAGAGGACATGTGATGAAATCATTTCCAACCAAATCCGTACTCGCGTTAGCACTTGCAAGCATTAGCTCAGGTGCTGCGGCTCACGGTTATGTATCAGAAACCAATGGTGGTGTCGCTGCAAGTCGCTCGGCACTATGTAAGTATCCATCGCCAGATACTAACGAAAAAAATAATAACTGCGGTGCGATTCAATATGAACCGCAAAGCGTTGAAGGCCCTGATGGCTTTCCCGAAACAGGGCCTCGCGATGGTAAAATAGCGAGTGCCGAAACCGCTTTAGCAGCTGCCCTTGATGAGCAAACTGCCGACCGTTGGGTAAAACGCCCTATTCAAGCAGGTACACAAACTTTTGAATGGACATTTACCGCTAACCACGTGACGCGCGACTGGAAATATTACATCACCAAGCCTGATTGGAACCCAAACGCTTCACTATCACGAGACTCTTTTGATCTAACTCCTTTCTGTGTCGTCGACGGCAATATGGTTCAACCCCCGAAACAGGTAAGCCATCAATGTAATGTGCCTACTCGCGAGGGATACCATGTCATCCTGGCAGTATGGGATGTTGGCGACACTGCAGCCTCATTTTATAACGTGATCGATGTGAAATTTGATGGTGGCAGTCCCGTTATTCCAGATTGGAAGCAAGGCGGTCAAATTATTCCTACAATGGATTTAAATATTGGGGATTCGGTTTATACGCGCGTATTTGATCAAGCAGGTGAAAACATAGCGTATAGAACTGAACTAGAAATTACCGATGCAGCAATGGGCCAAGCGAAAAACTGGTCTTACGCACTCGCGACTAAGCTAAACCAAGAACAAGCAAAACTGCAAGCCGGGCAGTATGCAGAGGATAAATTCACTCCTGTTTATGGTACTAATCCGGTGTATCTGCAAGCAAATAGCGGCCTTGAGCGAGTAGAGATCGGCTATAACATTGAAACTCCTGTTTCAGAATACTCACTCACAGTAGATGGCTTAGCAGACGAATATATCATTGAGTCAACACCGACAACGTTGGATCTGACACTAACTGCTGAAGGCGATTTAAATGCAGAACTCACCGTTTACAATCACCATCGCGAACCACTTGCAAGTTGGGCAAACGAAATGAAAGACGGCTCGGTAGAAGCGATATCGCTCGCTTTAAGTAAATCGGAGCCGGGTCACCATATGCTCGTAACACGTGTTAAGGATAAAGATGGCAACTTGGTGGATCAGCAAACGCTCGACTTTCACTTAAAAGAAGATCCAGTAACGCCACCACCATCTGGTGAGTACGATTTTGTCTTCCCTGAAGGACTATCTAGCTACACGGCGGGCACAAAAGTGCTTGCCAGCGACGGGGGCATTTATCAATGTAAACCTTTCCCATACTCTGGTTACTGTATGCAGTGGAAAGAAAGCGCAAACCATTACGAGCCTGGAATAGGTTCACACTGGGAGATGGCTTGGGATAAAGTCAACTAAATCACCCTTTGAACGTTACGCAAAAGAGCCTCACTATGAGGCTCTTTTATAATCAAACGCAAAAATGACAATTTTCCCGGTCTAAACCATGAACACCAGATAAACTAGTGAGATGCGCTCGCCCCTCAATCAGCCCCATTTCATACCCTTCTAGTAAAACGGATTGTCGCATTGATAAGCGCTGAACATGAAAATTATCTGGTGGGGCAATTACCCTAACATGTGTTCCTGGTGGAGGGTTACGAATAAACTCTAATGATTGATTATAGTTATCTGCACGTCTTAACATCGCATCCGCCATTTTGGGGTGCTCCGCAAACAGTTTCTTCATCAGCCATGTGGTCTTAACTGGCTTTTTGGCATAATTCAGTGGGTGAGAGAGTACTACGGTTATGTCGCGAGCCCCTCGACGATAAGCCTCACGCACTGGTATAGAGTCAGCGACCCCACCATCGGTATAACAACCGCCAGAAAAACAAGGGGTATGCTTGTAGGCAATCGGCAATGCTGTTGTCGCTTCAATCGCATGGTGAAAATTATCACGTGTCACGCGATAGTAATCTGCTTGCCCTGTATCTACATTTGTTGTCGCTGCGAGAAAAGGAACGCCATTAAACAGTTTATTTTCATCGACGGGATACAAGCGATTAGATTCTTCAAACAGCCACTTCACATCAATGAGGTCCCCACCTTTAACGAAGCGAGTTGGGTCAAAAAAGCGTTTGCTTGTGGCCAGCTTAGTAATGACGTTAATACTGCGATGCGGGTAGTCGGTCAAATACCCAATCAAAGTTGATGCACCAGCAGATACACCGATTGCAAAATCAAACGGTTTATAACTCTGCTCTAAAAACGCATCTAACACTCCGCTTGCGAAGACGCCTCGCATCGCGCCACCTTCTACTACAATTGCTTTTGTTGCCATATTTCCCCCATTCTCCTTGCCAAAAGAGTAATGAAATTCGTGCAATCACAACAATTGAATATTCTTATTATTGAAATAGGTGAAGTCTATTTATTTCTCTCTTAGAAAATGAAAACTAAAGTTCAAAAAATCCGTACCCGTTAGAAATGTAATTGCGGGCTTAACCAAGGTGGCAAGGTCTAAGAGAAATCTAGGAGAAAACCGTTTTATAGGCTTCGCCCGCGCCATCAATGAACATTTGAGTACCAATAACCGCTAGAATTAAGCCCATCATTTTAGTCACAACATTTAGAGCACTTGGTCCAACCGTTTTGACCAATTTGTCTCCAAATAAAAACAGTACATAGGTGATCACACAGAGGACAGCGAAAGAAACGATAGTAATAATGGTTTGATCGAAACCACCCGCTGTCGCAAAGTTCATCGCGGTAGCAATCGTTCCAGGCCCAGCTAATATTGGCATCGCCAGTGGAGACACTGCAATACTCAATGCCGCCCGTTGCTGAGCTGGTGAATACGCCTTCTCTTTGGTTTTCTGATGCGTCGAATCACCTTGAAGCATGTTAAAACCTATCAAAAACACCAAAATGCCGCCTGTTATTCGCAATGCATAAAGCGTGATACCAAACAAATCAAAAATTAACTTACCGGCAATAGAAAATATCGCGATGATAATAAATGCAATAAAAACCGAGCGGAGCGCAATGGAACGGATGGTTTCTTTATCTTCATCAGCAGTTAAACTCAAAAAGATGGGAATATTGGCGATAGGGTTCATGATGGCAAAGAAGCCCATAAACACCGTAACTGTATGAACAATGAGTTCTTTCATATTTTCCACTGCATTTAAATTATTGATTCTAAAAACAGTATATACGCTCTCAAACAGAACGAGTGGTGTATTCTCGATTCGTCTTCACACTTATGCACCAAGCATTGTTTTTCTTTTGAGATAGTTTACCGACTCATCAAATGTCGCTAAGGTGAGTCTTCAGCCTTTAACGTAACAGGGGATGTTAAGTCACCATGAACAGCACGATTCAAACAATTCTCAATCACCGCTCAATTCGAAAATTCACCTCACAACCGATTGAGAGCGAACAATTAGATGCCATTCTTCAAGCTGGCCTTGCGGCGTCCTCATCAAGCATGTTGCAAGTCGTTTCAATTATTCGCGTGACCGACAAAGAAAAACGTACGCTATTAGCTCAATATGCCGGAAATCAAGGGTACGTTGAAAGCGCGGCTGAGTTTTTGGTGTTTTGCATTGATTACCAACGCCACGCCAGTATCAACCCAGATGTTCAAGCTGACTTTACCGAGTTAACGCTAATAGGCGCTGTAGACTCGGGCATCATGGCACAAAATTGCTTGCTAGCGGCGGAGTCGATGGGACTAGGAGGTGTGTATATTGGTGGTTTACGAAACAATGCCCAAAAAGTAGACGAATTATTAGGTTTACCTAAAAATACCGCCATTTTGTTTGGTATGTGTCTTGGTCATCCAGATCAAGCCCCTGAAGTAAAACCTCGCCTACCTAAGCATGTCGTGGTGCATGAGAATCAGTATCAATATCTAAACTTGGATGATATTCAGACGTATGACCAAACTATGCGAAACTACTATGCAAACCGTTCGAGCAATCAAAAACAGAGTACTTGGTCACAAGAAGTCACCAGTAAACTGGCTGGCGAATCACGTCCGCACATCCTGCCTTACTTAAACAGAAAAGGGCTCACTAAAAGGTGATGACTACAATACGATAGGATCAAAAAAGGCCTCTGAAGAGGCCTTTAGAATTTATCAGCAAAAACTTGCTTAGTTACCGCCTGTCGCGCCAGTGCCTGGACCCGGTGGATCTTCAGGTTCAATTGGCTCACCGACTTCCGCATCTGGAATTTGTGGTACGTCAGGTTCGATATCTTCTAATGGAATGTCGTTATCGATAGCCTCTTGTACATCAGCAACAACTTTCTGAGTATCTTCAGCTGGAATCGTTACGTAGATAACGTCACCTGAATCATTCTCAGGATAATTTGGGTTCGCCGCGATTACATCTTCTGTTATTGCTTTTGCAGCAACAGCTACAGCTTCAGGCGAAGCTGTTGGGTTCGCTTTGATGATGTCTGATACAACGTTTGCTGTTGCAACTAGCTGAGTAGCAAGTGCGCTGTTACCACCCTCACTGCCAAGTCCTGCTACTACAGATTCTGTATCACGAAGGATTTCGTCAACTGTTTTACCACTTGCATTGATATCGATACCCAAATTCTCGAATACTTTTTCAGCGATATCAGAAGAGTATACTTCACCATCTTTTAAAGAGTTAGCAACCAAAGTCGTAAATGGAGAGCCTGTTACCAATGAATCCGCCTGGGCTAGGCCTTGAGGGATTTTGTAGTCAGATGTAATAGGTTTGCCATTTGACGCGTCTTTACTATCTTCTGTGTGCGTTAATACGAAAGCACAATCACCTGGCGCATTTACAACGTTGATATTTTCAAAACGCGCTTTACCAACCATACCTTCATAGTTTGTTGTATTTTCAATCGCGTCGTATGTCTCACCACCACATACTGCTTGAACTTTCATGCCGATAACAGCTGGGTCATAAGCCTGAACTGAGTATCTTTTTACCTCAGGGTCGCTGTCACTACCACAACCTGCTAGTAGGACTGCTGCCACACTTGCCGTTAAAAGTTTGATTTTCAAAATTAGCTCCAATATTTGTTGTTATATCCGACCGCAACAGGAAGCATAACGGCAGTTGCATATAGTGTAAATAGGATGCATACAACTTTGGCATGAGTTTTTTCACATTCTTGCCTGTTTGCTTGTGCAAAATCATGCATTCATCTCAATAACGTTAAATAGACACAATTTTGTCATGTATTCGTCAGTATTTTTTCAAGTAACTTGTTGCCTTTATTGCAACCAGATGGATAATAGTTGACTATTTTTTGTGGGTCGGATTTTCACACCTTCATTAATGAAACTAAGAGCTCTAAGTCGCTAGCAGCCATTTGGAGTGTTTATTACACAAATAATTCTGAATGGACTCGCTTTCTAAAGGCTTAAAACTGCAGTAAATCATCAATATTGATGAAATGCAGTTCAATTAGAATGAATCAATTTCAGTCGGCAAACTTTCTTTCGGTAGTTATAAACCAATGAACACATTTAATAAATTTTTGGGGATATCAGTACTTCCTATCCTTCTTACAGGGTGTACTTTGCCTGGTAGCCACCTTTCGGTCAGTGACAAAACAGTCATGAGCACTGAATCGAGTGATATAGAGTCTCAGGTTACCGTTTATCCCTTAACTTTGGAGCGCGTAACGTCTTTAAATTCAGTGGACCCTTTTTCAAAACCAAACCCAGAGTTAGATATTGAAATCGCAAAATATGAATACGAAGTAGGACCTGGCGATATCCTAAATATCACTATTTGGGATCACCCAGAGCTAACGATCCCAGCGGGCTCATACCGAAGCTCAGCCGAAGCGGGTAACTGGGTGCATTCGGATGGCACGATCTTCTACCCTTACATAGGTGTCGTACATGTTGAAGGCAAAAACGTACGTCAGATTCGTGCAGACATTGCAAGCCGCCTTGCAAAATACATTGAGAGCCCACAGGTCGATGTAAGCGTTGCGGCATTTCGCTCTAAAAAGACTTATGTAACTGGCGAAGTTAACAAGCCAGGACAACAACCAATTACAAACATCCCCCTTACACTTCTAGATGCTGTGAATAGAGCTGGCGGACTGGCTGCCGAGGCTGATTGGCGTAATGCGACACTGACACGCAATGGCGTTGTTGAAAACGTCTCTTTGTATGCTCTGATGCAACAAGGCGATTTAACTCAAAACCGCCTTCTAAAGCCTGGCGATATTGTTCATATTCCTCGAAACGATGCGCAAAAAGTATTTGTTATGGGCGAGGTTAACGATCCGAAATTACTCAAAATTGACCGTAGCGGCATGAGCCTTACTGAGGCTCTTAGCAGCGTTGGTGGTATCAGTGAAATCTCCGCAGATGCTACCGGTGTGTTTGTCATCAGACGTTCAAAAGAAGAAGCTAAAATGGCGGACATTTATCAGCTAGATGTTTCTGACGCTTCTGCTTTGGTGATTGGTACTGAGTTTGATCTCAACCCTTACGACATAGTCTATGTGACGGCTGCACCTGTTAGTCGTTGGAATCGTGTGATTGCTCAGCTCGTTCCAACCATTTCCGGCTTTAATGAACTAACCGAAGGTGTACTACGAGTACGCACTTGGCCGTAAAACAACGTGCCGCAAGAAAATTATCTCTTGCGGCACGTAATCGATAGCTACTCAGCTCAATTGCGCAATATAAAGAAGCCAGCAATTCAGTTGAGATCATAAGCATACAACTTAAAGTAGGGTAAGCATTTGTTTTCTAATATTCTTGTCGTCTGTGTCGGTAATATTTGCCGCTCTCCAACAGGAGAGCGGCTTTTGCAGTCTTTACTACCAAACAAACATGTCGCATCAGCAGGAATCGCAGTAGATAAGAGCCATCTAACGGGAAAAGCTGCTGACGAGATGGCAACCACTATCGCGAACGAACATGGCGTAAGCTTAGATGGACACGAAGCACGACAATTAACACCTGAGCTTTGCGCTCAATACGATCTGATATTGGTTATGGAAAAAGGTCATTTAGAAGCCTTAACCAAAATCGCTCCTGAGGCACGAGGTAAAACGATGCTGTTTGGACAGTGGATAAATGAACAAAACATCCCTGATCCATACAGACAAAGTAGAGAAGCTTTCGAACATGCATATACGCTTATAGAAAAAGCAGCAAAAGCGTGGTCTCAAAAACTATAAGCCGCAAGGCTAAATAAACGCCAATGGCAAGGTATTTAAGAAGTTAAAGTAATGACAACACAAACTATTAAGCAATCACGTCAAGCCGACGATGAGATCGATTTGGGAAAGTTATTTGGGATCATTCTCGATGCCAAATGGCTCATTCTATGTACCGTAGTCCTATTTTCAATTATAGGCGTCGGCGTTGCCATTCTATCAACACCTATCTATAAAGCTGACGCTCTTATCCAAATCGAAAGTAAGAGTTCAGGTGGTATTTCAGCGATGGTTGGTGATATGGGAGAGCTGTTTTCAGCAGAATCATCAGCGACAACAGAAATAGAGATCATCAAATCTCGTATGATCTTGGGCGGTACTGTTGATAAGTTCAACTTAACGACTGTCGTTTCTCCAAACTACATGCCAATTATTGGTAAAGGCCTAGCTCGACTACAAGGTGAGCAAATCAGTCTGAGCGTTTCACGATTTAATGCTCCTTCTTACGCAGTTGGCGTTCCTTTAACTCTTGAAGTTATTGATTCTGAAAAACAGACGTTCAGGCTCTTAGAAGATGACAATAACGTCATTTTAGAAGGTAAAGTTGGTGAACTGCTTGAGAAGAATGGATACCAATTTTTGGCGACTGAACTTGTGGCTCAAACTGGTGACTCATTCACGGTCAGCAAAATCAGTAAATTAGATGCAATTAATAAACTTCAAGAAAACTTATCGATTAGCGAACGTGGTAAGCAAACCGGGATTATATCTTTAAGCTTCTCTGGTGAAGACCGCGCTAAGATTCAAGATATCTTGAACGACATTAGCCAAAACTACTTCTTACAAAACGTTCAAAGAAATTCTGCAGAGGCAGAGCAAAGCCTCGAGTTCTTGAAAGGTCACCTCCCAGACATCAAAACAAAACTGACCGCTTCTGAAGACGTTTTAAATCGATTCCGTCAAGAAAATGAATCTATCGATTTAGGCCTTGAAGCTCAGTCAACGCTGAAAGTAATGGTTGAGTTAGAAGCACAGCTAAATGAGCTTACATTCAAAGAAAGTGAGATCAGCCAACGCTTCACACAGGATCACCCTGCTTATAAGTCGCTACTTGATAAACGTGAAACACTACTAAAAGAGAAAGAACGTCTTAATAAACAAGTTCAAAAGTTACCGAAAACACAGCGTGAAGTTCTACGTATGACACGCGATGTAGAAGTAAACCAACAAATCTACATCCAACTATTGAACAAGGTTCAAGAGCTCAACATTATTAAAGCCGGAACAGTTGGCAACGTTCGAATCTTAGATAACGCTCAATCTTTCTCTAAGCCAATTAAGCCGAAAAAAGCGCTTATCGTTGTGCTAGCAACACTGCTTGGCGGTATGGCAGGCGTTGCTTTCGTATTAATTCGTGCAGCATTCCACCGTGGTGTGGAAACACCAGATCAAATTGAACAGATTGGCATGCCAGTTTACGCAAGCGTTCCAAAATCTATTCAACAACTGGAATTTGCAAACAAGCTTAAGCGCAACAAAGGCAGCAACAATGAGCTAGTCCTTCTAGCGGAAGCTAACCCAGCCGATCTTTCCATTGAGGCTCTACGTAGTCTTCGCACTAGCTTGCACTTTGCAATGATGGAGGCGAAGAATAACGTTCTTATGATTTCAGGTCCTGCACCATCTATCGGCAAAACATTTGTATCGACCAACTTTGCGGCCGTCGCTGCGAAAACCGGTCAGAAAGTGCTGCTTATTGATGCGGATATGCGTAAAGGTTATTTGCAGCAATGCTTCGGTCTACGTTGGGACAACGGTCTTTCTGATTACTTGAGCGGTAAGACATCCCTTAGCAACATCATTAAATCTACATCCATTGATAATTTAGATGTTGTGACTCGCGGCCAAGTACCACCAAATCCGTCAGAACTTCTTATGCACCCTCGCTTCAAGAGCTTTGTTGACGAGATGTCTGCACAATACGATCTAGTCATCATCGATACGCCGCCAGTACTCGCAGTTACCGACCCAAGCATTGTTGGCGCGCTTGCAGGAACAACTCTGATGGTCGCTCGTTTTGATCAAACGACTTTGAAGGAGATTGAAGTCGCGCAAGGTCGCTTCGAGCAATCAGGCGTTGAAGTTAAAGGTGTGATTCTCAATGCAGTTGAGAAAAAAGCATCTAACTCATACGGCTATGGATACGGCTACTATAACTACGCGTACAAAAGCGAATCATAACTTGAATTTAGATCGCTAATTAAACCAAATATGACAAAGCCCTGCTAGAAACAGCAGGGCTTTTTCTATTGCACTCTTAATTGCTTGTACGTAATCCAACTAAGCAAGACAAAGAATATTGGGTCACTCCAACCAAAACCGACAAATACTCCGATAATGCCGGCATAGGTAGTAATCACTGCCCCTAAGCCATTAGTAATCAATAATGCTTTAAACAGCTGTTTCGCAGTATGCCCTGATTCCACATTACGTAACATCAAACTCACCGCAGCGATTCCACCTAAAAAGATCGAAGTATGCTGCGATAAAAACAGCGCGTACTGGTCGTTAATTTGTACTCCATAGATCGGCCACATTATGGTTGGTACAAAAAACAACGCAAAAGCGAATACCGTATATACGACACCATGAACGGTTAGAAAAGTGCGGTTGGTCATCATCTCCTTATCCTCTAATAGGCCCTTGATTGAGCGTAGTTAACGGCACATTGATATCGAAAATTTGACCTCGTACTTCGACTACGCCCATTTTTCGTAAGCGTGCGGCATGCATTTCGAGATAAGCTTGCGCCGTGGCTTCATCTTCAAAAAGATAGATACCACCACCGAGTTTGTCTTTTTCGCTTTCCGTCCAGATTTTCCAAATCATGCCCGGCTCTTGGTTAATCGACTTAGCTAAGTCGACCAGAGCATTCGACATCTCGTCACCAAACGGACCATGAAATTCAAAATCAACTTGCAATAATTTCGCCATCTTGAGTCTCCTCTTCTTATTGACTCGTTTTCGATGACAAGATTATTACCTTTATAAAACTGACAGAAAAGTTCATAATTTCGCCATTAACTGTCTAAAAAATTGACTCATGAGACTAAAAACGACCTTAGAACAATGGCAAACGCTACAAGCGATTAATCAAGAAGGCAGCATTCAATCCGCAGCTTTACTGCTCAACAAGAGCCATACCACATTGATCTACTCGGTGAGGAAGTTAGAAGACCAACTTGGTATTCAACTTATCGAAGTACGAGGGCGCAAAGCGGGTTTGACAGAGCACGGCAAAACCATACTGCGTCGTGCACAATCCATGCTTGAACAAGCGCGGGAACTAGAAGTCATCAGCGAGCAGTTAAAAAGTGGGGTGGAATCTCAAATCACGGTCGCAATAGATCATCTTTGTGACCCTTGTTGGCTTTATGCACCACTCAGTCAATTTTTGGAGGACAACAACACGACCTCCGTTCAAGTGGTTGAAACGTCACTGAGCAAAACAACCGAAATGGTCGTAAATGAGCTCGCTGACATCGCAATCATCAACTTACCGATAACCAACTACCCTGCCGAAGCATTTGGCGTAACAACCATGCTGCCTGTAATCGCAGCACACCATCCACTCGCTAAAAAGCCGCATGTTTCCATCGACGATTTTGCAACCACCAGCCAAATTGTCATCCGTGACTTAGGTGATTCAGACAAAACGAAAAGAGATGTGGGTTGGTTACGCGCACGTCAGCGTATTACCGTCGATAACTTCGACCACGCTTTTCACGCCGTAGAGCAAGGCGCTGGATTTTGTCGGCTACCAGCGCACTTAGTCGCAACCCGCAAGAGCGATAAAATTAACGTATTGGAGATCGAACACTCCCATCAATATCAAGTTGCGCTGCACCTCACTTTGCCCAAAGGAGCCAAAAGTGGTCCTGCGACTCAAGCGCTTTATCGTACTTTACTCAAAAGTGTAGAAACTCGAGTCTAGCAACAGTGGTATTGAGTTGAATCGCTAGTGTTATCGGCTATTGATTCTCCCTAAATATAGAGAAACGGCCATTTTGTGACGCTACACTCTCACAAAAGGTTGCACGAAGGATAGCGACCACCTACTATCACTCTGCTCATGCCTAAAGCACCCAACACTCGCGGAAAGAACTCGGTTCACGGCAATATCCTCACCTGCTTGGTTTAGCAGGCACAATCTGTTTTTACCTTCTTTTTTGCTTCTATATAGGCGAGTGTGGAAGAAATAAGAAAGGTGAAATATGAACTCTACAAATAGCTTCTCGATCAATATCAATCAGCAAAAATCCATTGCTAAAAAAAGGCTCAAAGCTATCCGCCTATACGATGACGCCACGTTGGAGTTAGTTAAGCGATTTCACTCCAAACCAGAATCTTTGGCTCCCAATACAATTCAATTGGCTGACGTTCAACATGCACTCGTAAGAGAACTGGGCTTATCCAGTTGGAGTAAACTAAAAGCTCATGTCGAAGAGCTAGAAGCGCACAAACTAGCCATCAAAGAACAAAAACCGCCCCTAGATGCAAAAGTAAAAACGCTACACGTTCGTTGTGGCCACGACATTCAACAACAACTTAAAGCCAGCGGATTTGAAGGGACATTTTTAGCCCTGATCGATCCGCTTTGTATTGGCCCCATACCAGCAACACCGCAGAACTTCCTTGCCATTCGTGCCCAATATGTCGTAGAGACTCTGCTGCCCGTGATGAAGCGTGAAGACTCGGTTCAAGATATAGTCACATTGGAACAATCAAACCTCGATCTGTTGCAAAGTGATGTATTTGAACGAATCGTCTTTTGGGTCGAACATGACAGTTATGATCAATTGATGCTAATTCGTGCTCTAACACAGTTAGAGAATGTAGAGAATAAAGTGATAGAGATCATTGAGTTGAACCAGTTCCCGAGCACTGAACGATTCATCGGCTTTGGGCAGTTGCCTGAAGAAGCTATTCGTTCTTGTTGGCGATACCGTAAACCTGTGACAGCAAAATTATTCAGTCAGGCTAAACGGTGTTGGCACGCTATTACATCACCGACACCTATTTCCATAGTTAATTTGATTCAGCAGCATAACCTGGATTGCTTGCCCAATATATTCAACGTGCTTAAACGCCATTTGCAAGAGTTACCTAATTCACAAACTGGATTGAGCTTGACACAACACCTCGCACTAAAGGTCTTGAGCTCGCAAAATCGTTCAATTCCCATCAAAGATTGGTTTGAGCAATATCAACAACTAGAACCTCTTCCTTACCTAGGAGACGTGATGTTTTACGCGTTACTCCTCCCTCTAGCACAGTGTCAAACACCTTTGATCACGATTGAGTCACGTGAAAGGCACTGGTGGGAACAAAGCGTCCGTATCACTGAGGCTGGCAAGCAGTGTTTGGAAGGCTTAATACGAGCGAAACAATGCTATTGGGTTGGAGGGATTAAAAATACCAGTCAAAGTTATTGGAGCTGGGATCACCTCCAACTAACTACACTTGCCAACCATCATTGAGTTGACAAATATGAAAGCATAAAGGGTTCGTTGGCTCTGATGAACACTCAATACTAAATTATCCCTAAAGAAGCGACCGCTAGCCTGAATATAACTTAAATAGTTATGCAGAAATGCATCCACTCAAAGAGAGTATGCACTCTATCTCTTATTAAAATTTATTGTAAATCCTCTTTGTTATCGGTTGTATATTCGATAAAAGTGTTAAAATACAAACTTTTCATCCGGCCAATTCGTTAATATTTGGTTAAAATCCCATTTTTATTAGTGATAAAGTTCACATCTATTAACCATTTAGAGGATTATTCTTTCGTATTTTCTCACTCCGCTGCTAATCTGCTCGCCGCTTTGAAGTGAACTCAAGGTGCATAACTATAAGGAGTGTTCTCATGAATACCAAGAAACCGATGTCGCTTACCAGCCGCGTAATTTTAGGTATGGTTGCGGGTATCTTGACAGGATTTGCAATTCGCACACTTTTTGCCGACAACGGATTTGTCGACGCATACATTGTTAATGGATTATTCGAAGTTGGTGGACAGATCTTCGTTGCCAGCTTAAAAATGCTTGTTGTACCGCTAGTATTTGTTTCGTTAGTTTGTGGTACTAGCTCTCTCAAAGACCTCTCTACACTGGGTCGCATGGGCGGTAAAACCCTCGCTTTCTACGTTACGACAACGGCTATCGCGATTACGCTTGCTCTAACTATGGGTACTCTATTCCAGCCAGGGGCAGGGGCAGATCTAACGGCAGCAAGTTCATTCAAATCAGCCGAAGCGCCATCTTTAGGTCAGGTGATCATCGATATGTTCCCGACCAACCCAATCAGCGCAATGGCAGAAGGTAAAACTCTGCAAGTTATCGTGTTCGCCGTGCTATTCGGTATCGCGATCAGTGCAGCGGGTAAACCAGGCGAACGCATCGCAGCATTCTTCTCTGATCTGAATGAAGTGATCATGAAACTGGTCGCGATTTTGATGAACTTGGCGCCTTATGGGGTGTTCTTCTTAATGGCGAAGCTATTTACTGGTCTTGGTCTGGGCGCGATCGTCAATCTGGCAGAGTACTTCTTAGTACTGGCTGGTACGCTTGTCCTACACGGTCTAGTTACTTACAGCTTAATGTTAAAAGGTTTCACAGGTCTAAACCCAATTACGTTCCTACGTAAGATGGAAGACGCGATCATGTTTGCTTTTTCTACAGCATCATCGAACGCGACGATTCCAGTGACAATGGAAACAGCAAAGCACCGCATGGGTGTTGAGAACCGTGTATCATCGTTCACAGTACCACTTGGTGCAACCGTGAACATGGACGGTACGGCGATCATGCAGGGCGTAGCAACTGCGTTTATTGCTCAAGCTTTCAATATTGATTTAACTATGGGCGATTACCTAATGGTTATCATGACGGCAACTCTGGCGTCTATCGGTACCGCAGGTGTTCCTGGTGTGGGTCTTGTCATGCTTGCTATGGTATTGAACCAAGTTGGTCTGCCGCTTGAAGGTATCGCGCTCATCATGGGTGTTGACCGTCTTCTTGATATGATTCGTACCGCGGTAAATATCACTGGTGACAGTGCTGTAACCGTCATCGTTGCGAAATCAGAAGGTGCATTGGATGAAGCTCGCTTCAACGACCCAATGGCAGGCGTAGCCGAAGAAGAAGTGCATCTGAAGCGCGCGGAAGCTTAAATACTTCCAAGTTAAATTATCCTGTCTAAGCAAAAACCACCTTACTCTAAGGTGGTTTTTTATTTCCAATTAACCCGAAATCAAAAAGGTTTAGATAAAATTCTCGTCCCCCGAGGTTGTTTCAATTACTAATAGGTCAGTAGTTAGATTCTATATTAGTTCATCTAGAGGGTTAAGATAACTCGCCTATGTTTATCACTTTGAAAATGATATAAGGGACATTTTCATCATATAGAGATACAAATTCCATTATCAAATTAAAGTTCAAAACCAAATCGCGATAGATAGTAGTCTGATAATTAAGTTGGTACTAAGATACATACATCATAATTTCATGTTTAAAAATAGTCTTTTTTTATTCATATTCTCATTTCCAATACTTGCATTAGGTTTCAACGAAAGTATGTTCGATTTTTTTAAGAAATTTAAATATACATTAAGCCCAGAGATAAAAGGTACTTTAGTTCTTGATCAAAGACCTCTAAAAAATTTAACCGTTTACTTAGAAGCTAATTTTTTAAAGAATGCTTACAAAAGGAGTTCAATTACTAATGAGTTAGGTGAATTTCACTTTAAGCCAGTCATACATTCTCAAAGGTTTAAAGAATCAGCTTTGAATCAAACATATTCATATATCGGAATATATACCTATATAAATGAAGAAAAGAAGTACATTTGGGAGTCTCAGTTAAGCTACGTTTCACCGCCTATATTTATAAAAGATAACTTAAATAACCTTTACTGTGAGCTTAAAAATAAAGAATTCCGATATTTTTTCAAAAATATCAATCTAGAAAGTGCTCGAGATCTAATGGTTATTAGCAACTGCAATTTAAATGGATTTTTATATAAAACAGAGTTTACGGAGGATACATAATGCCGTCTTTAACACCAAAACTTGCATCAGAGATCGCGAACATACCGTATGGAGTATACCAGGGACAAGGGAGACTAGCGTTTAGGGGAGAAGGAGGTTTTGAAAAACACTTTGCATTTTCGCAGCAAGATGTTTTTAGTGGCCGAACTGGAGGCATCACAGGATTAGATCGTATACCATTGTTTAGAAAAGTGGTACCTGGTGTAATGAGAACATCTGAAGCATTTGCGGTAATTGGTATTGGGAAAGGAAAATATAAGGGAGATTTAGTAATTTCCATTAGAGGGACGCAAAACGCCAATGATTGGGTAACCAACCTAAATGTCGGCCTTAAAGGCTCTCCAAATGGCTCTATCGCTCATGCTGGATTTATTAATTCATTTTCAAGTATCAAACCAAGCATAAAACAATATTTACAGCAATGCCAAAATTTACCTAACCGTATTCATTGTGTTGGGCATAGCTTAGGAGGAGCTCTGGCTTCATTATGTTCTGATTGGCTGAGAGAAGAATATTCATTAAGAGTGAATTTATATACTTTTGGCGCACCTAGAGTTGGTTTAGAACAATATTCCCGTAAATCTAGTAAAAGCAACGACAAAGTATACCGCTGTACTCACGGCGCAGATCCTGTGCCTAAAGTACCTGTCTGGCCATTTATTCATGCTCCACATAATGGCGATGAGTACCGCTTAGACGCTAGTACTGGCTTTAATTTAAATGCTCATAGTATGTCTAGCGAAACAAGCTTAGGGTATTTAGATAATGCTAACTCCGAAACGTGGGGAGCAATAAAAGTCAGATCTAACAAGTACTTGTATACACCTACTAGATTTAAGTTTGAGCACAGAAACCAAGCATCATTTACAGAATATTGGTCAGAAAGAATTCAAGCAGCATTAATAACCTTATTAAAAGATACTGGCTTGTTTGCAGCAATAGCAGCCCAAGCCACAGTATCTACTGGAATGACATTTTATGATATACTCGCCAGAAATATAGAAAAAGTAGCTAAAGCTTCTAAAGTAAGAGAATCACAAGTCAAAGGGCTGTTAGGCCATATGCTGGTGTTTATTGGAAAACCAGTAACAGCAATTGAAGATATGTCTGCAAAGTTTATTAGAAACGTTTTTCTTATGGTATTTGGAAAACTTTATCGAGCAGCACAAATGGCTATTAGTGCTGTAAAATAAACTTTCAACTTAATCAGACATCGAATTCAGTTTTTCTCTGGCTTGTGCTTCGTGTTCTTTAGTGATGACATTACCGACTGAGTTCGCGGCTAAGGTAAGTGCCGCCATATCATCGGTAAAACCGACGCCAGCTAGTACGTCTGGCACCATATCTGTTGGTAGGACGAAGTAAGCCAACGCGCCACCTAAGATAGCCTTGTGGCGAACAGAAGTGTTGGAATCTGCCATCGCGAGCCATGATTTAATGCCCATAACCGCAATCTCTTCACCTGCTTTCTTGACGGAATTTTTCATTTTACGCCAGAAGGTTTTCTCATCTGGCGCTTGCATCGTTTGGTCTTTGGCGTCTTTCGGCGCCGATTTTACAGACATTGTTGTGGTCATCGTTGCCTCCGAAATTTATGACTATGTCCAACATATTAATAAATCGAACCTGAACGCAAGATTAATAACAAGAAATGATAGTAAAGTGAAACACAGATAGAAAAATCCCCAAACCGAAGTCCGGGGATTATTGCCTTGGAAACAAACAGCTTTGGGAACCAAGCTTTAGAAGCAGAATGCCTTATTGAGCAATCTTCTCCAATACACGCATCAGCATTTTGATACGTGGTTCGATAGACTCAAGCAACAAGTACTCTTGAACGCTGTGGAAGCCCGCACCGATAGGTCCTAGACCATCCAAAGTTGAAACGCCAAGAATCGCCGTGTTGTTTGCATCAGAGCCGCCACCCACTTCTTTCCAGTTGATGTCGATAGCCAGTTCACTTGCCGCTTCTTCAACTAATGTCATTAAACTTTCTGTTTGTGGGCTTGGCACCATAGAAGGCTTGTAAGCTTCACGAACCAACTCAATGCTCACGCCATCAACGAATGGTGTTTCCAGCATGCCGTTTACCTTGCTGTCGACATCATCGTATTCTTCATTGCTCCAGAAACGCACATCCACAATAGCTTCAGCATGTTCCGGAACGATGTTCGCACCGTTGCCGCCAGAAATAATACCGACGTTCAACGTGGTACCAGATTCAAAGTTGGTCATTGCATTGACTGCTAGAATCCAATTCGCCATCTCAGTGATTGCGCTGCGGCCATTCTCTGGCTCGTTACCAGCGTGAGCTGCAACGCCATTAAAGGTCACTTTGTAGCGAGCCATGCCTTTGCGCGCTTTCACTAAACCGCCGTCTGCACGTGCTGCTTCTGCAACCAGTACATTCTTTGCGTTTTTCGCTACTGATTGAATCCAATCCACAGAGTCCAGAGAACCCGTTTCTTCATCTGGGTTCATGCAGATAGCGATAGACAGCTTATCCAACACCGCTTGGTCTAGATTGCGCATCGCGTATACGATGTTCAGCAAGCCAGATTTCATGTCCGAGACGCCCGGACCGTAAGCTTTCTCTGCATCTTGAGACATTGGACGAAGCTCAGCAGTACCCACAGGGAACACGGTATCCATATGACCAATCAGCATCACGTCGATTTGCTCAGCTTCCGGCTTATTTCGAACTTCAAGACCAACACCCGCTCTGCCACAGTCGATGCGTTTTACGCTCCAACCTGACATCGCTTGGTACTTATCTTCAAATTGAGAAGCGATGAACTCGATACCATCAGTAGTGTAAGTACCACAATCCACATTGATTAGCGGACGTAGCTCTTCTAGATATTCATTTAGAGAGAATTGCATGACTCACTCCTAGACAAATAGATTCATCACCAGCATTGCGCCAAACGCGTTCAATACTGAGATTGCAATCATAACTGGGATGTAACGACCTTCAGTACCGATTGGCCCCATGATACGACCCATGTACTGAACTTGAGAGCCCATTAGGTAGATAGCAGGCGCAAGAATCGCAATGTGCGTGCCGTTCAGGATGCCTTGGTCAAATAACGTAATCACTACGCCCACCGCGCCGCCCATCGACATCCAAGCGCCGATCAATACCGCTGCAGCTTCACCCGGAAGACCAAACACCGCCATGATTGGAGAGAACACAGTGCCCATCAGATCCAGCGCGCCAGTGATTTGTAGAGCCTTGATGATAACAAATGCCATCAATACGTTAGGAACCGTAGAGGTAGTCGCAATCACCCAACCTTTCTTAGCACCTTCGACGAAGATATCCGTCACCATTGGTTTTTTCGCTTTAACGTCACCCATTATGCCGTCTCCTCTTTTAAGTTCTCTGATTTGTTTTGGTCTTGCTTGTCTTCTTTACCTTCCGTCATGTTCAGGTAGATACGGAACAGGTTCGCGCCGATGATCTTAAATGCGAACATCACCACAACTGCTAAACCAATAGAAGACGTTACTGCTAGAGAGCCGTCAGCCATCGTCAGTGTGAACAGCACAGCACCCGATGAGAAGAAGTTCACGATGGTTGCACCTGCAGTGAACTGGAACATGGTAAATACGTCCGTTTCACGCTTAGTTAGGTGACCTTCATCTTTTAGCTGACGCGTCATTGCCGCACCTGCATCGGTACTTTGTAGAGAAGCAATTAAAGCCAGACCAGAGTTACCAGGGATGCCCATTAGAGGACGTAGAAGAGGAGTAAGAAGCTTACGAGCTGCTTCAAGTGCACCGTAGTGCTCAAGTACGTTGATCATACCTAAGGCGAACATAACAGTTGGAATCAAAGTAAGTGCGAAAATGAAACCGTCGCGAGCACCGCTACCACCAGTACCGCGAAGCGACGTTGTTGCAACTTGCACACCGTCAGCCGTTTCGGTGACACCATACGCCACCTTGCCGAAAGAGCCATTGAGCGTTGTAAAATCGAATACACCGTACCATTCGCTAGATTGCATCAGGCCAGAAAAGAACACAACCGCAAACGCCAGAGCAACGTAGCACCCCAGTGTAACTTTACGCTCAGTTTGAACAGGAATTTTCATAACATTACCTACACATGTGGAACTTAACACATATGTTCACCTGAATAATGTGCTAGAGAGATGATCAAAATCAATCCGCCTGCCGAACATTATCGAGACTCAGTTATGAAGTTTTGTTTTATGATTCCAATCACAATTGAAAGATAATAAAAATTTGTGCTAACAATTAGGTATATTAATCTATGTCGATAGCTCACGACTTCTTCATCAACTCAACAAATGATTCTGACGAATATTGCTTTCTACAACATTCATGACGTACTTCATACTTTGGCATTGAGACAATATCGATTAACTCGAAAGTAACATTCAGCCACGAAATTTAGGTTAGGATGGCCCGGTCATATGTAAACGGTATAAACCAGAATTAACAGGACTATACGACCCATTGTTACGCTCACAATATAAAATAGCCAAATGGACACTCGCCCTCGTGCTTTGGGTGGTGATGATATGCTTAAGCCAAAATTCTGGTTTCTCGAAAAGCTGCCCGAAGGCTCACCAAATACAGAGTCAGCAAGATGAAAGCGTGAATTTATCACCATCTTGCGACCTTTCAGAAAAGCTGGTTCAAGCTTACCAACATCAGTTTGATCATATTCTTATTCCATTTTTTCTGTTTGCTTTGATTGTGGCGCTACCGATGACAACCACAGCAATTCGCTATCTGGAATACACAGAACCGATACCGGAAAAGTATCGGGTTCACCTAAAACTTTGCGTGTTTAGAGAATAAAGCCAGCAAGGCGAGAGACCTTTCTGCCTGACTTTTGTACATATTTTATTCACTTCACATAACAAACAACGAAATTTAAAAGTTTTAGGAAATATTATGACATTCACTCGTACACTTTTGGCGTTAACGATGGCTATCGTACCTGCCGTATCTTTCGCATCAGAAAAGACCGCAGAACAAAAGCTAGAGGAAGTTACTCAGATACTAAAAGAAAACCCTCAAATTCTTGATTCATTGCACCAAAACCTTCAAGAGTACATTGCGTATCAACAGTCATTTGGCGACACCTTGAAGGAGGTTCGTCAATATCTAAGTGATGGCAAACATTCCTCTTTTGGTGCTGAAAACCCTGAGTTAACCATTATTAACGTAACAGACTACAGCTGCCCTTTTTGTAAACGTTTAGAAGGAGAGCTGGTCAAAGTTGGTAAGGAATATCCGCAGGTAAAAGTGCTTAACCTCAATGTCTCTTTTAAAGAACAATACGAGAAAAACGGCTACAACTCGGCAAGTTACGCATTAAATGTTTGGCAAAACCAGCGAGATAAGTACGAACAAGTGCATGAGTTATTGGTGAAAAAACCGGGCGCACATGACGCACGTTCCTTAAATCAAATCGCGAAAAATACGGGGACAGAAGCACAGCTTGTCGACGACAAAGAGACCAAGGCGTTGCTTGATAAAAACTATCAGTATTTCACGCAACTTGGTTTACGCGGCACGCCCGCGTTGATCATTAATGATCAAGTCATTCCTGGCTATGTGCCGTTTGACGAGCTAGAAAAAGTCATCGTCCAAGAACTGGCGAACTAATACAACAAAGCCCTTCCCTGATAACTCAAGGAAGGGCTTTTTCTATCTAGGCTTAAAACGAAGTTCTAACTACTTGTCGCGACCCACAAACGCCACAACGACTTTGTCATTGCCAAGCGAGCGAGAGAACACGTACGCGCCTTCTTGTTCAATTACTTGATGCTGACCCGCACCAATCGCTGGGTGCGCTTTACGGAACTGACCAAGAGTTTGCCAGTGTTTGAGCAGCGCTTGCTTCTCATCAGATAGCTTCCATACCATGTCAGAACGAGTGCCTTGGTGGAAATCGTCCGCGTAAGGACCAATGTTACGACCAACTTCATCACCATAATAAACCTGAACAGCACCAGGACTCAGAAGCAGTGCATTCGCGGCGTTACGCTGCATACCGTAATCTTTGAAGCGAGAGAAGAACAGCTCGGTATCGTGAGAAGACATGTAGCTCACAGGGTTAAAGTCTTTCTCACTGGCGATAGTGTCCGCATAGCTTTGGTAAGTGTCTGCCATTTGGCTGAAACACGCCGCGCCTCTATCTAATTTCTTCTGCATGTCGAAGTTAATCAACGCATCAAAGCCATCGTCAAAGTAAGGGCTGCGATAAGCGGTATGTCCCCATACTTCACCCATCATCCAGAATGGCTGACCTGACTTACCGTTCTCTTTACGCCACTGCTCAAGGCTGCTTGATGCCTCTTCTTTCAAGCGTTTCCACACATCGCCTTCAACGTGCTTCACCGTATCGACACGGTAACCATCAATGCCAAAGCGTTTCACCCAATCAGTTTGCCACTCAATTAGGTAGTCCGAGACGGTGTAATTGTCGCGCGCCTCTACGCGAGTACCAGGGTTATCCAATAGCCACTGCGCGGGCTTCACGGCTTTGTCTGATTCGGTGATAAAGTCAGGTAAACCCGCCAATGACATAGTGATATCACTGCTGCCCGGAGCTGGGTATCCCGGTAGACCTGTTCTTACCCAGTCACCGCCCCACCATTTCGACCAGTTTGGACTCTGGTAATCAATATTCTGGTGATAGCTATGCCAATTTTCACCCGCTTTTGGTTGCCAGTCACCCCACTTATTCGGTAAATCAGCGTTTGGTTTTAACACCTCAATACCGTCAAATTGCAAATCGGCTAACGTTGAGTAACCGGTGTGGTTGATTACTGCGTCCATCAAGACTTTAAGGCCACGTTTGTGTGCCTCTTCCACCAGCTTTTTCAGATCAGCTTCGTTACCGAAGTTCTCATCAATCTTGGTAAAGTCACGCGTCCAGTAACCGTGGTAAGCGTAGAATGGGAATGAGCCGCTATCGCCGCCGCCAACAAAGCCGTGCACTTGTTCAACGATTGGCGACAACCAAATCGCATCTGTACCTAGGCTCTTGATGTAATCTAGCTTTTCGATCACGCCTTTTAGATCACCGCCGTGGAAGGTGCCGATCTCTTCTTTGCCGTCTTTCTTGCGTCCATAGCTGTTGTCATTGCTCGTATCAGCATTCTTGAAACGGTCGACCATCACGAAGTAAATGTTGGCATTGCGATAATCAAACGATACTGCTTCTTTGGTTTTCTTCACTGGCTCTAGTAGCACCAACCCGCCTGAATCTTTGCTTGGCGTCAGCGATACTTGCTGATCTTTTACTTCGACCATTTGCCCAGAGTAAGCATCACGCAACTTGGTGCCATCGGGGAAACTGTCACCCAGCGCAATGGTGACTTCGCCGCCTTGATAAACCTCACATTGCACTTGTGGGATTGGGCGTTTGAATTCTGTCTTCGCGGCTTTCTTAGGTTCACGCTTGAAGCGCAGTGTTTTCGCTTCCGCATCAAAAGCAAAAGAGTAATCGCCAGTAAAGCGGATTTTTAACGGCAGTTCCGTTGGCTTTCCGCAGTTCAGCGCGATAGGTTTATTGAATTTGACCTTCTGGCCATCAGGCGCGACACAGTCGCCTTCAACACCCGTAATTTTGAGCGTGTATCCATCTTTGGTTAAGGGCACAACCAAAGGCTGCTCTGCATTTAAAGGAAAGTCACGGCTGTTGGTCGTGGTCGAAATGGTGATGTTTGGCTCGGCGATGGCACTTGCCGATGCAAGCAATAAGGTAGTCGTAATCAGATTCAGTTTCATCGTTCAGTCCATTGGTTGCGCATAGGCGCAGTATTCGTGTTGTATTTTTATTCACACTAATAGTAAATGGATGAAAAACTGAGCACATCATTCTGAAAGGCTACGCCCTAAAGCTTGTGACGCTTCACATTTTATTGATATAGGGGCGTAGTTCTATTTAAGCGCAATAGATTGAGGGAGTTAAAGTTGCACGCTGCCAAGATTGCTCATTTGATTCATCGCCCATCTTGTGCGGCGAGCAGTGTAATCACTTTGTGGATAGACTTTGATTCGATATGGATTTGGCAACACCACGGCTAAACGCGCTGCTTGCCACTTCGAGAGTTGCTTTGCACTGACACCAAAATAATTCTGCGCCGCCGCTTCAGCGCCGTAAATACCGGGACCAAATTCAACCACATTTAGATACACTTCGAGAATGCGCTCTTTGCTCCACATCAGCTCCATCAGCAAAGCAAAGTAAAGCTCATAAGCCTTGCGAACGTAGGAGTGAGACGGAAACAAAAACACATTTTTCGCGGCTTGTTGGGTAATGGTGCTCGCGCCTCTCGACGGACCATTATCACCAGCCTCGGAAATCACGTCGAATAGCGATTCGAAATCGACACCATAATGATGAGGGAATTTTTGATCTTCGGTCGCAATCACCGCTAACTGCATATTTTTTGAAATGCGCGACAAGGATACCCATTCGTGTTGACTATTGTCTGGATAGTTCTTTGGTGGCGCAACAATGCGGCTTAACTTCCATCCCCATATTGGTGGATCGACATATTTCACCAAACCAACCAAAACGACTGGGGCGATCAGCAATATCAACACCATTTTAAATAGAAATGACTTAAGCCTTTTCAACATGTGTAGTTCCCCAATGCATTAGCGATTGATGATAAATAAACCCGTGAGCTTGCCTGATTCAATCAAGAACAACAAGTTTTAGAGGTAAAAAATAGGTCAAAAAAAGCCCGATTTACAATGTAAAACGGGCTTAGAATTTGATTAGACTAAATTATTTGTGCAGCTTGTAGAACACGGTTGAAAGTGGAGGCAAACGAAGCTCAAGTGATTGAGGCAGTGATTCACTTTCAACTTTTTCCGTTTTCACACTGGTCAGCACTTTAAAATCGCTGCCGCCGTATTTGCTATCGTCTGTATTCAGTAGCAGTTCGTATTGACCTGCATTTGGAACGCCTAAACGAAAGCGCTCGTGTGGTACGGGCGTAAAGTTGGTGATGATCAGAATACGCTCACCTTCTTTACTAATACGCTCGTGCGCTAGGATGCTCGCATCCGCTTCGTCTTGTAGACGCCACTCAAAACCAGCAGGAACACAATCTTGATCGTGCATCGCCGCTTCATTTCGGTACAAGTGGTTCAAATCTCGCATCAGCTTTTGGACACCTTGATGACGCTCATATTCCAGTAAGAACCATTGCAACTGATCATCGTGGTTCCACTCCGCCGTTTGGCCAATTTCCGCGCCCATAAAGTTCAGCTTTTTGCCCGGTTGACCATACATATAACCGTAGTATGCTCGTAGGTTTGCGGTTTGCTGCCATTCATCACCTGGCATCTTGTTATGGATAGAGCCTTTTCCGTACACCACCTCATCGTGAGAGAGAGACAAGACGTAGTTTTCGCTGTGCGCATAAACCAGCGGGAAGGTGATGGTATTGTGGTGGTATTTGCGGTGAACAGGATCTTCTTTGATGTATGAAAGACTGTCGTGCATCCACCCCATATTCCACTTGAAGCCAAAACCTAAACCACCCATAAAGGTTGGCGCAGACACCCCCGGAAACGCCGTTGACTCTTCCGCAATCGTCATCGCATTCGGGAAGTGCTTGTACACTTCTTCGTTCATCCATTTTAAGGTTGCGATTGCGTCGTAGTTTTCGTTGCCACCATCGACGTTTGGTACCCACTGGTCGTGGCTACGTGAGTAGTCGAGGTAAAGCATCGATGCGACTGCGTCCACGCGAATACCATCAATATGGAATTGTTCAAACCAGTACAGCGCATTCGAGACAAGGAAGCGACGCACATGTTCACGGCCTAAATCGTAAATGTAGGAGTTCCAGTCTTGGTGCCAACCGCGACGCGGATCTGGATCATGGAACAGAGGCGTACCATCAAAGTTCGCTAAACCATGATCATCCGATGGGAAATGCGCAGGAACCCAATCGAGCACTACACCGATACCAGCTTGGTGACACGCATCCACGAAGAATTTGAAATCATCAGGTGAGCCAAAACGGCTAGTTGGTGCAAACAAGCCAACAGGTTGATAGCCCCATGAACCATAGAATGGATGCTCAGACACAGGCATCAGCTCAACGTGGGTGTAGCCCATATCCACAAGGTATGGCACCAACTGCTCCGCAAGTTCGCGGTAGTTCAGGAAATCACCTTTCTCGTTGCGCTTCCATGACCCAGCATGCAGCTCGTAAAACGATAACGCTTCATCACGCTTTTGCGTCACTGCGCGATTTTGCCATTTCGCATCTTGCCATTGGTAACGCTTGTGATCGTAAGTAATGGACGCGAACGATGGGTATTGCTCAGAGTAGAAACCCCAAGGGTCTTGTTTATGAGGAAGCCCTTCCCCATTTGGCCCTTTGAGCTCAAATTTGTATTGTACCCCTTCTTCCAGACCAGGAATGAATAGGCCCCAGATACCGTAGTCTAGGCGTTGCATTGGATGACGACGGCCATCCCATTGGTTGAAGCAACCCACAAGGCTAACAGCCGATGCATGTGGTGCATAAACAAGGAAACGCACACCAGAGATGTTTTCACCGCCACGTTCTAGCGTGACAAAGTGTGCGCCCATGTAGTGATACATGTCTTTTGGCGTATGCAGATGCTCGTACTCTTGGTAGATATTGTGATACTGGTACGGGTCATCAATAATTTGTTCAACACCATTCCAATCGACCGCTAAACGGTAGTGGGTCAGGTGTAAATCGCGTTGCTCTTTTAAGATGAAACCGCTGTCGCCATCACGCTCAAGCGCCACGCGAGGTTCACCATTAACAAGTAGTTCAACCTTGTTTGCGCCCGGCATCCAAACTCTCAGCGAAGCTTCGTCGTCAATGAATGGACCCAGCGCCGCAAATGGATCTGAGTAAGCCGCCTCAGCAAGCAGTTCGTATGCGCGTTCGTGTTGTTTCTTTATTTTCTTGGTTTTGGTGGTTTTCAAATCTTTCTCCCTAGAGCCAACATCCTTTTCAAGACCAGAGATCTGAATCAAACATCGGTTTCTCCACAGCCAACGTTGTGAACTCACAAAAAGACTCCGCTTCTCACGTTCGTTGCGTAAACGGCGTCAAAATACAAAAATGCCCGCTATTGTCGCGGGCATAATAACGGTACTTCATCCTAACGGATTGTGTTTTAGGAATGAGTGACCTAGACGGAACTTTCGTACCTCTGAGCTAACAAAATTGGTAATCAGCTCGTCCATCTACGCCACTCTAGGCATCTTACTTACTCGCCTGTGCACGAACTTCAGTAAGGCGTTTAGAAATACGATTCACATCTTCACGGCTGAAGATTTCATCTAGGTTCATCGACAATTTACGACGCCAGTTTGGATACTCATCCACCGTACCAGGAATATTGACCGGTTGATCCATTTCTAGCCAGTCTTCAAGCTGAACACTAAGCAGTGCAGAGTCACCCGCGGCTACGTGCAGTTGCAGCGCTTCGCTTAGGTATGAATCCATTGGCACGTACTGAGCATCATGACCAATGCCTTCTGGCAAATAGCCATGCCAGCGAACGCTGTCTAGAATGCCTTGCTTGCACTTCAAGCGATCAGCAAATAAGCCTTCCAACTGTTTTTCATCTGGGTAAAGGCCAATCTCACGACCCATTTTCAAATCATCGCAGTGCCAGAAACCACGGAGGGTTGGCATGTCATGCGTACACAGTGCCGCCATCGATTGCTCTGCGTAGTGCTTCGGAGAAATGAACCCACCGTCTTCTTTCGAAGTTTCGAAGAAGAATACTTTGTATGAGTGCACACCTGCATCGCGTAGGATATCGACGATTTCATCTGGCACAGTACCTAAGTCTTCACCAATCACAGAACACTGATGACGGTGCGACTCAAGCGCTAAGATTGCTAGCATGTCTTCCACTGGGTAGTACAGATACGCACCTTCTGTCGCCTTCTCGCCTTTTGGAATCCACCAAAGGCGAAGCAGACCAAGTACGTGGTCGATACGCAATGCACCACAGTGCTTCATGTTGGCACGTAACAACTTGATGTACGCGTCGTAACCCGTCGCTTCTAAAACTTGAGGGTTAAGCGGAGGCAGACCCCAGTTTTGACCCAGAGGACCAAGTACATCCGGCGGCGCACCGATGCTTGCGTCTAACACTAAGTTACCGTCGTCGGCCCATGTTTCGCTACCTGAATCTGCAACACCAACCGCAAGGTCGCGGTACAAACCCACAGCCATGCCTTTTTCTTCGGCTAGCGCTTGCGCTTCTTTGATTTGATCGTCTGCGATCCATTGCAGGTACATGTACAAGTGAACACGATCTTGGTTATCCTTGATGTACTTCTGAGTACCAGCTGCGTCGAATGTGCGGTATTTCTCAGGGAATACTGGCCAGCCCCACATGTTTGCATCTTCTGAATGTAAATCAGCATGAAGTGCATCGAATGCAGCTTGGTGTAGCAAGCTGTCGCCGCCTTTTTCAACAAAGTCCAAGAAGGCACGAGCGCGATCGGTGTTTTTGTCTAAATGGCGAGCTTTAAACTCACTGAATAGCAACGGAAGAACGCTCATTTTTAGTTGCGAAACTTCGGTGTAATTCACCCAATGAGAGTCTCGCGCTTTTTGTAAACGTTGTTGGAACTCTGCACTACCCACTCGCTGTTGTGCTTCTGCACTTAGCGCGAATTCAGGTACAGAGCTTACGTCGATGTACATAATGTTCAACCAACGACGAGAAGACGGGCTGTATGGGCTTGCCCCTTCTGGATTCGCAGGGAACAGCGAGTGAATCGGGTTCAAGCCAATGAAGTCACCGCCACGAGAGGCAATATCACTCACCAGTTGTTTTAGGTCACCAAAATCACCGATGCCCCAGTTATGCTGAGTACGCAGTGTGTAAAGCTGGATACTAGGACCCCATAGCTTTTTGTGTTGGTTTAGATCGTCTTGTTTGAAACACGCTTTCGGCGTAATGATCAATGACATCTCGTAAGGTGTTTTACGACGCTTACGACTGATGATCAGTTTGTGATAACCCCAAGCCAAGTTCTTTGGCAATGCAAACACTAGAGGGCCACCCTCAGCACGCTCATCACGAACAATTTGGGACTGAAGATAGCCTTCAAGTACCTCTCCTTGTTCTGTTTCTAAACGCCAGCTGAATTCACTCTCACGAGCACTCGTACCTAGGTTTAGTTCCACTTCGACTGGTTCGCCGTCGCGTAAAACAAGAACAGGGGCTAGTACGTCTTTCTTATGTTTCTTTTCAGCAGAAGCCAGTAGTTTTTCATCACTGCTAGTATCGTAGCCAAGCGAAGCGAGCAAGCGGCGTAGCGTCTCCTCAGACACTTTAGCCTCATCTCCCCAAGCACTGACATAGCTATCAGCCAATCTCGCCATTTCCGCGACTTTCTTTAATGCTGTTTGTTCTTTCATCGCTTTCTCCGAAGGTAATACCAACACCTTCCATGTAGGGTTTTATTGTTATCAATAACTTCTTTTGGAAAATGACCAAAGGTAGCGCTTGGCTACCTTGGTCTTAACTAGGTTCTATTAGCGTTTCACCGCTTCAAGTTTCCAGATATTGTTCACGTAGTCGCGGATTGAGCGGTCTGACGTGAACTTGCCAACAAGGGCGGTATTAAGAATGGCCTTCTTCGCCCAGCCAGCTTGATCTTTATATTGTTCGCTCATGTCTTCGTGCGCTTTCACGTAAGATGCAAAGTCCGCAAGACATAAGTACGGGTCACCGCCGTCTAGTAGGCTGTCATACGTTGCACGCAGTAAGCCTGGTTGACCTGGTGTGAACTCTTCACCCAATAGCAAGTCCATTGACGCTTTGAGTAAGTGATCCGCATTGTAGTAATCAAATGGGTTGTAACCTTGAGCTTTCAGCGCTTTCACACCTTCAACATCTAGACCGAAGATATAGATGTTCTCATCGCCTACTTCCTCACGAATCTCAACGTTTGCACCATCCATTGTACCGATAGTTAGCGCACCGTTTAGCGCCATCTTCATGTTACCTGTACCTGATGCTTCTTTACCCGCTAGCGAGATTTGTTGAGAAACGTCAGCCGCAGGGATAATGATTTCAGCCATGCTCACACGGTAGTCAGGGATGAATACCACTTTCAGCTTGTTACCGATGCGAGGATCGTTGTTCACCTTGTCTGCAATCTTGTTGATTGCGAAGATGATTTCTTTCGCTAGGTGGTAACCCGGTGCTGCTTTTGCTGCGAAGAACACAACGCGTGGCGTACACTCAAAACCTGGTTCATTAAGAATACGGTGGTACAGAGACAGTACGTGTAGCAAGTCTAGATGCTGACGTTTGTACTCGTGTAGACGCTTGATTTGAACATCGAAGATTGCATTAGTATCGAGCTCGATACCCATGTTCTCTTTCACCCAAGTTGCTAGGCGTTCTTTGTTCTCTTTCTTCACTGCCATGAATTCTTTTTGGAATGTCGCGTCAGTGGCGTACTTCGCAATACCTTCAAGTTGCTCTAGTTTCGCTGGCCATTCTGGGCCGACTTTCTCAGTGATAAGCTGAGACAGACCTGGGTTACAGAACTTCAACCAGCGACGTGGCGTAATACCGTTCGTTACGTTGTGTAGACGTGTCGGGTACATTTCGTGGAACTCTGGGAATAGGTCTTTCTTAACCAATTCAGAATGAAGTGCTGCTACACCGTTTACTGCGTAAGAGCCGATTACACATAGGTTTGCCATGCGAACCATGCGGTGGAAACCTTCTTCGATGATAGAAAGCTTCTGTTGCTTCGCGACATCACCCGGCCACATTGCACGTACGTCTTGTAGGAAGCGGTGGTTGATCTCGTAAATGATCTCCATATGACGTGGTAGCAGGTGCTGGATTAGCGACTCTGGCCATGTCTCTAGTGCTTCTGGAAGTAGCGTGTGGTTGGTGTACGCAAATGTCTTAGAGCTGATTTCCCAAGCCGCTTCCCAAGCTAAACCTTTTTCATCCATCAGGATGCGCATTAGTTCAGGAATCGCAATCGTTGGGTGCGTATCGTTAAGCTGGATAGTCTCTTGCTTAGGTAGATCCGCTAGCGAGTAGCCCGCAGCTTCGTGGCGACGTAGGATGTCACGTACAGACGCTGCTGAGTGGAAGTACTGCTGCATTAGACGCAGTGTTTTACCTTTCTCGTGGTTGTCGTTCGGGTAAAGCACTTTAGTGATGTTACCTGCGTCGATCAGTGCGTGCTGAGCTTCGAAGTAATCACCATTGTTAAAGCTTGCTAGTGAGAATGGTGCAATCGCCTGACATTCCCAAAGACGTAGCGGGTAAACCGTGTCTGATTCGTAACCCACAATTGGAAGATCCCAAGGCATTGCTCTTACTGTCATGCCTGGTACCCATTTGCGAACTTCTTTACCGTTCTCGTTAATCACTTCAACGTGACCGTAGAAACCGATCTCTTGCGCAAGTTCTGGACGCGCAATTTCCCAAGGGTAGCCTTCTACACCGCGCCAAGCGTCAGGTGCTTCTTGCTGGCGACCATCTTTGAATGACTGTTTAAATAGACCGTATTCGTAATGTAAACCATAGCCGACAGTTGGGAATTCTTGTGCCGCACATGAATCCATGAAACACGCAGCCAGACGACCAAGGCCACCATTACCCAATGATGGGTCGCGCTCTTCTTCTAGCAGATCAGTTAGGTTGTAACCCAGTTCAGCCATTGCTTCTGTTACTTGTTCATACAGACCCATGCTGATTAGGTTGTTACCAGTCAAACGACCGATAAGGAATTCTAGCGAAAGGTAGTTAACGCTCTTCGCACTTTTAATGCGTGGATCTTCTTCTGTCGCAAGCAAATCTAGAGTAGTAAATTCAGCCAGAGCATGCCCCATTGCTAGGTACCATGCGCGGCTGTCTGCGTTTTCAATCGTATGAGCGTAAGTTACAGATAGGTGTTTCTTTACGCTTTCTTGGAACGACTTCTTGTCAAATTGTTTTTGTTGAGTAGGTTTCATTACGAAATTCTCACGTCTTTTGGTAATTCATCTGCCATACATCGTGCATTTACCTCTGTGAATAAACATCCTCCTAATTCTCATCCTTTGAAGGAGGAGGGCTGAGGGCGTAGAGGGGGTACCATTGCTAGGTTAGTGATCCAAATCTCAACAAAGTGAACTTTGCACCAGTTCTTAGTGATTTTGATCACAATGGAATGTGAGAAAGGTTAAAACCCGTTCATGACGCTTTTTATAGTCCACTCATCTGATGATGTGAAAATTGTAATATCGGTCACATTAACTCGGTCAGCGTAGAAGAACTTTTCGTAATCTATGTGCAACGCGATCTTAACGCTAACGAAACAAACGATATTTAAGTGACGACAATCACAAATAAAGGGCGTAGTTGATGGTAAATCCATCAACCCTTGAGAATTAGGAAGTGGATCAAAGTAACGAACATTTCTGATGTCGTAACATCCCACTCAGCTCACAGGATTGTACGCTTTTTATACAAACTAGAATTAGGCGATGTGAGTTATTTCTAGTTTTCGCTAGCTTTTATATCTAAGTGACCGTATGGAATGGTTTTTCAGACGGACGCAAGCCCCAACAGTAGCGACATTATCCGGCATTCAAACAGTGTTTTTGATGCTGATGACATCATTCAGTAAGACGGCTTTCAAGGGGGCTTTACTAGAATGATCACGTTGCAGTCATTTGGGTATACATAAATAAGGACATAACTACTAATGTGGATTCCATCTAAGCTTACTCGACCAGGACGCCTGCACAATGCCATCGTGCGCCCACGAGTGTTGGACTTACTACAGCAAGCGCCTTACTACAAATTGGTTTTATTCCGATCCCCAGCAGGTTACGGAAAAACGACAATGGCAGCGCAGTGGCTATCCGATAAGCCAAACGTCGGTTGGTACAGCATTGATGACAGCGATAACGACGGCTTTCGCTTTGTAAACTATCTGCTTCAAGCATTAAACAAAGCCACCAACTTCAGTTGCGCTAACGCACAAAAACTGGCGGAAAAACGTCAGATCTCGTCTTTACGCTCCCTATTTAGCGAAGTGTTCGCTGAAATGGCTGACTTTCATCAAGAGTGCTACGTGGTGCTTGATGACTACCATTTAATCACGAATGATGAAATCCATGAATCCATGCGTTTCTTTTTAAAGCACATGCCAGACAACCTCACCGTTGTGGTAACCAGTCGTGCAGCGCCGCCTCTGGGCACTGCAAACTTACGTGTTCGTGATTTAATGATCGAAATCGGCAACGAGATGTTGGCGTTTGATACCGAAGAAACCACTCGCTTCTTTAACCAGCGTATCGCCGATGGTATCGATGAAGACATGGCGAACAGCCTAAGAACCTATGTTGAAGGTTGGCCATCGGCGATGCAGTTGATCGCATTACAAGCCCAACATCAAAACCGCACATTGGCACAAACTGTAGAGTCGGTATCGCAGTTCAATCACGCGCACTTGTGGGATTACTTGGTCGAAGAAGTGTTTGACTTACTCGATCACGAAACTCGTCACTTTTTAATGCAAGTATCCGTGCTTGACCACTTCAATGATGAGTTAGTGTTTGCCCTTACCCAACGCGAAGATGCACTGGGAATGATTGAATCGCTTAACCGTTACGGCTTATTCATTTACCCGCTCGAAGGGGAACAGAACTGGTTCCGGTTCCATAACTTATTTGGCGAGTTTTTATCTCATGAGCGCCAAGCTCGTATTCCTCAGCAAGAAAAAGATCTCCACCGCAATGCTGCTATCGCTTGGTTACAACAAAAAGCACCACACCAAGCGATTCATCATGCACAAAAATCGAATGATAAGGACTTAGTGGTAGAGATCCTAAACGAATTCGGCTGGAAGATGTTTAACCAAGGCGAACTCAGCACACTGGAAAGCTCAATTAACAAGTTGGACGATGATCTGTTGTTCAGCCACCCAAAACTTACGATGCTCCGAGCATGGTTGGCTCAAAGTCAGCATCGTTATAACCAAGTGGGCCACCTGCTTGAAGAAGCGGAAGAGGAACACAAAAAGCGTAACATTGCGTTAGATATTCATTATCAAGGTCAAGCAAACGCGTTGCTTGCTCAAGTGGCTATCAACAGTAACCAACCAGAAAAAGCTCTCGAATTAGCGGAGCTAGCGCTTAGCCAACTTGATAACACTATTTACCGTAGCCGAATTGTGGCGACTTCGGTTGTTGGTGAAGTTAACCACGTGCTAGGTAAACTAGACCGTGCTTTGCCGATGATGCAACAAACTGAAAAGCTAGCTCGTCAGTATCAGGTATATCACCAAGCGTTATGGGCAATATTGCAGCAAAGCGAGATTTTAATTGCACAAGGTTACGTGCAAGCTGCCTTTGAACTACAAGATTCCGCATTTCGTCTGATTGAAGATCAGCAGCTTCAGCATGTTCCTCTTCATGAATTTTTGCTGCGTATTCGCGCGCAAGTACTTTGGTGCTGGAACCGACTTGATGAAGCGGAAGAATGCGCGTACAAAGGTCTGCAAATTCTCGAAAACCATTCACCAAGCAAGCACTTACATAGCTATTCGATGTTGGCGCGTATTGCGATTGGACGCGGTGAATTAGACAAAGCCGGTAAATTCATTGAGCACATCCAACACTTGATGAAACAGTCGACTTACCACGTAGATTGGACTGCAAACGCTTCACTATCGTTGATTCTATTTTGGCAAGCGCGCGGGAATACCGATGCAATGCAAGAATGGCTCAACACTGCGGTTCGTCCTGAATCGGCATGCAACCACTTTTCTCAATTGCAATGGCGTAACATTGCTCGCGCCCACATTAACTTAGGCCAATATACCGACGCTCGTGCTGCGTTAGATTTTCTCCAAGGTGAAGCTCGTCGCACTAACCTAATCACAGATACTAATCGCAACTTAGTGGTTGAAGCGGTCCTTTCTGCTCGCCAAAAAGATGAGGAGCAAGCCAAGGCACTGTTAAAAGAAGCATTAGTAATGACGAACCAAACTGGCATGGTCGGAAACTTCCTGATTGATGGTGCAACCATTGGCGGTCTGCTGGAGAAGTTGAGCCTCCGCCATGAACTGGGCGATCTTGAGCGTCACCGTGCTCAACAGTTAATGAAGGACATTTCATCGAATCAACGTAGCCGGTCAATTCACTTTGATGAAGACTTTATTGAAAAGTTGGTGAATCACCCTAATGTGCCAGAGCTAGTACGTACCAGCCCATTAACACAACGCGAATGGCAGGTTCTGGGACTGATTTATTCAGGCTTTAGTAACGAGCAAATCGCACAAGAGCTGGATGTGGCAGGTACGACAATTAAAACCCACATTCGCAACCTGTACCAAAAGCTTAATATTGCTAATCGTAAAGAAGCCATTGTGACAGCTGAAAATTTGCTGCAGTTGATGGGATACTGAACTGCTCGATAAACGGGTTAAAACGTAAAGTAAAACACAAGGGTTGGCGTAACACGTCAGCCCTTTTTTATGACTGACAGTAAGAGAAGTGCAATTTGCAAAGCACGTAAGTAACGTTGTTCATATAAAAAAATAGCCAACCGCAATAATCGCGATTGGCTTATATTTAGTGTGAACAAATTGTATTCACTAACAACGTCAGTTGGCTAGGTGACCCTCGGCTTAAGAAGGGTCGAGCAGTATTATGCATTAATCATGCCAAAATGCAAAGACTTATTTTTGGGCACAAGATCTCATATAAGCTGGATTTATTCACGCGCAAATTATCAAAATGCAATTTGACAATGCAAATTGCAATTGCACAATGCAACCAAGATTGATAATTGATAGTAGAGTTAATCATCTCAAAAATGTAAACCAAGCATTAAAAGCTCGTTACGGCGGCATTGTCTCTTGGCGGGTAATAAAGATAGGCAATAGATTGGATATAAAACCAAGTAGTTACAGCACTATTTCATACTTTTTTCATCGCAATGTTTGTATACTCTCTGCCATCGAAACGACTTAGCATTAGAGCAATGAACTACTTAATTACTTTCTTCAAGGGAATCGCCATGGGTGCAGCAGATGTTGTACCTGGTGTATCTGGCGGCACCATCGCGTTTATCACTGGTATTTACGATACGCTGCTTGAAAGCATTCGACGCATTAACCCCTCACTTTTCTCTATCTGGCGAAAAGAAGGGTTTAAAGCCGCGTTTAATCACATCAACGGATTCTTCCTAATCGCTCTGTTTGCCGGCATTTTCACCAGTATTGCAACGCTAGCAAAGTTGATTACTTGGCTTCTTGACACACACCCGATCCCACTTTGGTCATTTTTCTTTGGTCTAATTTTGGTCTCTGTGTATCACATTATTCGTCAGGTTGAGCAACGCGATCTTGTCCGCTTTGTCATTCTGCTCGTTGGTGTCGGGTTTGCTTATAGTATTACTGTGCTCAAACCTTTACACATGGAACCAACGGCCATTAACACCTTATTCGCTGGAGCTATCGCGATTTGTGCGATGATCTTGCCGGGTATCTCTGGCAGTTTTATTTTGCTGCTGATTGGCATGTATGCTCCTGTATTAGCCGCAGTGAAAGGTTTTCAAGTCGATACATTAGCGCTATTTTTGTCTGGCTGCGTGATCGGTTTACTGTCCTTCTCTCACTTATTGTCGTGGTTACTACGCAAGTTCCGTGATTTCACCCTGATGTTTTTGACTGGATTAATGATTGGTACGTTGCCAAAGATTTGGCCATGGAAAGAAACCATCACTTGGCGCACCAATTCGAAGGGCGAACAAGTGCCATTGCTACAGCACAACCTATCACCATTTGAATTTGAACACGTGACATCACAACCTTCTCAGTTAGTACTTGCTGTCGTAATGATGCTTGCAGCCATTGCTCTGGTTTTGGGTCTAGAGAAATTCGCAGATTCAGATAAATAACTTTGGTATCAAACACATACTGAACCAAATAAAAACGGAGCCAATTGGCTCCGTTTTTATCTATTGGCTAAGGGCAAAAACATCTCAATTGAAAACTCTGCTGTATTTGATGCAATAAAGTCCGTCGCATTACTAAGAAGCTGGTCACCGAGGTATAACGCACAATTTACCGAGGTCACGAGTTGGCGAGCGGCGCATCTGTGCTACGATGCTCGTAATGTTAAGTGATAAATGCTGAACCTTAATGAAACTGTTACAAATCGCCGCTGTTTCAGCCGCATTAGTTGCGGGATTTTATGCCCCGACTCTAATAAAAAGCTTTTCTTCTTCCACTCAAAGCAAGTCAATAGATGAATACTGCTTTCTCTCTACAACCTCTTGCGTCCAAGAAAATGTTACGATGACGCTAAACTCAGAAACTGCTCAACCCTTGGTTCCTACCACTCTAAATGTTGAGTGGCATACAAGCGATGCTAAGCAACTCATCCTAAGTCTTTCAGGAAGAGAAATGGAGATGGGTGAGCCTAAGTTTTTGCTGAAGCAAATCGCTCCTGGCCAATATCAAGGTGACATCATTCTCCCGGTTTGCACGGAGGATGCAATGACTTGGGTTGGTGAACTCAGTGATGGAGAGAATACCGTTTACCCTGCTATAAAAATGCAAAGATAAGGAATCGTTATGAGCCGCAATTGGTCCCTATTTCTCGTAGCTGCTTTCGCACTCGGGTTTGGCGTAAAGAGCTATTTAGATAACCAGAAAACGAAGCCAGAGCAAGTGGACAGTTCCACCTCTCAACAAACGGTATTGTTTGGGGAAAATAACCAAGCCGTCAATATCTTCGATGTGAATGACCCTCGCATCCGAGTCGTCTATTTTGGCTTTACTCGCTGCCCAGACGTTTGCCCAACTTCTCTTGCAATGCTGGCAGGAGCACTGAATCAAATTGACGACGCGCAAAAAGCACAACTACGCCCGATGTTCATTTCTTTAGACCCAGAGCGTGATGAGGCCGATGCATCAGCAAAATATGCCCATTACTTCCATCCAATGATTGAAGGCCTATCGGCACCACTTGATGTAACGACACCTTTGGCACACAACTATGGTGTCATTTTCCGCAAGACAGAATTGGAAGGCTCGGAACTAAAGTACACGCTGGATCATAGCTCTTACTTTTACTTCTTGAAGCCGGATGGCACGTTAATCACTAAAGTACCGCATACGCTCTCGCCGGCACCGATTGTTGAAGCCATTTCAAAACTAACGACCGAAGGCTCTTCAAATGACGGTTAAGTCAGTGCTGAAGCAATTTTTCAATTTCCTAACTCATACCAACCCCAATGTCGAACAAGACGTCGATACGATCATTGACGCCATTGGGGGCATAGAGAACCTGCTAGAAACTGGTGCATGTGCGACTCGGCTGCGTCTTACCCTCAGAGAGACGTCCGTCATCGATAAGAACGCACTCAAAAATCATGGCGCGCATGGCGTCGTGATATTGGATGATCGTCATGTCCAAATCATATACGGCTTAAAAGCCAACACGTATTCGCAGATTATGGAAGAGCGCATCACAAAACAAAGTTAATATTTTTGCAGTATAGCTACCCTCTTTAAAAAAGGGCAGCTATACTCTTTTGGCTTAATTAACTCACTTATTTATTAACCAACGAAGAGGACACAAGATGATTGTATTGAATAACACTAACTGGGCATCGCAAGGGTAATCCTAACAGCACCAACTCTGTGGCATAACCACAACTCCCCTTCTCTGACCGGTCTTTACCGGGGTCAACTCTATCCGAATTAGACCCTAATGCGATTTGTATTAAGGCGCTTTGTTGCGTCTGGGATAATTCAATAATGAATCAAACACATACTTTTTGTGACACATTAGTTTCAACTTCAAACCCTCTAAAACAATTGGGTTGGAAACCATTTTTTCAGCAACAACTGACATTAGACGATTACGACAACACTATCTTTGCTCGTGTAATTGCGCATCACCGAAGTGGTTATTTATTGGCAACAGAAACTGGGCAAGTTCATCTTAATGCCCACCATTCTTTACCCAACATGACCGTCGGAGACTGGGTAATCTTAAATGAAGATCAGCAATTTGTTCGCTTACTGGATCGCTTGAGCCTCTTTAGCCGCAAAGCCGCTGGCAGCAAAGTGGCAGAGCAACTCATCGCAGCCAATGTGGATACAGTGTTTATCGTCTGTTCCCTTAACGACGACTTCAATTTAAGTCGTATTGAACGCTATCTTGCCTTGGCTCATGAAGCCGAAGTCGAACCCGTCATCGTGCTTTCCAAAGCCGATTTGTGTGACAATACTGATGAACTAAAAAGCCAAGTACAGAAGCTCGACCCTCTATTAGCTATAGAGACAGTCAACGGCTTAGAAATAGAGAGTGCTTCTAAACTCATGATCTGGTGCAAAGAAGGACAAACCCTCGCTTTTATCGGTTCTTCAGGCGTTGGCAAATCAACTCTTGTTAATGCATTACTCGGGCAACAAGAACAGGCAACTGGGCATATTCGTGAAGACGATAGCAAAGGTCGACATACAACTACATCGCGCTCTATCCATCTATTACCTGATGGCGGCATCTTGATTGATACTCCGGGAATGCGCGAGCTTCAACTAGCAGATTGTGAATCGGGGGTCAGCGAGGCGTTTTCTGACATTGAGGCTCTCGCTCAGCGTTGTCGCTTTGGTGATTGCCAGCATCAAACTGAGCCGGGTTGCGCAATTCAAACTGCGATTGAAAATGGCAAACTGGAAGTTCGTCGTTTCAATAACTATCAAAAACTATTGCGAGAACAAGCCTTTAACGGTGCGACTTTGGCAGAGCAACGAGCTCAAAGTCGACAGTTCGGGAAACTCACTCGAAATGCCATGAGTGATAAGCGCAGGCGCCAACAAAGTTATTAATTTGTTGCGTTTGAGTTGTCAATAAAATCAAAGGAGACGAAAGTCTCCTTTTTAACAACTTTATTAAAAACCATTACTCATAACTAATGATAATTTTCAACATGAAAATCTTATTTAAATAACATTGAGCAAACATTTAATCCAAAAACAAACTAAAACTAGACACAAAATATTACCAAGCTAAGATATGTGATATTCAGCAAGAAAATGGCTGAATTTATAAAAACAGGATAATTGATAATCATGTGTCTTAGTGACCAGAAGCAATGCTCACCCCTTGTAATATAAGGGCATTATCGCCGTGTAATGATGGACTATTGCCCTGCCACTCTGGCATAAATTTGCAGGAATGATGTATGCAACACAACAGCCTCGTTGCCCGATATGCTCGTGGTAACCTCGTCGTCCAGATCCTTGTCGGTATCGTCTTTGGTATTTTGCTCGCGACAATTTCTCCAAGCCATGCCGAAAGCGCGGGATTAATTGGTAGCCTTTTTGTCGGTGCGCTTAAAGCGATCGCGCCAATCCTTGTGTTTATTTTGGTTGCCGCTTCAATTGCAAACCAAAAGAAAAACCAACACACTTACATGCGCCCAATCGTTGTACTGTACCTGATGGGTACATTCTTCGCGGCGCTATCAGCAGTGGTTCTAAGCTTCCTTTTCCCGACCAATTTAACGCTTGTCACCGGCGCTGAAGGTGCAACGCCTCCTCAAGGTATTGCTGAAATTCTACGCACATTGTTGTTTAAACTGGTCGACAACCCAGTAAATGCACTAGTAGAAGCAAACTACATCGGCATTCTTGCTTGGGGTGTGGGTCTGGGTCTTGCACTACACCACGCATCGGCAACAACGAAGGCCGTATTTGAAGATCTAAGCCACAGCGTGTCTCACATTGTGCGCTTTATCATTCGTCTTGCACCATTTGGTATCTTTGGCTTGGTTGCTTCAACGTTTGCGACAACGGGCTTTAGCGCACTAGCAAGCTACGCACACCTTCTGGCGGTTCTTCTTGGCGCAATGATGATCATCGCACTCGTTGTAAACCCAGCGATCGTGTTCGCTAAAACCAAACAAAACCCTTACCCACTTGTATTCCGTTGTCTACGTGAAAGTGGTGTAACTGCGTTCTTCACTCGTTCAAGTGCGGCGAATATTCCAGTAAACATGGCACTATGTGAGAAGCTAAAACTGGACGAGGATACATACTCAGTATCTATCCCTCTAGGTGCGACCATCAACATGGCTGGTGCTGCAATCACTATCACAACACTAACGCTTGCAGCTGTGCACACTATGGGTATCGAAGTTGATCTACTGACTGCGCTACTTCTAAGTATTGTAGCTGCGGTTTCTGCATGCGGCGCATCAGGTGTTGCAGGTGGCTCTCTACTACTTATCCCACTTGCGTGTGGCCTGTTTGGTATCTCAAACGACGTAGCAATGCAGGTTGTAGCGGTTGGCTTCATTATCGGTGTGATTCAAGACTCTGCAGAAACTGCGCTAAACAGCTCAACAGACGTTGTCTTTACGGCAGCAGTTTGTAAATCAGAGCAGCAAAAAGCTCAGTAAGACTGACAGAACAAATAGAAAGGGGAGCCGATGATGGCTCCCCTTTTTTGTTTAATTGCGCTCAATTATGCGGTGACCAGAGCCACTTCTTCAATCGGGAAGTGTTTGCTTGGCTCAACAAACTCTTGCTGCGCCGCAATAGTTTGCAGCTCCCATTCGCCTGCATGGTACGTTGCACTTAACACCCCGTAGCATGCGTCATGACAATGTTGGAAAGCTTGCTTAGGAGACCAGCCTTTTAAGAGTCCCGCGGTAAAGATAGCTGAAATAAGATCGCCCACGCCAACAGGTTGTTTAGCAAACTCAAATTGAGGACGCTTCGCAAGGTAAATACCTTCTTGCGTAGCCAATAGCATGTTGAAGCTGCCATTTTCTAGGCAGTAAAGGTGCTTAACTAGCACCACCTTTGGACCTTTCTCTAGCGCACGTTGGCATGCGGTGATCGCATCGTCTAGTGAGTGGATTTCCATCTCAGCAAATTGACTTAGCTCGAATTGGTTCGGAACGATCACGTCCGCCATTGGCATCAAACGCGTTAGAAGATTTTCAGCAATGCCCGGAGCCACAATGCAGCCTTTGTCTGGCGCGCCCATCACAGGGTCGCAAACATAAAGTGCGTTCGGGTTCGCTTGCTTCACTTTCGTCACGGTATCTTCAACAACAAGACACTGCTCTGCGCTACCTTGGTAGCCCGTCAATACCGCTTGGCACTTTTCCAATGCACCGATGTTACCAAGGCCACGAACTAACTCGCTGATGTCTTCAGCCGCAAACGCTCGCCCAGTCCAGCCTTCTTGATACTGCGTGTGGTTAGAAAATTGAACGGTATGAATCGGCCATACTTCGAAACCCATGCGTTGCATTGGGAAAACGGCACTGCTGTTACCAGCATGACCAAAAGAAACATGAGATTGTATAGAGAGGATACCTTGCATAGTACCTTACCTCTTATTGTAGTTATCGATAGTTCAAAGACAGCGGCAAGCGCCAGTTTTGCGAAACCAGTAGTGTATCCGACAAACCAAGATTCTCTAACTCAATTCTCCTCAATATCTTCAGAGTAAGTTGGCGCGCTGGTTTTCAACACCATCTTCTTAATTTCCATTTTGTCTTTATTCAGTGCGATTTCTAGGGTATCTCCTTCCCTTATCCCGAGCTGAGCCAGGATTACGCTTGGAATGACTACGGCGGTGTCGTCACCGATTTTAACAGGTTGACTTATCATCTTTCGTCCTCCAAATGTCGAAAATGAGTTTTCACGTCATTGGATGTCTAGCCTCAAATACGTTGAGCTGACTTGGATTGGCGTAACATTTTAAAGACAAAAGAAAAGCCTCAATCTTGAGGCTTCTGGATAAGATAGGTTATGGCTGAAGGAAGTTTTGAGTGAAATCGAGCGCCTCTTTAGAGAGTTTTTTTTCGTTGGGCGATGTGCTTGCCTGGTCTTCTGCTGTTACCGTTGTCATGTTAGGCTGAAAATCTAGTGTTGATGCCTCCTCCCAAGCTTCAGAGGCGTCTTTATTCTCATCATTCAACACCGCATTGAGCTCCTCTTCCGCAGGAAAATACGCTTCGCGTTTGTACACTTTGTTAAGGGCTCGAATAATAGAGTGCTTTCTCACCATTCCTGAGGCCAGCTTTCTTTGCAACGGCTTCGCTATGGACTGCAATCCAACGACAACATCAACACCAATATTGGTTGCCACTTCATCACGTAACATACGCGCAGGTTGGTAGCCCATATTGGCAGCAAGAAACAGCCAAACGTAAGCAATTGCATTACCCGTTTTACCTTTATCCTTCCACGCTTCGCCAGCATGATACATCGCTTTAGCACTGCCACCTTCCGCGGCCCGTTCCAGCCAGTAGCAACCTTTAACCATGCTTTTTTCTGTACCAATGCCATTTAGGTAACATAAGCCGACTTGGATCTTGCCATCTGCACTGTCTTTTTCCGCCGCTTTCATAAACCAGTAAAGCGCATCTGCACTGCGTCCTGCACTATTGTCTGGTGAAAGCTGCCATTCCCCCATATAAATCATGGCATCAATGCAGCCTTCTTCGGCGGCAGTTTCAATCAGTTGGTTACCTTTTGGGATATTTTTTTCAGTTCCTCGACCAAAGACCAAGGCCTTGCCCGTCGAAAATTTCGCTTCGGTATCCCCTTCCATTCCCGCAATTGCGGTACGCCAGAAGTTTGCCTGCTCTTTTAAAATCACATCTTCGCGCATGCGTTCACTTAAGCGAACAATGCCGTACATCCCCGTCACATTGTCCAGTTTAGCGGCTTTATCATACCAATACAGCGCTTGGCGAATGTTGTCCTTTTCGGCTTCTTTCGCTAGAAATAAAATGGTGGGGATATGCCCGGTTTCTGCTTTGAACTCTCGCTCTTTACGCTCTTGCTCTCGCGCTTTATGCATCGCCTTTCGATAAGCGGCTTCGCGAGCTTTCCTCTCTGCCTCGAGTCTCTGTTTCCGCATCGACAACGAGATCATCCACACAAATATCAGGACGAGTGAAAGGCCAGTTGCCGCAATGGCAATGCCCATACTACTCATAAATAGCCTCTTTTGGTTTCAGGGCCCAATTCAACTCCCTTTCAGGGAAATCTTATGATTACGCGCCGACATAACGCCGACTACCTTCATTATATAACGACCACTTAGCGAAAATCTGAAGCTTGCGAAGACTTAATGGCGGTATTTTATTCAACATCACTGCAACTTATTTTTAAAAGAAAAATATAGCCCTCATTTTTATAGAACTTAATCACGGTTTTGGGGCTGAGACATTCTCATCCCCTATCATCCCCCCTTACTCATCCCATAAAAATTTACATTTTAATGATGTGCAGAATCTCTCACTATGCGCCTGTTTTATTATTTAATTTGTGAACAAAATCGACTGTGACAGAAAATTTGCACCTGTAAAAAACTTAACAGCCTGCTCTCACATTTTGCTGATGATTCAGTGTATTAGCATCTAATTGAACATTTCCTTTTTTGGCATCTGCCTTTCTAGCGTGTGCAAAACCTTCTTGATGATTGAGTCAGCGAAGGCAGCGCGCAGCTCAATATCAATTCAATAACAATGGATTTGTAAACGTGGACAATAAGACATTTAAATTATCAACAATTGCCAAAACCGTACTGCCTTTGATTTCCGTCGCGGTAATCAGCGGTTGTGGTAGTGATAGCACGAACGAAGATACGACGACCCCTGGCTCAGGCTTGTACCCTGCGGGAGAGAACGAAGTCGTCATTTATTACAAACGTGACGTAGCATCAGCTTCAACAGCCAGCGACTACGAAGGTTGGGGCTTGCACCTATGGAACGGTGAGGGCTGTACCAGCACAGATTTAGACGCAATGGGCATTCCGGGAACAGGAACGGATTGGTCTGCGCCACACCCATTCGATGGCATCAACGACACCTACGGTGCTTACTACGTACTGAAAATAAACCCTGACGCCTCTGACCCACACGAATGCATGAACTTCATTCTGCACAAAGGTGATGAGAAAGCGTTCGGCAGCGCAAACTCAAAAGTAGAGTTGACGAAAATCGGCGAATCGAAAGGTTTGTTTGGCTTCCACGGCAGCAGTGAGCTTTACTACGAGCCAATCGAAGAACGCCCTGTTGATATTGATGGTCAAAAAGCGCATTGGTTAGACGCCAACACCATCGCGTGGGAAGCGGCGGCCAATGCGGATTCCATGAAGCTGTTCTACAGCCTTAGCAATGACATCAAAATGGATGAAGATAAGCAAATCTCTGGCGGTACAGCGGTTGAGCTGACAAAGGCTGGTGAGTTGTCTGATGGTCTGAAATCACGCTTCCGTCACCTTGCTAGCCTTCAAGCTGCGGGTATCGATGTCGATGACGCGACCTTGCGTACGATCCTGAAGTCACAAATCGTTATGGTGGCTTACAACGCAAATGGTGACGTCATTTCTGCAACTGAAGTGCAAAAACCGGGCGTTTTGGATGCGGTGTTTGCCGATTCCAAGGCAGGTAACGCGATCGGTCAAGAACTCGGTGCGATTGTGGAAGGCGGTGCCGCAACCTTCAAACTATGGGCACCAACTGCCCAAGATGTTGATCTGATAATCTACGATGAAAACTTAGCAGAAGAAGCGACCGTTGCCATGACGGAAGACCCAGCAACAGGTATCTGGGTTTCTGAGGCACAAAGCAACGTTGTCAACAAATACTATCGCTACCAAGTTAAGGTATACCACCCAACAACTGGCGTCGTTGAAACGCGTTTGGTAACAGACCCATATTCAATGAGCTTGTCTAAGAACTCACGATACTCGCAAGTGGTTGATTTAGATGATCCAAGCTTAATGCCTCAAGATTGGAAAAACTACGCACGCCCAACGGTTAAAAAAGACGAAGACCACGTCCTTTACGAGTCACACATTCGTGATTTCAGCTTTAACGACAGCAAAGGCACACCAAGTCTTGATGGCAAATATCTGGCGCTTACAGAACCTGAGCGTGAGTCTGTATCTCACTTACAAGCTTTAAAAGATGCTGGCCTAACAACGCTACATATCTTGCCAGCATTTGATATTGCAACCGTGGATGAAGACGCTGACAAGCGAGTCGATATCACCGACACCGTGGGTAAACTTTGTGGCATCAAGCCAGAAGCCTCCATTTGTGAGACCGAAGATGACGGCAAAGTGATTGAAGAGGTATTAAATAGCTACGACCCAACAACGGGCAAAGCACAAGCGTTGATGAACGATCTTCGCATGCTAGACAGCTTCAACTGGGGTTACGACCCTTACCACTACACCGTGCCAGAAGGCAGTTATGCGACCGATCCTAACGGGTCTAAGCGTATCCTAGAGTTCCGCGAAATGGTTCAAGCGACGCATAAAATGGATCTGAAACTGGTCATGGACGTCGTGTACAACCACACAAATGCATCTGGTGTGAACGAAAAATCAGTACTGGATAAGATTGTCCCTGGGTACTACCACCGCCTAAACGTCAACACTGGCGGAGTCGAAAACTCAACCTGTTGTGATAACACCGCAACCGAGAACTTGATGATGGGTAAACTAATGGTTGACTCATTGATGGTATGGGCGGATGACTATAAAGTCGATGGTTTCCGTTTTGACCTTATGGGCCACCAGCCGAAAGATGTGATGGTTTACGCACTTGAAAAAGTCCGTGAAATTGACCCGAATACCTTGTTCTACGGCGAAGGTTGGGACTTTGGTGAAGTCGCGCAAAACGCTCGCTTCGATCAGGCGACACAAGTCAACATGGCGGGGACAGAAATCGGTACTTTCTCTGATCGTCTGCGTGACGCAGTTCGTGGCGGAAGCCCGTTTGATGGCGGTGTAGATTCTGAAGGTAAGCACCCACTTCGCTTTAACCAAGGCTTTGGTAACGCCGCTTATCCTAACGAAGAAACCAAAACTGACGCAGAATCGGTGAATGGTCGTTTACACAACCAAGATCTGGTTCGTCTAGGTATGGCTGGTAACTTGGCTGACTACATCCTTCTTGATTACAAAGGCGAAACCAAACTGGGTAAGAACGTTGATTACAATGGTGCGCCTGCAGGCTACACAAAAGTGCCATCAGAGAACATCTCTTACGTGTCTAAGCACGACAACCAAACATTGTGGGATAACAACGCCTACAAGATTGCGACAGGCACTTCATCTGCCGAGCGTGCACGTATGCAGTCTGTGTCCCTATCAACGGTGATGCTTGGTCAAGGCATTCCATTTATCCACATGGGTTCTGAGCTATTGCGCTCTAAATCCATGCAGCGCGACTCGTACGATTCTGGTGACTGGTTCAACCGTGTATTCTTCGACGGAAGCGACAATAACTGGAACGTTGGTCTACCACGTGAAGACAAAGACGGTGCAAACTGGGAGTTGATCAAAACCATCGTTGGTGACAGCACGGCGAAACCAGACTCAACCGACATCGAGCTGACTAAGCAACAATTCCTAGAGCTACTAAAAATCCGTAGCACAAGCGAACTGTTCCGCCTAGATACCGCGCAAGAAGTGATGAATCGTGTTGATTTCCGCAACGTAGGGAAAGACCAAGTGGAAGGCTTGATTGTGATGTCTATCGACGATGGTACGTCAGCGGGTGCCGATTTAGATTCGAACTACGATGCTGTCGTGGCCGTTGTGAACTCAACATCAACTGAGAAATCTTTCAAAGTTGCTGGCGCAACTGGTTTCGAACTGCATGAAGTTCAACAAAACTCTGCGGATGACATCGTCAAAGGTGCAAGCTTCACCAATGAAACGTTCACAGTACCAGCACTGACAACAGCGGTATTCGTGCAGCCACAAAACGGCGCGCAAGGTGCTGGCCTACCAGTAAACACGGATAACAAAGACGTATCGAGTATTCCTCCTTACGGCGAAACCGTTGTTTACGTGAAAGGCACGATGAACGAGTGGTCTGATAGCAGTGATTGGGCGATGACCTTTATTGGCAACGGTATGTACTCTGTAACTGGCGTTCTTGAAGCTGGTGAACACGAGTTCAAATTCGCGGACTCTGGTTGGGCAAATCCAAACATCGGTTGTGATGCTGCGAATATAGCTTCTGGTTCACTAGAATTAGGTTCAGAAGGTAACTGTAAGCTGTCTGTTGCTGAAACAGGTAAGTACAACTTCACTCTGAACGCGCTGCATGTTCAAGATGAAAGCGTAGAAAAACCGGTCGTGTCAGTGACCAAGTCAGCAGATGCACCAACATTCGGTGAAACAGCACTTTACTTACGTGGCACTATCACTACATGGGATGCTCCAGCACAAGACTCAACAGCGAAGTTCAGCTATGTTGCAAATGACGTTTATTCGCTAGACATTGACCTAGCGGCGGGCAACTACGAGATGAAAGTTGCGAGCGCAGACTGGGCAGCAGACACCAACTTCGGTGGCGAAGGCAGTGTTGAGCTTGGTAAAGCGCTAACGATGGAAGTCGGTGGCGGTAGTGCAAACCTTAAAATTGCGATTGCAGAAGCGGGAAATTACAACTTCCACTTCAATGCAGCTGACAAGTCAGCACCAATCGTGACAGTAACGAAAAACTAGTTTCATTTAAAAACATCCATAATGAAAAAGGGGAAGCATCACGCTTCCCCTTTGTTTTATTGGCGTCACTAAATGGCGGATACCAAAATCAAGAAGGTGTTAGTTTCCCCAAATCTGTTCAACAAACTCAGGGTGATCAATGAATGGGTTGCGGTTGCCTTGAAAATCAAACACTTGTTGATTCCGATTTCGTTCTTTTTCACTAACAGGATCATTTTTGTGCCAACGCTTAAGCATGTTTAACACCCAAGGTTCAAAAACCGTCGAACTTGAACCATCAAGGACAGCATCCGCATTGCTTGAATTACCTTCCCAATTACCTACAACATTTTCATAACGGGTCGCCATGTAGAAATAAGCACGGGCGAAGTCGCCCTTAAACTCATCAATCGGCTCAAACACCGTACCGGAGTAGCCCAGACTAGTGCTTGCTTGGCCAAGTTTAGAGCCATTACTAGACACGTAGGTCGCGGTGCCCACTTCACCAAATGGCCAATTACTGCGCTTCGCGTTTACATAACCATCGGTTGCAAACAAGTGATGACCGTCTGAGTTCATCGGCTCAACCTTACCGCCAAACCAGCTTTTCGGAAAAGAGTGCTCACGGTTGTAGCAATCCCCTTCCGTTTTGTATTGGCCACATTGGTCTGTGACTTTGGTAAAGCTTACAGTATCGCTACCAGATGGCTTTTCAGAATACATATCGAGAATAGAGCCATCATTTTCGTAATAACGATCAATATCGGCATCTTTTACCAAGGTCCACACCGCAGAATAACCTCGGCTAGTGTGGTTGTTGATGATGTTAAACAGCGCCGTTTTTAGAGCGTAGCCCGTCTTACCAGATGCCGCTTGATAGTAACCATCAACCACTGGTGGGGTCGTCGTTGTGTCACCTAAGTTAAAATCGGTGGTTTCACTTTTCGAGAATTCAGCGCCAGAAGCAAGAGTCTTATCTCCCTCAGTCAGAATGTACGACCCCGCGCCACTGCCACAACAAATGCCGTCACCATACTCGTCTTGAATCGTGAATTGGTAGTTACCGTCAGCTAAGCACATGCTCTTTTCAATGGTGGTTGCTGACTCATATCCCTGACCAGAAAACAGTACTTCGGCTTGGTTGTTTTTTAACGTCCAGCTGGTTTCTGAACCATAGTTATCGGTTGTGAGAGTCAAGACCACTTGGTGATCACTACAACTTTCTACAGGAGGTTGTGTACTCGTCTCAGTCGGTTGAAAATTATCGACGTAGACAACTTCTGAGCCATCAAAACTGGCTTCATCGTAAAAACGCAAACCGACGTTGATGGTCTTGTTCGAGCTCGCTGTGTAATTGTGCGCGAGCTCTTGCCACTGGTTTATCTGTTGTGGGTTCGAGTAATTGTGATAACCATCAACCACCAGACGTGCTTTTACATTTCCTTCGGTATGATAAACCGAGACAGAAAACGGATAGGTTTTCCCTTGCTCCACATTAATGGTTTGCAAAAAGTCGGTGTTGCTTTGGGTACCTGTATTCACGACGACCTGGGCAGCCAGACCACCCGATTTGATTTGCTCGCTGCTTGGCGACACTGTAATGCCAGCGTCAATCTCTGACCACTGCGTAGGTACATTGCCATTCCACTGTTCAAAGTCACCGTTGATAATTTGGCTATATGCAAACGGAGAGCTAACAGCAGCAAGGAGACAGAGGGAGTTCGTTATGGATTTCATTATACTTTTCCATTAGTTATATAAATCCCAAACACGATAAACATATTAGTGGGGCATAAGTAATCCTTCAGTCACATTTTTACGTTGCACAAGTGTTAATTTACTTTTTAATGTGCAGCTTATCTCACAAATATCCATCTGCTGAAAACAAACGCCAATACAAAAAGCGAAGCAACTTGTTGGCTACATCGTCGTGAAACCATTAAGGGAAAAGTAAAACAGACAGAAAAAAGCCAAGTGTGCGCCTATGGGGGTCAGCAACAACACTTGGCTTGTTTATAAGAAAGCTTGTGGTCAGCTCAACTGGTGAGCATCAATTCTGGATAATTCCTTAAGGTTTTACCGCAAAGAATCGTCCTTGTAGTGGCGACATCAGAATCTGATATTGACCATTACTCGGAGTAATTTTTTCATTCGTGAGCAAATCCACCAACTCACCAGTACCAACACTCTCCTGAGTAAGAGCGACGCTTCTAGCGCTCTCTAAGGTATTTAGCGCAAACAAGACTTTGTCCGAACCAGATTGTTTCAAGTCCACATAACTGCCGTTACTCGCAACTAAATTCGTGCGTGACCCTTGATAAAGTGCAGGATGCGCATCGCGCATTGTCATCAGCGATGTCACATAAGATTTGAGATCGGCTTGGTTTGCATCAAGCGTCGCCGTCACGCCTTCAATTTTCGCACTACTGCGCGCAACGTGATCATCGCACAAACCTTGAATGGCACAGGTGCTGTTGTCTTCTTTTGCGGCAAAACCATCCACTTGGTCCCCGATTTCATCACCGTAGTACAACGTGATTGGCCCGGTGTACGCCGCTTGGAAAGCAAATGCAGCTTTATGGCGTAACCAATATTCTACATCATTCACATCCGCTAAATTTCCGCGCTGTAACAAGTCACCAAAGCGCACTAAATCATGGTTGCCGATCATCAAATTCGGCTGCGCATGTGTTGGATATTGGTTGTGTGTGCTGTAGCCATTGTCTAACCAATCCGCACCGCGCCCCCCCACGCCGCTCTCATTCACGGCCAAAGTTTCAACGATGCGATATCGCATAGGGAAGTCAAACGCAGAGCACAATGCTGGATCGCTGTTCGATCCATACGCCTCATTCGCGATTTCAGACTCCCCTTTCCAAATCTCTGCCACCATGTAACCCAACGGATTCACTTGTTCGCCTTTGCTATTGGTGTACGTCACACTTTGTGAGGCTTCATCGACGGCTTTACGAAGTTGTGTCCAAGCGTCTGTCGGAACTTGATAGGCTTGATCTAAACGCCAGCCGTCAATCTTCAGTTCTTTGATCCAATACGTTGCCACTTCTTTGTAGAAATCGAGACTGGCCGGGTAATCAACGGGGTTGCTCGATCCCGATGGCAACAAACCGGAGGGAGATGGTTTGATCAAACCATTCTTATGGTGGCCAAATACGCCATCAAAAAACACGTATAAGCCGCGTTTGTGTGCTTCCTCGACCAAGGTTCTCGCCGTTTCTAAATCACCAAAACGTGGATCAATGGTGAAGTAATCCGTTGCAAAGTAGCCCGTGGCATCCAGACGATCGGCCCAGTGTTCTTGGCCCACTATCGCTTCCGATTCAAAAACTGGCGTCAACCAAATCGCGTTCATCCCTAAATCTTGGATGTAATCGAGTGAATCAATCACTCCTTGCAAATCGCCGTTATGATGGCTGGTGCCATAACCTGTACCGTGACCAATGCTCGCATCACCATCCACAAAACTCTCTACCATGATTTGATAAGTACGAAGTTGGTTACTTTGCGCCATGACATTGGCTTGGCAAGCATAACTGGTATCCGGTAGCGGAGTGCTGCTATTAGTGTCGCCACCACCAGAAGAATTACACGCAGATAAAGCACCAATCACACTTAACGCAAGCAACGATCGAGACAGGCGATGGTTACGTAGGATATTACGCATTTTATTCTCCCTAACTTACTCAAATAAACTACGGAAATTTGAGTAATAAAATTAACCCCGACATGTGTTTCATGCAGGGGTTAATAAATAAAAATAGATTTTAAATAACTGAATGGAATATTATTGGCACTTATTTACCATGACATGAACAGGTTTGCCTTTTCCTTCAAACTGAAGACTCCATACATATTTACCATTTTCTTTAATATCAACCGAAGTATCCGTACCGTAACCACCAAATGTTAATGGTGTTAATTCACCAACGTTCATTCTATTACCTTTTGCGGTAAATTGTGGGAACCATAATTCGGTCGCATACTGCATTTTGTAGGAGCCTACTTTTTCTTGAACCACGGCTTGGTAGAAATTATTCCCTTTGTAGGTGTATTGACGCTGAGGCACGTGTTTCCAATCGGAATCCGCAAAAGTACCCACCACAAATAGTGGTTTAGAAATAGGTCCTTTCGCCGTGCTGTCTGGGTTGTCACACGCTTTCATGAAAGCAACCACTTCGTCTTGAGACATATTAACAACTGGCTCTGTGGCCGCTTCAGGTTCTGCCGTCGATTGACAACCTACTAAGGCAACAAGTAGGGCAGCAGCAAGAGAGGTCTTCATCATGTTCATTTCACGTAATTCCTTTTTAGTATATCCAAAGCAAAATAAACTCAACGGTTAAAAGAAATATTAATCGTTATTAAAATGGAAATATCAAACGCCAAATAAATATCGTCAGATTGCGAATTTAAATCACTTCGAGAAGTTTGTTTATTTCCTAAGTACAAAAAATAAATTAGGAACTGCCATTAATTATTGATCCAACCTATATAAAAAACAAAGTAATAAAAATAATTATGTGAATAAGGTAACTCTATGTAGGGGTATTTTTATTGGTTTATTTTCTATGAAAAAGGTCAGCATTTCGCTGACCTTTTTTATCTGATTATTTTCTATTTACGGCTTTCACAAACACTTGTTGTGCACCTTCGATACCCAGCTCTTTTGCTTCATCAAGCAAAGTGAGCGCTTTCGGAATATCATTCGCTGCGACTGCCGCTTCAATGGAGCTGTAGTAGTAGCTAGTAAGGTCCGTACCTTGGGGAATGTTGTCGTTTTTCGCAACAATCTTAGTATTCACAATATCATTCGCGGATACCGAAAAGCGGAACTGACCAAGTGGGCTATGTTTCGCTAGAGGGTCTGCAATATCTGGCGGCTGAGTGTGGCGCGCCATGGCGAAGGCTTTTGCAGGGTGTAAAACTTGTGTACTTCCTTTTAGATCGGCGGAAGTCGTGTAAACCAACACATGCAGATCGTTACCTGTCATGTCTGGAATCACATTGAGATCAAGTACGAATTTATCATTGTCCAACAGTTTTGCTGGTTCGTACTTAAACTTTGAAAAATCTGCTTGGTAAATGGTTTCTCCTGCCGAGTTCATCACTGCGACATTAGGAGCATAAAATTGAAGTTCTTTACTTACGAATGTCTCTAATTTGATATCGAGACTGCCACGGTTACCTGGAAGAGCAAACGCTGCAATAGCGCCAGCACTGTTACCATCCAACAACATTTGGCTTTTATCAGTCAAAGCGAATTCAGTAACCACAGGCACGTTAAGCGGTACCCATTGAATATCACCCGATTGCGTGATCACTTGTTGCTGACCTTTTGGACTCATCTCTACTTGTTCTACAGACGCACAACCAGTAGCCAACATGCCCAGCAGTACGGGAGCAAGCCATTTTTTCATTACTGTCTACCTCGACTCTTTATTGTTTTTTAAATAAATACAGCCAGATAAGTTCTGGCTGTATCATTCTAGGACAATTTAGGACTTAGTGGTTAGATGATTACCACCAAGCTTCAGCTTGTACACCGAACTGGAACGTATCGTCTGAACGACCGTTGTCAAATGTGTTTGAGTTGTCTTCTTTGTCAGCCGTTAGGTAAGAAGCGTAAACACGGATTTCAGGACGAGCCCAGAAGCTAGAACCAGCAGACCATGCTTGTGCAACAGTTAGCTTACCGTATTTGTTTTCTTCGCCGTCGTTATCGTCGATAGCGTAACCAGCTTCGAAGATAGTTTTGTGGTTGTCATCCCATTTGTACATTGGACGAACAACAACAGACATTGTTTCCCACTTGTCTTGGCCAGCCCACATGTCTTCACCAACACCGTACACTAACTGGTGACCCATTTCCCAGCTGTCGCCCATGCCGATTACACCCCAGTTGATTAGGCGGTAACCAGATGCACCGTTGTCAGCTTCTGCGCCGTACCAGCTACCGTCGCCGTAGAATGCCATTGTTTTTGAGTAACCTTCAGTACCGTACTGAAGCACTGTTTTGTTGAAACCAGCGTCTAGACCTTGAGTCAATTCTGCTGTGAACATTACACCGTTTTTCGCATCTTTAGTGCCGTTTGGCGCAGCGTCAGTTTCGTTAAGAATTGCGTAGTTCAAGCCCATTTCTAGAGAGCCGTTGTCCCATAGAGGAAGACCTGCGTAACGTACGTCTAGAGTGTTTACGTTTGTTGCGCCACCATCGTTGCCTGGGTCTGCGATATCGCCGCGGTCGTTACGAACCCAAGCGAAAGAAACTTTACCAGGACCAGCTTCGATACCTTCAACACCAGCGCCCGCGCCAGAGATGTTCCAGTAGTAGAAGTCAGAGATATGAATGTCGTGACGTTGGTAGTAGCGTTTACCTGCCCAAAGCGTTGCTTCAGGAGCAAAGTTTAGTAGGCCTTTAGCTTGAACGTTGAACTGACGTAGTGCGAATTGTGCATCGTCTACACATTTCACTTCGCCGTTATCCAAACCACAGTTAGCAGAAGTGCTTTCCCAGTCGTTTGAACCGTTAGAAGTCATTGCGACCATAGAGTCTACGTAGAACGTTTTGCCGTTGTTGTTGTAAACTTCTTTACCTAGTTGAATCTCGCCGTAGATATCGCTTTCATTACCTAGACGACCGATCTTGTTCTTTTCGAATGTTAATTGTTGACCACCGTCAGCGTTCACGCCAACGCCAGCACGCATGTAACCGTGGAAATCCACTGCGAATGCAGAACCAGCAGCTAAAGTTGCAGCTACAGCAGCAGCAATTGCACTTACTTTTTTCATTCTTAACTCCATTAAGGGTATTTATAATTCTGTCTTCCCTGCTCACTCTTTTAGGTGAATATAGGCAGTAAAAACACACCTAAAGAAAGAGAGGTAAGATGGGAACGAATCCCCGTTTGTTTCAACAGTTGTGAGATTACCCGAGGCGTACAAGGATGACTTCCTCCGCCCTAAACTAATTTAAGGGGGATGAGAAGGGAGTAGAAAATTTACCGAATGGTGTTTTTTCGAGTCAGATCACCAATCTAGGGAGGAATTAGTAAGTTTGTTCGGTTTTGAGCCGCTACAAAGTGATAGCCATTTCATATTTTTGACTCTAAGCCGTCACATAAAGTAATTAAATTACACGAATATTTTTATATTTAGGGTGGTTGACCTTAGTAAGACAAAGTTTTTAACTTATAGTTTCCTAAAGGTAGCAATAAATATTAAATAAAGTATCTCCGATGACACGACTTCTCTCTCGCCCCTACCCCCTGGGCGCAACATTGAATAAAGAAGGCTGTAACTTCTCTATTCATGCTCCAGGCGTAAAAGACATTCAACTGGCATTGTTTGCAGACAATGGCAGCTACGAGCTTCACGGTTTACCGAATGAATACGCTGGCATACGTCATACTTTTATTCCAGATATTAAGCCGGGGCAAAAATACGGTTATCTTGTCTCCCACAAGGACGAGCCACTGTTAATTTCTGATCCGTACGCAAAATCAATAGATAAAGCCCTCCACTATCACCCTCCCTACTCTCCAGCCAAAAGTTTCGATATGCCGAAGTGCGTCGTTATCGAAGATGATTTTGACTGGCAAAACACGGATCACCCGCGTATACCCAGAGAAGAGATGGTGTTGTTTGAGACGCACGTCAAAGGGATTACCCAACGCCACCCAGAGGTTGAGGACAAGCTGAGGGGGCGCTATTTAGGTCTTGCATCACCTGAAATGCTGGCCTTTTACGAACAACAAAACATCAACACGCTGCAATTGCTACCTGTCGCAGCATGCATGCATGAGCCTCACCTACTAGAGATGGAAAAGGTCAATTATTGGGGATACAACCCTTATCTCTTTATGGTGCCCGATCCGCGCTACGCAGAACAAGACGCCGTTACGGAATTAAAAACAACAATTCGCGAATTGCATAAAAACGGCATCGAAGTGATTCTCGACGTGGTTTACAACCACACTGCTGAAGGTGGTGAAGGGCCTACAATTTTCAACCTGAAAGCCCTCGACTCCTGTTTTTACATCAAACATGGCAACCACTTCGCCAATTACACTGGCTGCGGAAATACAGTGGATCTCACCTACCAACCAGCCTTAAACCTTGTGATGGATACATTGCGCTACTGGGTTAGCGAATTTAAAGTCGATGGCTTCCGTTTTGACTTGGCTGCAACGTTAGGTCGACAGGGCGATGATTACAACCCAGAAGCAGCTTTCTTTAAAGCCGTTGCGCAAGACCCAATTTTGCGTGAAACCAAATTGATTGCCGAGCCTTGGGATATTGGTCCAAATGGCTACCAAGTGGGTAACTTTCCATTTGGTTGGAACGAATGTAATGACAAACTGCGTGATATTTCCCGCAGTTTTTGGCGCGGTGATCAAGGCTATTTAAAAGAGTTTGCCACTCGATTAATGGGCTCTCGTGACATTTATAGTGCAGCGAACTGGCCATACAAACTCACCGTAAATTACATCACGTATCACGATGGCTTCACACTGCAAGATTTAGTGTCTTACAAGCACAAACACAATGAAGCTAATGGCGAAGAAAATCGCGACGGCCACGGTGACAACCGCTCAGAAAACTACGGTGTCGAAGGCGAGACAGAAAATCTGATGATCATCGCCACGCGTGAGAAGCAAAAACGCAACCTTATTGCTAGCTTGCTGTTTGCCTTCGGTATCCCACACATTCTCACTGCTGATGTTCTGTCTCACACCCAAGGCGGTAACAATAATGCCTATTGCCAAGACAACGAAACCAGTTGGCTGAACTGGGAAGAGACAGAACGTAAGCAACATTTCAAAGCATGGATGTCACAAATGGTCGCCAACCGAAATCAATACATGGTGCCATTTATCCGAGCTTTCAGTGGCGAGAATCGCAATAACAACCGTATTTTCTGGCGCCGTACAGACGGTCGCTTAATGGAGCACGATGATTGGAACCGTTTAAGCTCTGTCGCACTTCACCTTGGTATCGGTAAAGAAGGGCAAGAGCTGGTTTACCTCATCAACCAAACTAACGCCACAGCGCGCTTTAAGCTCCCCAATGAGCGAAAGCAAGAGTGGGTGACGATCTGTGATACAAACGTACGTAACCTCAACCCAGGACATGCTGAAGGCGAAGTCTTGCTGTCACCCACCTCGATGGTGATTTTGCACTATCAACCAATCCAAAGCACACCAAAAGGTGAGCAAACGCGTAGCTAAGTTATAAACGCTCCAAAAAAGGAAAGCCGATGCATCTCAGTGCTTCGGCTTTTTTGTTGGTTAGATGTGCCTAACTCATTATTCGCAAGGCGGCGCTAGGTGGATCAAAGCCAATCCACCCAGTGACGTCTCGCGGTATTTCTTGTTCATGTCTTTGCCCGTTTGATACATGGTTTCAATCACCTTATCCAACGAGATCAAACATTTACTGTTACGCTTTAATGCCATACGAGAAGCATTGATCGCTTTCATTGCGCCCATTGCATTACGCTCAATACACGGAACTTGCACTAAGCCCCCAATTGGGTCACAAGTCATTCCTAGTGAGTGCTCCATGGCAATCTCGGCCGCAATACAAATTTGCTCATTGCTACCACCACGCAGCGCGGTCAAGCCAGCTGCCGCCATGGAAGAAGACACGCCAACTTCGCCCTGACAACCCACTTCGGCACCCGAGATAGACGCATTAGTTTTGTACAAAATGCCAATCGCACCGGATACAGCAAGGAAGTCTTTAAGCTGTTTAGTATCGAGCTCTTTGATGAAGCGATGGTAGTACATCAATACCGCTGGAATCACACCCGCCGCACCATTAGTTGGCGACGTTACGACTTGTCCACCAGCCGCGTTTTCTTCACTCACAGCAAAAGCAAACAGGTTAATCCAATCCATGATTTCCATCGGATCGTTTTCGATTGCTTCATTTGCTTCAAGCTTCTTCAGCAAGTTAGGCGCACGGCGGGTCACGTTCAAGCCGCCATCCAAGATACCTTCTGTCTCGAAACCGCGCTCCATGCAACGCGTCATCACACGCCAGATCTGTTCTGCGCGTTGATTAATGGCTTCCATATCCTGAAATGCTTGTTCGTTTTTCAGAATCATGCCGCCGAGGCTCATGCCATTCTTCTCAGCCTGTGCCAACATTTCGTCTGCACTGGAGAATGGGAACTCTACTTCTACGGGTGCAGTCGCACTGCCATTTTGCAGTTCATCCGCCGTTGCGATGAACCCACCACCGATAGAGTAGTAAGTTTCAAACCCAACCTGATTGCCATGCGCATCTAACGCAGTAATCGTCATGCCATTCTCATGCAGAGGAAGGTTCTCTTCATGGAACAACATGTCCGTTTTGTAGTTGAATTCGATTTCATGACGGCCATCGACAGACATCATGCCCTCTTCAATCGCCTTGCGCATCGCTTTATTCGCAGAAGCGATTTTGATGGTATCTGGTTTGTTACCCAACAGACCCAAAATGGTTGCACGGTCAGTATGGTGACCAATCCCTGTTAACGAGAGTGAGCCGTATAAATCGACTTGAATACGAACCACTTTTGCCAAGTTCGATTCAATCAAACGAGTGAAGTGGTAACCCGCGATCATTGGACCATTGGTGTGAGAGCTAGAAGGACCCACACCAATCTTGTAAATATCAAAGATGGACAGCATAAACTTACCTATTACGACAATGCAGCATAAAGCCAATCAGGGAGAACCATACAAGCAGCGATGGTCGCCACAGCGAACACCAACAGCCCATAATGGCTTGCGGTTGGCTTTGCAAAAAGATGTTTTTGATTATTGATAAAGATTTGTTGCTCGGCAGTCACAGCGCCCCAACGACGGCTCACTAACACACCAAACAAAAGGAAGACGAACGTACCAATTGGCGCGAACCACGGCCAAGCCACGTCGAGATACATCGCAGTAAACACCGCAATCACACTCATGATACTGCCAACGATCACGCCTTTCTCATTGGCTTTCACCCAGAATAAACCAAGCACGAATGAACCCAAACGGATACCAACAAAGATAGAAGTCAGACTAGCGATGGTTTTGAGTACCGATTCATTCGATACCGCCAGAAGAGCTGGCACTACCACCATAGCCGCCGCAAGCAAACTCATCTTTCTTGCGACTTTTTCGTAGTGCTCATCATCGGCACTTTTGCGAACGAAACGCTTGTAGATATCGAACGTTGCGACGGTCGCCATCGAGTTGTAGGTCGAATCCAAGGTCGACATTGCGGCCGCCGCCAATGCGGAAATGATCAAACCAACGACGATTGGGTTAGTGTGGTTGAAGACGAAATCCAAAATCACTTCGTTGCTGTTTTCAAACGATTGATCTTGATAGAAAACACTCAGAAGGACACCGAGTACCGCGAAGAACAAGTACACGAAAAACGCACCGTAACCACACAACAGCATCGACTTCTGCGCCGTCTTTTCACATCTCGTCGCTAACGTGCGTTGGATGATCAATTGGTTGGTGCCGTACACACTCAAATGCAAAAAGCTCACGGCAACCACGCCTGCCCAGAGTGTGGTATCTACGCCTAAATCGAAGTCTAAGTTGATGATATTCAGGTGATCACGAGAAAGGTAATCTGCCGCATTAATCTCTGTCATTAGAATGGCAAAGATAGCGATGCTGCCTGCCACCAATACTGCAGATTGCAACATATCGGTCCAGATAACCGTGGAAATCCCGCCCGCATAGGTATAGCAAGCGGTGAAAATACTAATGTAGATAATGGCTTCAGAAATACTGATAGGCAGAACTTGCACTAAGATCAGCGCCACGGCATACAAAATCACACCCGCAGAGATACATTGAACCACAATGAACACAATCGAGTTGATGGTTCTTGCATACACCCCAAAGCGGTGCTCAAGGTATTCATAAATCGAAGTCAGACCCAGCTTATAGAAGACAGGCACAAAGAAAATGACGGTGAAAAAGATAACGATGGGATAGTTAAGGTGAATACTCATCGCTTCCATGCCAGAGCTATAAACCCAACCAGGCATCCCTACAAACGTCATCGCACTAATGTAAGTCGCAAGTATCGAAACACCCGCCGTAAACCAACCAAATTGCTTTCCACCCGTGGAAAAGTCGCCACCATTGCTGTAGCGCTTATTCACTAAATAGCTGATTAGTATGGTAATTGCTACATATAACGCAATCACCACAAAACTTGAGTACGTAACCATTTCAGGGTTTCCATAATTCTGGGTGCTAATTATTTGTGCTTGGATATTACTTTAAAAAAGCATATCTAAACGATAATCCCGCCATAACTGTGACTACAATCACCAATATAGACGGTTATATATTCAAAAATGCCAAAAAGACCGATTTAATGAGACTCCCATCACTAAAAACCACTAATTGGGTACGCATTCATTTTAAAATTGATATTGATCACGGATCTAATGACCTTAAAAAAACTATGATTCACCACGACACGAAATCGAAGATGATCACAATAAGATCGTGTTCTTTAAGTTTGAATAGCAACAAATCCTAAGTGAAATAGAGGTTTATCGGTCATGAATGCCAAAAGACACATGAGCGAAGTTCCTATGATTCAAAGGGTAGCTGCCTATCTAGCGATACTGGTTGGTTACTTTTTCTATTGTTATAACTTTGTAATTATTGACTACGTACGCCCATACATCGTTGAAGCGTATGATGGTATTAGCCTGTCAGACACTGCCCAGTTCTATACATGGCAGTCGGTTGGTGCACTTATCGGTGCATTGAGCTGTGCTTGGTTCGCAACAAAATTTGGTAAGAAATCCACTCTTATTACCATCACAGCCCTAAACGGTGGCGCTACGATCATCAATATGATGTTCACCGACTACACAACATGGGCAGCAATGCGTTTCATCATTGGTTTGTCACTGGGTGGTTACTTCACCGTGGCAGTAAGCTTGATGATCGGCCTATTTACGCCAACGGTACGTGGTAAGTTGACGGCATTCGCGTCTTCTATGTTCTCTGTAGCACTGATGGTAATGGGTGCGTATGCAGCATTTATTGCAAGCATTGATGCACCATGGGAAAGCCTAATGCTTGTTGGTGGTATCCCACCATTGGCAGCCGCTGTGGTCATGATCTTTGTGCTACCTAGCGACAGCAAAGTGATCGCTTACGGTGAAGAAGAACAAGCAAAAGCGGAAGAATCAGACGCACCAGCGAAAACAGGCTCTTGGGGCGAAATGTTAAGCAAGCCTTACCGTAAGATCACTCTAACGTGTCTATTACTGGCTGGCCTTAACTTCTATGGTTTCCAATTCTTTGGTGGCTTCGTAACCACTTACCTACGTGATGTACGTATGTTCGACGGTGCAACCATCGGTCTCATCTTCTCTATCTCAGCATTTGGTTCACTGTTTGGTGCGTGGTTCTGGGGTTGGGTAGCTGACAAATTCGGTCGTAAGGTGAACGCATTTGGCTTCATCCTAGCGGGCATCATGGTTTCAATCTTCTTTGTTGCACCTGGCGACATGGTGATTGGCGGCCTAAACATGCTGGCTCTACTTGGTCTGATTTACAACTTCGGTCTGTCTTCTTCAGCGGTATGGGGTGGTTACTTCTCAGAACTGTTCCCAGCACACCTACGTAGCTACGGCGCGGCGCTATTCCACGGCGGTCGTATCCTCGGTATGTGGGCACCAATGGTACTTATCTTCATCCAAGAGCGTACCGACCTACAAACCGCAATGTGGGGTTCACCAATCGTATGGATCCTTGCAGGTCTTCTATGGCTATCACTGCCAGAGACACTAAAAGGCGGCGTGTTCGATAAGAGCAAAAAAGCCGAAGCAGTAAAAGCGTAACTGAATTTCAAAAACTCCGGCTGGCTCCCCGGCCGGATGAAAAAACTTAATTTCGAGTCCTGTTCCCAAAGCCGACTCGACAGCAAATCAGAGAGTTTATTATGTCTAAATATCAAGAAGCGAAACGCGTTGTACGTGAATACTTCAGCGCAATGGAAAACGCAACTCACGAGAACGTAGCAGAAGTACTAAAAGCACACACGTCAGAAGATTACCTATGGCGTGGGGTTTACCCATTCCGTGAGCAACAAGGCGCTCAAGCAGCGGCTGACGTTTTCTGGGCTCCTTTGATGAAATCAATGACTCGCATGCAGCGTCGTCAAGACATCTTCATCGGTGGTGAGAACGAAGTAACATCAGGTGAAATCTGGGTAATGAGTATGGGTCACTTCATGGGTCTATTCGACGCTGAATACCTAGGCATGCGCCCAACTGGTAAAATCATGAACATCCGTTACGCAGAATTTAACTGTGTTGAAAACGGCAAGATCACTAAGACTGGCCTATTCCTAGACCTTCTAGGCGCGATGGACCAAGCGGGTTGTTACCCACTACCACCATCAACAGGTAAGCACTTCGTATACCCTGGTCCTCGTAACCACGACGGTCTACTGTTCGAAGACGCAGCACCAGAAGAAGGCGTAGCAACACTAGCACTAGTGAACAAGATGGTTGATGACTTATCTGCACTAAACGACAGCGGCGCTATGGGTTGCCCACCAGAAGTTCTTGAGAAGAGCTGGTCTAAAGACATGATCTGGTACGGTCCATGTGGTATCGGTGCGTCTTACACAATTCCTCGTTACCAACAGCAGCACCAATTGCCGTTCCGTAACAACCTGAAAGACAAGAAGTTTAACGGCCACGTATGTCGTTTCGCAGAAGGTAACTTCTCTTGTTTCTTCGGCTGGCCAAACCTATCTAACACGCCAATCGGTGGTTTCCTAGGTATGACAGGTGGTGAAGTACGTGCAGACATGCAAGTGGTTGACGTTTACTACCGTGACGGCGACAAGCTATCTGAGAACTGGGTACTGATCGACCTTCCTTACTGGCTAAAACAGCAAGGTCTAGACGTGTTCGAGCGTACTCAACAGATCCTAAACCCTTCTCTATAAGAAGTCCTAGGGGCGGATTGTCAACCCGCCTTTATGTTGCCTGAATCCCCTCTCGGTTCAGGTGACATGCTCCCAACTCGTGCCTCAAGGATGGGGCACAACCTCAAGATAGAACCCTTATTCAAAACGGGCATGAACGCACGGTGGCTTTCTGCGCCCTGAATAATGAGATTGATGATGAAAAAGTCGACCCTTTCTGCAGTGATTTTAGCAGCGCTTACTTCTAGCTCAGCCTTTGCTGCACACACTTTTGTTAATGACGCTGGCGACAGCCTAACCATCGATGGCCGTTTCGATCTTCGCTACCAAGACCGTGGCGGTGATGACAACGGCGAATGGAACAGCGGCAGCTCACGTTTCGGTTTGAAAGGCCAAATGGGTCTGGATAACGGCTGGACTGGTTTCGGTCACGCGGAATGGGGCTACAACTCTGGCGCGAACGGCGACAACATTTACGACCGCTTGCTATACGCAGGTGTTGATCACGAAAAATACGGCAAGATTGCTGCGGGTACTAAGCAGTGGTCTACCTTCTACGACGTAGCATGGTACACCGATTTAGGTCGTGTATTCGGTACTCGTGGCTCAGGTGTTTACAACCTAGCTGACTGGGGTATCGCATCCGGTGCTGGTCGTGCAGAAAACTCAATTACGTACCGTAATTCAATCAATGAAAAAGTGAGCTACGGCTTTACTTACCAAACCACGCGTGAAGATGTTGCTCTAGCAGGCAATGCGACAGCCTCACTGAAAAACGGCATGGGTGCGTCGATCACTTACAAACCCGTTGATGGCGTAACACTGGGTGCGGCTTACCATCAAAATGAAGTTGCGGATCTAGACGCAAGCGTAGTTGGCGTAGAAAACGGCGACAACATGCGCATCATGCTATTGGGCGCGAACTACAGCAACGGCGGCTTCTACGCGGGTGCGACTTTCCACGTTGGCGAAAACTGGGAAGCAGTGAGCCAAGGCGGTACGGACGTAATGTTCGATACCCTAGGTGGCGAAATCTACACTTACTACCACTTCGATAACGGCCTACGCCCAACGTTGAACTACAACTACATGGAAGATCGCGGTGACGAGACACAAGGCTACGAGCGTAACTTGCTGATTCCTGGTCTTGAATACCACTTCCAGAAGAACAAATTCCTAGTTTGGACTGAATACCAGTTCGACCTAGGTAAAGATCAGTACGATGGCAGCAAATTCGAAAACCGTGATGATCAATTCGCGGCAGGTATTCGCTACTACTTCTGATAATACTCATCGCTCACCACCTATACCCAAGTAACCTTAAGGTGGTGAGTGATGAAGTTCTTATCAACACTAAGCAAAGTTATCTTGAAGCCAAGTAGTCATCACTTCACTAATAATTAAAGGCTGCTCAAGCGTAGATAGATGCCCACACTCAGGGATAACATGAAGCGTGACGTTTGGGATGCATCGCTCCATAAGCAGATGATTGTCTAGCGGACAAAGCTTATCTTCTTTACCTGTTATCACCAACGTAGGAGCTTGAATGTCCGCCAATAAAGGTCGAGCATCCGGGCGAGTTGCTAACGCTTTAGCATGTGCTTCAAATGCCTCCAAACCTACATTGACCGCCATGCCTTCTATACGCTCAGTTAACGCTTTGTCTTGCAAACGGCTTGGATGAATCAGCACAGGCATTAGAGTATCAGGCGTAATGCTTTCAAATTCACCACTTAACGCTCGACTAACCAGTGCGTCGCGCTTTTGTGTCACCTCTGGCTTTTCATCCGCCGCGTTGGTGTCCATTAGCACCAAACCTCTGACTCTATCTGGCGCTTGGCGGTACACCTCAAAGGCAAGAATCCCACCCATTGATAGGCCACCCAAGACAAACTCCTGCGGTGCGTCTTGCAACACTTTCTGCGCCAGCTGTTCCATTGACGGCAATGAGGCCAGCGTCGGGCATGAAGGCTCAACCCAACTTGGCAACGCTCGGTTGACTTCCTCAAACAATGTGCCATCACAAAGTAGTCCGGGTAGCCAAACTAACGAGGTGGGTTGCGTCATTTTATTCTCCTGCCAGCGGCTTTGGTTGATCAGACCCAAGAATGCAATACGTCAAACTATTACCACGCAAGTTCGTCAGTGAATAAGACGCACCTTCTGGAACATTCAGCACATCACCGCGCGTTAAAACAACATTAGCTTGTTCGCCTTGATGCGTGAGGACCACCTCTGTATCGCCATCAAAGTTGATAAGTACTTGTTTTTCTTCTCGGCAGTGTTGAGGAATCGAGCCACCTTCAGAAAGCTCATAAGCCATGATGCTCACTTCATCTTCACTCTTTACTTGGAAGTCATAACTCGCCAAAGGATGACCCGTTAAGGCGTATTGTTTCACGTTGCTTCCGCCGAAATCGCCTTTGATTTCACGATAATCTTTTTGCAGAGCGACAAATGGCATCATCTCTTCTGCGGTGTAGGTATCGAAGGTCGCGAGCTCTTCTTCGGTAAGCAGCGGCATCAATTCTGATTCTTGTGGCACCGGGTCGCCATTAATGGTGTCCACGAGTGTGCCATCGGCTTTGAGGTATAAACCATAACCTTGACTGTCTTTAATAACGTTTGGATGCCAAATAACGCCGCCACCTGAATCGTCGCCGCCAAGTACCGAGAACATAAAGCCGTAATCGCGGCCAACCACTTCAAATCCACGGAAGAGATTGGTTGGAATCGAGATGACGTCACCGTGAGACAACACCGCCTCATGCTCTCCATCGTTCCCCCAATAAAAACGGAACTGACCTTTGAACACCAAGAAAAGCTCGGCGGTACGATGAGAGTGCAACGAATTTTTGATGCCCGGCGGTTGGCCTGCGGCACCAATGTTAAAGCCCGCCGTATCGCGAATATGAACATGCTGACGACTGCTTTCTGCCACCCCAGCACCGATAATGCAGAAGTTATCTTTCAGATCACTGCCTGGCGTGCGCGCATCAATAAACGCACTCGTACCCGGAATCAGTTCCATGTAGCGGACCAGATTATTATTCATTTTAGATTGTAGAGTCATTGTAAATCCTTGTTGTCCTTGTTTGGACCTAGCCTTTGAATTGTTAGTTACAAACCTAAAGTTAGTTACAAACCGAAAGTGTGTTACAGACCTAAAGGTCGCCCACCATCAACCGCGATGGTATTGCCTGTCGAGAAGGTCAGAAGATCTGCCGCGGCGTACACGGCTTGAGCGACTTCTTCATCATTGGCTAAACGCTTAAGCGGTGTGGATTGTTCTTGTTGATTACGCCATGCGTCATCCAAGCCTTTGACAAACTCAGTGTCGACAAGCCCTGGAGCAACAGCCAGAACTCGAACCTCGGGAGACAGAGCGCGAGCTAAAGAACGGGTCATGTTCTCCGCGGCAGATTTACTTGCACAGTAAGCAATGTTGCTCCCCATCGCAGTCTGTGCCGCGATAGAAGTAATGTTCACCACACAACCATTGGCTTGCTTAAGCCAAGGCTCAAACGCTCGAACCATGGCAAAAGGCGCACGGACGTTCACTTGGAAAATTTGGTCAAACAGCTGGTCATCTAAACTTTGCAAATCAGAGTGCGCGACGAATTTCGTCATCCCCGCACAGTTGACCAACAAATCCAGCTTGTCGCTTATTTCACTGACTTGATGTTTAAGCTGTTCAATCGCACTAGAATCTGCCACGTTCAATTTGAATGCTAGATGCTCGTTACGTGGCAGCGAGGAAAGCACATCCTCGGCCGCTTTCTGATTACTGTTGTAAGTCAGAATTACGCGATATCCCGATTCAGCTAGCTTGCGACAAATGGCGGCACCCAGTCCGCCACTGCCGCCTGTGACTAAGGCAAGTTTCGACATATTACGCCTCTTCCACTTTGCCTTTGTAACGGCGCACACGAATATCCGCTTGCTCTTTGTGGCCAGCAAAACCTTCGAGTGCACACAAGCGAGAGCAGTACTCACCGACTTTTAGCGACGCAGCTTCCGTTACACGCTGGTAAGTACAGGTCTTGATAAATTTACCTACCCAAAGACCACCGGTGTATCGCGCCGCTTTCTTCGTTGGCAGTGTATGGTTGGTACCAATACATTTATCGCCGTAAGAAACGTTGGTTTCACGACCTAGGAACAAGGCACCGTAGTTGGTCATGTTATCTAGGAAGTATTTAGGATCTTCCGTCATCACTTGCACGTGTTCAGAAGCGATATCGTCTGCCACTTCCACCATTTCTTCGTAGCTATCACACACAATCACTTGTCCGTAATCTGCCCACGCTTTACCCGCAACTTCAGCCGTTGGGAGAATGGTTAACTGACGTTCGATCTCTTTGATGGTTTCTTGCGCAAATGTTTCGCTATTGGTCAACAATACAGCGGGAGAGTTGTAACCATGCTCAGCCTGACCAAGCAAGTCTGCCGCTGCCAATTCCGGGTCACAGCCTTTCTCATCGGCAATGACTAGGGTTTCCGTTGGGCCTGCAAACAAATCGATACCGACGCGACCAAACAACTGACGTTTTGCCTCTGCTACAAATGCGTTACCCGGCCCTACAATCATATCGACCGGTGCAATAGTCTCCGTCCCCAGAGCCATTGCACCTACCGCCTGAACACCACCGAAGCAATAGATTTCATCCGCACCCGCCATTGCCATCGCAGCGACAATCGCCACATTCGGCTGGCCATTAAACGGTGGCGCACAAGCAATAACACGTTTTACGCCCGCGACTTTCGCCGTCAGTACACTCATGTGAGCGGATGCAACCAATGGGTATTTACCGCCAGGGATGTAACAACCCACGCTGTTGACTGGAATATTTTTATGCCCCAGTACCACACCAGGCATGGTTTCTACTTCGACGTCTTTCATTGAGTCACGCTGAATTTGAGCAAAGTTTCGAACTTGTTGCTGAGCGAACTCGATATCATGACGAGTCGATTCATCAAGCGCATCCACACAGGCTTGGATTTGCTCTTCTGACAGGCGGAATTGCTCCGGCGACCAGTTATCAAACTTTTCAGACAACTCACGTACAGCGCTATCACCTTTCGATTCAATATCAGCAAGAATGTTTTCAACAATCTGACGCACTTTTGCGTCGTTTGATGCTGATGCTTCTTCAGTGATTCCGTTTTTTAAAATGCGTGCCATTGGGTTTCTCCTTGAACATTGAGGCTGACGAACGGTTATTTTTATGCTTTTGGATACGAATGCAAAATCAGATTAAACACTTAATTAACATTTGACAAGTTAAGTCAACAAACCAAAAAAACCACCCTTAAGCCTTTGTATTGATTAATTTAAACAAATAAAAGTAAGTAATAAGGACCTTGATTGAGTTTAATTTTTAATCAAAAATGAGTTTTAGATCACATCATTTTTACTCATCATTTACATTTCATCGTGTTAGTTTTTGCATACCTTTGCAAAGGAGAGAATTATGAGCAATTTTAAGCAACGTCTGACTAAAGAAACGCTATTAGGTACATTTGTTAAAACCCCTCATCCTCACATTATCGAGGTATTGGCACTGGCAGAGTTGCCTTTTGTGGTACTGGATGCAGAGCACGCACCTTTCGATCGTTCCTCGCTTGATCTGTGCATCATGGCGGCCAGAGCGAATGACCTCGCGTGCGTGGTACGAGTACAAGACAGCGCTCCTTCAACCATTTTGAACGCGCTTGACTGTGGCGCGGCGGGTGTACAAATTCCCCATGTTTGTACTGCTGAGCAAGCGACGCAACTGGCGAAAATCTGCCATTACGGAGAAGGTGGCCGAGGGTATGCTGGTTCCAGTCGAGCAGCGCAATACGCCACTAAGCCCATGGTTGAACACTTAAAAGACAGCCGTGCGAATACGATTGTCATTGCACAAATTGAAGACCCTCAAGGGGTTGAAAATGTTGAAGCGATTGCCAATGTTGAAGGAATTGATGCGCTCTTCATTGGCCAAGTTGATCTCACTGTCGCTTATGGTGCTGATAGCGTTCATGATGAGAAAGTCGCACAAGCAAGTATGCGAGTAATCGAAGCGGCCAGAGCCGCCAATAAACCTGTTGGCATGTTTGTCGCGACGGCTCAACAAGCTCGGGAATGGCGTGAACTCGGCGTTAGCTTCTTTTGTGTTGGCTCTGAACACAAAATGATCATTGATGGCTTCAAGCAAGAGAGAAATGTGATGAATTCTTGAGTTTTCTCTGATATTTACGCCTTATCAATGTAATGCTCTAGACACAGAAATCCCCTAGCCCATACACTCAGCACGTATGAGAAGGTTCAATGGCCTTAAATAAGGAGTATCACCATTAAAGCGAAAGTAACTTCGATCGACGTCGCGAAGATGCTCGGCGTCTCTCAATCGACGGTATCTAGAGCATTCAGCCCGACTGCGAGTATTAGCGAGAAGAAACGCAAAATGGTGATGGATGCCGCAGCTAAGCTCGGATACACACCGAATGCCATCGCCCGAGGTCTGATTTCGAATCGTTCAGGCTTAGTGGCGATTGCGTTAGATAGCGAATCAAACCCAATGTACGACATGCAATCTCGTGCTTTGGCTGTCGAAATTCAAAAGCGAGGCGGACAAGTTGTGCTTTGCCCTATCGACAAGGACGACCTCGATCTCGCCATTTCACGCGCCATTGAATACCAAGTGGACGGACTCGTTATCGCCACCAGCCGTTTAACCTCACGCGCGTTTGCCCAATGCGAAAAGTTTGGCGTTCATTTAAGCTTGATTAACCGCTACGCCGAGGGTATTAATGCCAATAGCTCTGGTATTGATAACCGATTGGCGGGCCAACAAGCAGCCGAGTATTTAACGCAGAAAGGCGCAAAACAGTGTGCTTATATCAGTGGCGATGCTGGCTCCATGACCAGTGAAGAGCGTTGGCTGGGTTTCTCTTCAAAATTGCAAGAACTCGGCTCCCCGTCACCAACCTTTATCCAAGCCAAGTACAGCTTTGAAGCAGGCTTAGAAGCGGCGAAAGCGATCTTGTCGCACACTAGCAAACCCGATGCAATTTTTTGTGCAAACGACATCCTCGCCATGGGTGTGATGGATGGTTTACGCCAAGCCGGAGCAAAGATCCCTCAAGACTTCTCCGTGATGGGCGTGGATAACATTCCGATGTCTGCTTGGCCTAGTTATGATCTGACGACCATCGCTCAACCCGTCGACAAAATTGTTCAGCGCGCAGTTGAAGATCTGATGAACCGCATCAATGGCAATCAGGACGCAACGGGTGAGTATCTTCTCGAGCAAGGCACCTTGATCGAACGCAGCAGCACCCTTTAATAAATTCATATTTATTCATTCTTAATAAACAAAATGCCCTGCTTTCGAGCGGGGCATTTTTCTGTGACCGCGATTAAATTTCAGCCAATCATTATTCAATTCTGCTTCAATTTTCTGACCTTGTTATTGACTTGTTACTTGAATGTTTTATTTTGGATTCGTATGCAAAATGGATATGAATTGCTCAATTAATTTATAAAAACATAACAAGTAGTGTGTCTTGCCGACGAATGCCTATGGCAGGTCATACCAGAAACAAGGAAGAACGATGAAGAAAGCAATCATAACTTCGCTTACTGCACTGGGATTCGCACTGACCAGCATGAATACGTTTGCAAGTAACGTTATTCGTCTTGCTCACGACAGCCAAGAAACGTCTCCAGTACACAAAGCAATGCTCTATTTCGAACAAGAAGTGGAAGCACGCTCAAACGGTGAGATCGAGGTCGAAATCTACCCGGCGAGACAACTGGGCGATGTGCGTGAGACCACGGAACTTGTGCAGCAAGGCAACTTACAAATGACGTTTGGAGCGTCTGTTTTACTCTCTCCCTATGTCCCAGAATTTAACGTGCTCGACGTGTTCTACCTTTTTGATAGCGAAGAGCAAGCGCACAAAGCGCTCGACAGCGAGAAGATCGGACAACCATTGTTGAATGCTATGGAATCAAAGGGTTTTCACGGCTTGGGCTTCATGGAGGTCGGCTTTCGTAGCGTGACTAATAACAAACAACCAATAGACAGCGTTGAAGATTTGAAAGGGCTGAAGATTCGCTCAGCATCGAACCCAACCCAGATCAGTGCTTGGAAATCCGTGGGTACCGCACCAACGCCTCTTTCTTGGGGTGAAATATTTACCTCGCTCCAACAAGGTCTGATAAACGCTCAAGAAAGCGGCATCTATTCGATTTATGCCGAACGCTTTTATGAAGCGCAGAAGTACCTCTCTTTGACCAACCACATTTACACCAACTACGTGCTGTTCATGAACAAATCGTTTTGGGATTCACTGCCTGCAGAGCAACAGGCGCTGATCAGTGAAGTAAGCAAAGAAACCATCGCTAAGCAGCGCGAGTTCGCCGCTAAGCAAAATCAAGAAGTGATCAAAGATCTCAAAGCGAAAGGCATGACGGTTAACATCGTCCCAGATGACGTGCGCAGCATCATGAAAGAGAAAATGAATGCAGCCGTGTACCAAGATCTGCGTAGCAAGACAGGCGAAGACTTGTTTGACAGCGTGATTGCCGAGATAGAACGCCTATAACTCCCACTCTTTTGCACGATCTGGAAACAGGTCGTGCTTTCCGTTTTGGAGGTAAATATGAAGTGGTTTCGCTTACTAGACAAGTACCTAGAACCTACCCTTATTGTTATCGCGATCTCGATGATGACAACTTTACTGTGCTTGCAAATCGCACTACGCCTATTTGACGCAACGATCGCGTGGGCTGAAGAGCTGGCACGCTATTTATTCGTATGGGCGATGTACCTTAGCATCAGCTACTGTATCCGAGATGATCGACACATCCGCATTCGTGTGTTCATCGATAAACTTCCGGGCAATTGGACGCAATTCAGTTTGATTGTTTCTGATCTTATCTACCTTGCCTTTAGTGCCACTGTCGCCTGGTTTGGATTTAAGGTGATCAATCGCAGCCTGCAACTCGGTCAGATTGCACCCGCAATGGAAATTCCTATTGCGTGTTTGTATGCCTCTGTTTTAGTTTGCGCACTATTAAGCTGCGCGCGCCTAGTGACAAGCATTTATCAACGTGTGAACGCGTGCTCCACCAGCAATGAACGAGTTCGCTTTTCTCGCCAACGCTATCGCCATATCAAAGCAAAGTACCGTACTTCTAACCGACTATTGGAGTTTAACGCATGACGTCTGCACTTTTGTTTGGCAGCTTTGGTCTGCTTCTGCTCATTGGCGTTCCGGTCGGTATTGCTCTGGCGGCAGCCAGTATGGTCGCGATACTCAGTCTGCCGTTTCTTAACATCGAGTTTTTAGTCCAAGGAATGGTAACAGGGCTCGACTCTTTCCCTCTCCTCGCCGTCGTTCTATTTACCTTGGCAGGTAACCTTATGAGCCAAGGAGGGATCTCAAAACGATTATTACACGTGGCGGAGGTCTTCTTTGGCCACTTTACTGGTGGGCTTGGCATCGTCGCCATTGTGGCGTGCATGTTCTTCGCTTCCATCTCTGGTACGGGGTCTGCCACTGTTGCCGCTATCGGCCTGACGATGATTCCATCTATGGTGAAGAAAGGATACGACCGCAGCTTTGCCGGTGCCTTGATAGCCTCTTCCGGCGGAATTGGGGTCATTATTCCACCCTCTGTGGTGATGATCGTCTACGCGATCACAGCTGAAGTCTCGGTAACTAAGATGTTCATGGCGGGCATCATTCCTGGCTTGGTCGTCGGTATGGTATTGATCGGCTACTGTCTAATTGTCTCAAAAATGCGGGGCTACACAGGTAACGAACGCAAAGCGACTTGGGCAGAGCGTCTTGCTGCGCTAAAAGAAGCCAGCTGGGCAATGCTACTACCCGTGATCATTCTCGGCGGTATCTATTCCGGTATCTTCACACCTACCGAATCAGCCGCCATTGGTGTGCTCTATGGCTTATTCTTTGGCATGTTTGTTTATAAAGAGCTCAAACCAGCGCAAGTTGTGAAAATCATTCTAGAGTCGTCAGTGTTAGTTGGCGCAGTGCTCGTTATTGTGGGTGCGTCCGTGACGTTTGGCCGCATATTGACCCTAGAACGTCTGCCGACTGAAATTGCTCAGTTCATTCTATCGATTACCGAAAACAAACTGCTGATACTGCTTTGCATCAATGTTCTGTTGTTGCTTGTCGGTACCTTCATGGAAACGCTGGCGGCCATTGTTATTCTCACACCAATTCTGCTACCCATTACGTCAGCACTCGGCATGGACCCCGTTCATTTTGGTATCGTGATGATCGTGAACTTGGCCATTGGCTTTGTTACGCCTCCTTTAGGTGCCAACTTGTTTATGGCAAGTCAGGTAGGCAAAGTACCGATAGAGTCGCTCTCTAAAGCCATTATGGGCTGGATTGGGGCAATGATAGTGGCCTTGATGTTGATTACCTTCATCCCTGCCATCTCGCTATCGTTACCTGCGCTTTTATCCTGATCGTTGCACTCATAGAGCGCTTATGACTGTTATAGCCACTAGATAAACACCTTTCTAGTGGCTTATTCGTTATTTACTTCCGATTTAATAAAAAAGCCTTTAAGCATTCGTATGCAAAAGGAAAATTTGAAAGATATAAGGATAATTGACACCAAAATAGCTGAATATTAGCGATAAAGTCTATTTGGGTGCCTTGATCTGCATGATTATCAGTTTTGGCTTAATCATTTGTTTCCATTCAAACAGATAAAAATAAATTAAGCGATTAAAAAACAATAAGATATTAGGAAATTCATACAAAAAACTTTGACCTCCTTTCTTATTAACACGTCTCGATAAGAGATAGCTTCCATCTCTCCTGTACTTTTTTAGTTTATTTTCCGCTCAATTGTTAAAAGTCTGATCATTAGCACGCTATTTAAACAATAAGAAAACAATCCATTGACAAACTAACAACATAATATATTTTGAATACGTAACCAAAAACATAAGACAAACATAATTATTCAATTACGGAGGTGATTTATGGCCATGGTTGGCTTCGATGAAAAGTGGCGTGACTTTCCCGACTACATTCTTGGTATCACAAAAGAGATTTGGGAAGACCGAGGTTTAAACACCTTAGAACACTACTACTCACCTGACATTGTTGTGCGCACGCCACTCTCTATCGTTCAAGGAAACGAAGGGGTGATCAGTGCAACAATGGCAACACTGGCTGAGTTTCCAGATCGCACGCTATATGGCGAAGATGTCATTTGGTCTGGTACGCCAGAGCAAGGTATGCTTTCTTCTCATCGAATCATCTCTACTGCAACACACAGTGGCAACGGCTTCTACGGACAAGCCTCGAACCGTAAACTTCGTTTCCGTATTATCGCGGATTGCCACGCCATCAATAACCAAATCAATGACGAATGGTTGGTTCGCGATCAAGCCGATATCGCGAAACAACTGGGCATGACGTCAGAAGAGTTTGCACGCCAACAAATCGAATTTGAAGGTGGCGTGGAATCAAGCCCATTTCCGTTCACACCTGAAGTCGACATTCCTGGACCTTATTTGGGTGTAGGCAATGACAATGAATACGGTCAACGCTACGAAGCGATTCTAAGAAGTCTTATGAACGCCGAGTTCTCTATAGTACCGAAAGAGTACGACCGCGCTTGCATCTGCGAATACACCCGAGGAAAAACCGCCCTATCACACTCGGAAGTCGATCATTTTTGGATGGCCCTTCGTGCGTCCTTCCCTAACGCTCAATTTTCCGTTCACCATCGTATCGGCCGAGATGACGACATGATGTCACCACGCGCTGCGATTCGATGGTCTTTGCACGGTAAGCATGAGGGATACGGGATGTTTGGTAAGCCTTCAGGAAAAGAGGTTTACATCATGGGGATCAGCCACGCTGAGTTTGGCCCTTGGGGTCTTCGTCGCGAATTCACTTTGTTTGACGAGACCGCAATCTGGAAGCAAATCCTGCTACAGCAAGGCTAACGACTGATTAAACACTATTCATTCAAATCACAGACAGTAAGGAAGCAACATGTCACTCAACATCATCGAACAGTTCTACCAGAACTACTTCAAAGCCGCAGATAAAGAGCAAAAGCAGGCCGCTCTGCAAGCTTTGAACCCTGACGTAAAATGGTGCGTGGCGCACCCTGTGAACGATCTTAATGGCCCAGATGCAACCCACGAATCTTTCCTCTCACCACTTGTTAATGCTTTGCCTGATGCCGAGCGCCGACCAATAATCGTGATGCACGGCGAATACGAAGGCCGCACTTGGTACAACTCTACCGGCTACTTTATCGGTACATTTGAACAACCACTGTTTGGCATCCCAGCAACAGGGAAAACACTCTACTTGCGTTACACCGAAATGGTGTGTGTGGAGAACGACCAAATCACCGAATCTTACATGATCCCAGACTTCATCGACGCGATGAATCAAGCAGGCTGCAACCCTCTTCGTAAAAGCTTAGGTCACGATGGCTTGGTTCCTTCTCCTGCAACTTCTAACGGTATTCAACAATCTGTTGTGTCTTTGGAAGAAAGTGAAAAGAGCGCCCAGCTGGTTGAAGATATGCTGTCTTGCTTGGGTCGTTTTGATGGCAAAGATCTTTTCTCGATGGATTTAGAAAACTACTGGCACAATGACTTCATGTGGTACGGCCCAGCAGGTATTGGCACGACGCGCGGTATCAAAGGTTTCCGTAACCACCACCAAGCGCCATTTGTGTTTGCCTTCCCAGATCGAAGTGTCGATATTGAGGTCAATTTTTTGGCCAAAAATGACTACGTATCCACAGGTGGTTGGCCACATATGTATGGCACGCACACTGGCCACAGTGGTTGGCTTGGCCTCGCTCCAACAGGAAAACACATCGAGCTACGCGTTATGGACATTTGGCGACGCGAAGGCGATCTATTGAAAGAAAACTGGGTGTCGAACGACATCGTTCATATCCTGCTACAACTTGGCTATGACGTGTTTGCACAAATGAAAGAACAGTTAGAAGGACCTAATTATGCATGAGTTTGGCGCACTTAACTGGAGCATCCTTGGCGGATACATTGCCCTAACGTTAGTACTGGGTGCGGTGATTGGTAAGCGAGTAACTTCAGCTAGCCAATTCGCTTTGGGTGACAAAAACATCCCTTGGTGGGCGATCGGTATTTCAGTCGTTTGTACGTACGTTAGTGCCATGTCTTTCCTTGGCGGGCCAGCTTGGTCTTACAAAGAAGGTCTGTCGGTTATCGCGATTCACCTCAATTACCCTCTCGTGATCTTCTTTATCGTGGCTGTGTTTATGCCGTTTTTCTACAACAACGGTTTAACCTCTATCTACGAGTACCAAGAACGACGCTTCGGTAAGGCGTCACGACTGACATTGTCGTTTATCTTTCTTATCAAACAAGCATTGAGCTCAGCAGCGGTACTCTATGCCACAGCAATGATTTTAGAGTTCATTACTGGTATCGACGTGATGTACTGCATCATGATCGTCACTGCAATTGCCCTTATCTACACCGTAATGGGCGGTATCGCGGCCGTCATTTGGACCGATGTGATTCAAGCAGTAATCTTATTTATTGGCGCATTCATCATCATTGAAGCTGTATGGAATGGCATGCCAGCCCCGATGACGGAGGTCATGGCAGAACTCAAAGCGAAAGGAATGACCGATGCCCTACAAACAAGTTTTGACCTAAGCCAAGTAACGACGGTATGGGCCGGCGTTATCGCAATGACGATGTTCCACACCACCGTGTATGGCGGTAACCAGATGATGGTACAACGTTGTATGGCCGCGAAAAACATGGGCGATGCGAAAAAGGCAATGTTGATGATGGGTTACGTGGCCTTCTTTATTTACTTTGTCTTTATCTTGCTTGGCGTCCTGTTCAACGCTTATTACGACGGTAAAGAGTTTGAAAACGGCAACACCATCATTCTTCATTATGCGAGTGAATATGGAATGCCAGGCTTGATGGGCATCATTGCCGCTGCGATTCTGGCGGCAAGTATGTCGAGTCTCGATTCCGCATTTAACTCAATGGCGACCGTTTCTGTGGCTGACTTTTACAAACGCTTCTACAAGCAAAACGAGTCGGAAGAGCATTACTTAAAGGTATCGCGTTTCTTCACGGTGGCGTGGGCGATTTTGGTCATCATTCCAGCGATCATGTTTGCCACCAGCACAGGCTCGGTACTGGAAGTGCTGAGTAAGGCAGGCTCTTACTTTGTCGGTGCGAGCTTCTGTATGTTCGTCCTTGGTTTCTACTCAAAACACATTACGGAAAAAGGCTTGTTAATTGGCGTTGCTGCTAGCTTCTTGGTGATCTGGTATGTAGCCGTTGCGACCGATATTGCGTGGCCTTGGTATTGCGTGATTGGCGTCCTTGTGAATGCCGTTGTCGCTTACATTGCTAGCCTTCTCCTGACGGGTAAACAAGATGAAATGCATCTTTACACAGTGAAAGGCCAGCAAGCGGAATATGCTCGTCTAAATAAACCAATCAAGGAAGATGGTTGGTATGTCGTTCCCGGCAAAATCGATGCTCCATGTTATGGTTTACTAGTGATGTTTGTATTCTCTCTCGTGATGCTTTGGGGGATCAACGCGTTTACCGACAACGCTCCTATGCTGATTAACTTTATGCGTGGCTGCTCTATTCTTGTCGCTACCGCTTGCATCGGATACATGGGGTATTCACTCCTCTCCCCGAAACGTAAAGTTGCAGTCAAACAAGCAAATTAATCTTCTTTACGTAGATACTGTACGTCCAACAAACGGACAGTATCTACGCACTAGATCTAGTGCTAGCTCAAAGCAAACCAAATGGGTTAACCCACATTTTGCTTTTTAATACTCCAAAGCCATTATTCTACTTAGGATACCCCGTCAGAACATTTATGAATACGTACCTATTTATGCTAGTCTTATGACCTCAATTACTGGCAACTAAGTTTTATTCATGAAATCAATTAAACACGTAGTCACATCAAAAGATGTGGCAAAGATGGCAGGCGTCTCTCAATCTACTGTATCGCGCGTGTTTGTTCCGGGTAGCTCAGTATCCGAAAAGACCAAGCAAAAAGTCTTTGAAGCGGCTAAAGCCCTTAACTACCGCCCTAACGCCTTTGCACGTAGCCTGACCACAAACGAATCGAAATTGATAGGTTTAGTGTTTCCTGATGCGGATTACCCTATCCATATGAAAACACTGCAATTAATTTCCAGTGAGTTACAGAAAAAAGGTTATTCTGCCGTATTGATTCCATGGCAAGTGGATGAAGAAGAGGGCCACTCAATCCCAAATATCTTCCAGTATCGCGTCGATGGTGTCATTGCCGCTTCCGCAACCTTCAATAAGTCCCTTTATGAAGAATGTGAAGAGTTTAATATCCCAATTGTTCAATACGCACGAGTTGTTGAAGGTACTAGGAGTAGCTACGTTATCAGTGACAACTACGAAGCAGGCCAACAAGCCGCGCAACTTCTGCACAAAAGTGGCGTGAAGAACGCGGTTTATTTGACGGGAGAAGTGCCAACCTTTACGAATGACGAACGCCAAAGCGGCTTCTGCTCTGAATTTGAAGACCTAACCGGCAAGACGCCACGCATCATTGAAGCCAGTTATGACTACGCGAGCTCACTTGATAAAGTCCGTGCCATACTGGCAGACAAAAATCGGCCTGAAGCGGTGTTCTGTGCAACCGATAACCTTGCTATGGCGGTCATGGATATCGCCCGTATAGAATGCGGGTTGAGCATTCCTCAGGACTTACAAGTCATTGGCTTTGATAATATTCCTCAGACAGAATGGTTGAGCTATCAACTAACCACATTCCGCCAGGATTTCCGTCGCCTCGCTCGCGAGTGCGTGAAGATCATTGTTGATCAAATTAATACGAAAAACGGCAGCCTAGTAAAAATGATGGTGCCAGTGAAGTTAATCGAGCGCCAGACAACAAAAGCTTAAATAGCTATAGCCAGCCATTCGGTTGGCTTTTTTATTTGCCTCTGACACCCAAACGGCTCATTTAGTGTTGTAAGCATTAATGAACCCATGTATATTTATGAGCCATCACACTATATGAACCAAAAAAAGAGGCTCATAATCCTTATGACCACGTATCTTTACACTCGTTATTCGCCAAAAAATCGAGCTTACCAAGAGCACCTTAATACTCTAAAAGCTTTTGCGCCCGAAGCTCAGCATTTTGAGGATAAGGTTCGTGGTTGCATGCCTCCAACCGAGAGAGAGGCATTCTTACGACTGCTCGATTCCGTCAGAGCTGGGGATACGATTGTGCTCTGGTGGCTGACCGCATTTGGTCGCGACTTTAGTCAAGCATTGAACACGATAAAAATGCTACTCGATAAAGGGGTAACATTAAAAACCGTATGTGAATCAATAACTTTTGAGCCAGGTTCTGTTCAAACTCAAACACTACTCACAGTGTTATCTGGATATGGGAAAGTGCAGACTGAACATCGCCTGTTTGCCGCAGAGCAAGGGCGACAGGCCATTAAAGAGCAGCCAGAATTATGGAAACAGAAGTTTCGCGGCCGCCCCGCAAACAAAACCAAACACCAACAGATCGCAACGTTACTGCTAGAAGGCTACACATTGCAAAACGTAGCAGAGCAATGCGAAGTCAGTCTATCGACTGTGAAGCGGGTCAAAGCAAAGCTAAATGAAGTGGATGACGAAGGTGGCTTAAGATCACGACGCCAAAAAAGTTGTTTGAATGGAGACCCGTCATGAGTCGCCCAATCAACTTTCATACTATACTACTCGCCTGTCTTATTATTAGCGTTGGCCAGTTGAGCATGGGGCTAGTCATGCCCTCTTTGCCATGGATAGCAAAAGACTTTTCCATCTCCCTCGACCAAGCTCAACTACTTGTGAGTATTTATTTGCTCGGCTTTGGCCCCTCTCAATTTATCTACGGGCCAGTGTCAGATGCTTTAGGACGAAAAAGAGTATTACTTACCGGTTTACTCATCGCGATGTCTGGTCTGCTGATGATTGTTTTCTTCAGTGACACATTTACAGGGATGGTGATGGGGCGCTTTTTACAAGGGTTAGGTACAGGATGCTGCGCGGTACTCGCGAGGGCGTCGACTCGAGATAGGTTTAGCGGGGATGAACTCCCAGTGGCAATGTCTTACATCGCCATGGCGGCTTCAATCACGCCACTTATTGCACCTGTGATTGGCGGCTTTATCAACTTCCACTTCGGTTGGAGTATGGTGTTTATTTCTCTGTTGGGCTATGTCTCGCTGGCCTGGGTAATCATCGCCTTTAAGTTCACAGAAACCATCGCAAAACGTTCTGTCATTCCGTCACCCCGAAACATGTTGCTCCAATACAAGAGCTTACTTACGTCTCGTTACTTTATGAGTTTCGCCAGTATCAGTTGGTTAAACTTCAGCTTAATGATTACGACAGTCTCTGTGATGCCATTTATCATGCAAGATCAAATTGGCATGACCTCCGCTCAATACGCAATGTGGGCACTCATTCCCGCTTTGGGTATGTTATGTGGTACCACGATTTGTAACCGAGTAAGGCCAATTATTGGCAATAAGAAAATGCTGCTCTGCACCCCATTTCTTCACCTCGCTGCCGCAATATGGCTATTTTTCTGTCCTGTTGAGCCTCTATTTCTGATGCTAGGACAGCTATTAATGATCTTGGGTAATGGTATTGCCCTACCTTGTGCACAAGCGATGGTAATGCAACCTTATAAAAAGCAAGCAGGTGCCGCAGCGGCAATGTCTGGTGGTGGACAAATGGTCGTCTCCTCATTGGTCAGCTTAACTCTGGTACAGCTTGGATTGAGTCAAGCATGGCATCTAGCGATCGTTATCGTAATATTTGCATCGCTTACCTTCACCAACATTCAACGTGGCTTCAGTGCAGAGCAACCTTCAGAACAATAACAAAAACATACTATTGTCCTTATAGTTACGACAAATCGTATAAACTTAAATTTAGGAAAAGTTGGCGGATACTAACATGATGTTGCATTTAAGAATGGGCGCCTTAACACTCGCCACATTGATATCCGCTGGTACTGATGCGAGCGCCAACGAGAACTGGCAGTTCGAGAGTGACAAGAATGGAATCACAATTTACTCCCGAGAACATAGTGACGGTTTAGTTGAGATCCGTGCCCGGATGTTCACACCCACCAGCTATGGTGCATTTTTAACGCTACTGGAAGACAGTGACAATATCCCGAACTGGATTGACAATGCCAGTCATAGCCGGGTTTTAAATCAAATATCGGCCACCGAGAACATCGTTTACACCCAGTTTAAAGCACCATGGCCTGCCAAAAATCGGGATATGGTCACCTACTCAAAGTACTGGGTCGATGAGCTGGGATTCACGATAGAAATCAAAAGCGCACCTGACTCATATATTGCTGAACAAAATGGTTATGTTCGAATTCGCTCGGTTGATGCGACTTGGGAGTTACAAAAACTCACAAACGATACAACACTCGTGGAATACAAGGCGTTTGCTGACCCCGGAGGTCTATTGCCAAACTGGCTGATCAACAAACTTTCAAAAGAAAGTGCATGGGCGACATTTAGTAACTTAAGAAAAGAGTTACCTGAATATCAGCAATACTCTCATTCTCAAATAGATGAGTAAGCGTCGCTCTTCCCACTCGCTTTTTAATGCGGTACATAATAACAAAAGGCGGCATATGCCGCCTTTTTCTACTCAATGTGTTACTGTTGTGCAACCGTTACAGGTTTAGTTGCACCACGGTAATCAAACTCAAAACCAATACCTTGGTCTGTCACGTCCATCGTCATACCACCAACAAGCTCGCCTTGTAAGCTTTTGACAACATCATCCGGAACCGGCTCCCCAGTGATTGACGACGCACTCTCTAACACTTCCAAAATACGTTCTGAATCAAAATCAAAGCTGAACAAGCCATTTGGAGAAAGTGATTGCGCCATCACTTCTTTGCTTGCTTCCGCAGCACTATCACCACTGTAAAGGGTGAAATGGTTTTCGTTTAGACGAGCAAACACGTCCACCTTCATGCCAGTATGCATTTCTAATAGGTCACTGACATTAACAGGTTGGTTATCCGGTTGAATTTGCAATTGAGCAAGTTCAGGAACGAACATTTGCGCAGTTTGAATAAGCATCATTGGATCATTGGCAGAAAGAGACAACATACCATCTAGCTGGCTAAATACTTCACCATGCTGAGCATTAGTATCTACTTTGATATCAAACATTTGTAGGCTTAAGCCTTTGAGGCCGTTAACCATGCCTGACCCCATGCTTACAGCGGCTGCTGGATTCTGGCCGCCCATCTCTTGCTGCATTTGTGTCAATAAAGAGCATTGATATTGAGGCTGGGTCAAGTCAGCCCAAATCTGACCAATCGATGGCGCTAGCGTATTAATGTCTAAACCAAGCGCCATACTAAAGAAACTCTTATCACTTTTAGACTCAGCCAATACACCACGAATCGACTTGAGCGCATCTAGAATCACTTTATTGTTGGACTCAACAACAAAAGAACCTTTAATGAACGCCTGATCGCCTTTCATCTTGTATTCTGCAAACGCGACGGACTGAGGCCAGTTTTCTGCAACTTGAGTAAGCTCAGTATGGCAGGCTGGTGAACGCATTTCCTCAATAGTTGGTTCAGGATCTATTGCATCCAACGTGCTGATTTGACGAGCAAACATATTGCCATCTTTCGTCGTCAAACCTTTAATCACTTCGCGATGATCAAAGTAACCAAAAGAGTTGTTGTTTTCACCGTATTTGGCTTGCAACGCCTCAAGGCGTCCACTGTCAGCAATATTTTGACTTGGTGCTTCAAGCCCTAATGCCATTTTAATCGGGTTTTGAACGCCCAGTTGCGGAACATCAACCGTTAACGTAAGCACGTTATCAACTACGGCTACAACCAAGCCAATACCGTCCTGCGGGTCAATTGAATCAGTCATCTCGTAACGACGATACTCGACGTCACCAAGCTTAACCAACTCATGCTTAGCGCCGCTCATCTGCTCTTCATGATCCAGTGTTTTCCATAACGCGGCAGGGTCTTCAATATCCACTTTGTACACCGGTACCATACCAATTGTGTACAACACAGGATTAATGTTTTCCCCGGTGCCCAAATAAGCTTTTAATGTTTCTGGCGACGCAGCACTCTCTAGGTATCCATCGAATAAATTAACTGCAAACTGCTGTTGTGGAGACAGTGGTTCATCGGCAAAAAGTTCTGCAATCGAGCCTTGGTTCGCCGTACCGAATGCGTTCATGTATTTATAATGGTTAAAAGGTTCTGTCTGATACGTCACCATAAGTGAATCTGCAGGAACTTGCGTTAACAGTGAGCCTGCATCACTTGCGGTAGTATTGTTTTGGTACAGGTAGCCAGCGCCCCCTGCAGCTGCGACCACTGCTGTAGCCAATAGTAGTTTTTTCACGACCAACTCCGTTGTCATAGTTATGTGTTCCTAACCGAAATGTAACGCTTAGGTTTAAAGCCAATGAATAGTGCTTTATATCAACCGCTATCATAAACAAGTTATCGATGTAATGAATGTCGGTTTGATAAATTATCCAACATTTATAAGGCAAACCGTGAAGTAAGTTGAATTGCGTGCGGATGCTATTGGCAATATTCACAATCCAATTTCTCGGATAACCGCCTTAAAAATCATAATATTCAGTTAAATGAAGCGATTTGGAGTAATTACGACCAAAATCAGCAGAATATTAAATCTTTATTGAGTCTTTTATCTAATATCTGAAAACGCCTCACGACCTGACACTTCTTTCCAATTTGCCTCTGGCAGTCCCTACTCGTTTTCCTTACATTCCTACTAACTCAGTGACGAGACGTATACCAAATACGAGCAATAGAAGACGATGAAAGACCAGTTGACGATCTCTATATCAACTATCAATGGCTCAAGACATTGGTACTTCAGTAAAAGGATGCAACGCAACATAAAAACGTTTTTCGTTTTTTTTGTTGTTGCTCTGGCCGCGACCGTAATCTTAATTCATCACTTGTACACTCGCGTTGATAATGCAGCGTTAAAACAAGCTGAATTGACAGAACATTCACGCACCATGGGTGAAGAGCTCAGCACACTGAAAACACTTAAATCAGAGCTAGAAAATGACCTTTCAGAACGGGAAGAACGGGTACAACTTGTTTCGGAACGTTTGGGTGAATTAGAGAAAGTGCTTGGGGTTGGAGAACATACCTCGACAAATAACTTGGATGCTAGGCTCGATGCGGCGGCGATAACCTCAAACGTTCGCATGGTGTTATTAAACCAAATACCAAGTGGCTCTCCAGTCGGCAAGGTACGGCTATCTTCCGGATTCGGTAAGCGTATCCATCCGGTGACAAAAGTTGCCAAGATGCATCGTGGGCTCGATTTTGCCGTAAATATCGGCACCAAAATTTATGCCCCTGCCGATGGGGTAGTGGAAGTCACCCGCCGCAGTAATAAAGGCTCTGGTAACTTCCTCAGGCTGCAACATTCTTTCGGTTTTTCGAGTTCTTATTCGCACTTGAAAGCGTTCAAAGTAAAAAGTGGTCAGTTCGTCAAAAAAGGGCAGCTGATTGCAATTTCCGGCAACAGTGGGCTCTCTTCTGGCCCTCACCTGCATTACGAGGTGCGATTTGTTGGGCGAGCACTGAATCCGAAACCATTTGTCGATTGGAGCCTTAATGATTTCGAAGACATTTTTACTAAGGAGCGAAGAATACGATGGGAATCTTTAATCAAAACAGTGGAACAACGAGTAGCTCAGCAGCTTCAACTCTCATCGCCAAAGGCTGTTCTCTTAGCGGAGAACTCAAAGTAGAAAACGATGTCCAGATTGATGGCATCGTCGATGGTCAAATTAACGTGGAAGGCACTCTCGTTGTCGCAGAAAGTGGGCGAGTAAACGGTGAAATCTATGCTAAACAGCTGATCATTAATGGCATGATGGACGGAAACTGCCACGCAGAGCACATTCAAGTACTTGCCAAGGGACGCGTAAGCGGTAGGATCTGGAGCAATAACCTCAGCATTGAACCTGGTGGCAAATTCTTTGGTGAAGCAGCCGAATTACCTGAAAAGGAAGTGGTAACGTTAAAGGGTAAGGCTCAAGACAGTGCGATCACAAAAGAAAACAACACCAACAATGAAAAGCGACTTGCGCGTAAATCAGCATAAAACGCTTTGATTAAAGTGCTTAAAAAAGACGGCTTTCACGCCGTCTTTTTTATTACTATTGCCACGATTTTCGTCAGAAACTACGTGATTATTCGGCCGGATTTAAAACCATCACCGAGCGTTTTGCTTGTGGACCAAAAGCTGATTTTGCATGCGCTTTCACTTCATCTAACGTCACACTTTTAGCCACTTTCTCAACGTCAAGTAACACATCGACGCCGTAATCATGCACCAAATAACGAGTATATGCCCATGATCTCTGTGCTGGGTTGTCATCCAACCCTTGCATCGCGACTGCCAGTTGTTTCGCGGCCGTATCCACTTCTTTTTGGGTAATATTTGACGCTAAACCATCAAACACTTTGCCCAGTTTACTCTCTAAAAGTGCCACGTCTTCGGGCTCGACTTGAGACTCCAAGAGCCAATCAGAGATGGGTTCGCGATCTTGTGTCATGGTGTAAATGCTCGGGCTGTAATCAAGGCTAGACTCTTCTCGCACAATATCCAAAACACGTGCATTACTAATACGTTGCAAAATATCTTCGATAACCGTGTCTCTTGCCGTACGTTGGTAATCGCTCGTATTAGTCAAACGCATTACATACAACGATGAAGGTTCATGCCCATCCGCAACCACAGTTCGCTCCGGCACTTCCGGGTTAAACGCAACGTGATAATCAATCGAACGACTCGGTTTCATTTCGATAGAGGCCATATACTTACGCAAAAGTGGTGTAATTTCTTCCGGCTCTACGTTTGCAACAATAACCATCTTAAAACCATCATTGGTTTTGAAAAGTTGCTCATGCACCGCTAGTATCTGCTCAGAAGTCACTTGTTCAACATCATCACTGGACACTATACGATGACGACTACCCGGCAAATAAGAATTGCCGTTTGCTTTTTGAATCAGTTTTCCCATCGGTGATTCAAAAAAAGCGCCGCTCTGCTGTTTAAACTCTTGCTTCGCTGCTGCCATCTGGCGCTCGTCGACTTTAATCTCCGTCGCTAGGTTGTATAGTCCATTCAAAGCATCAGTTAGGTGCGTATTTGGCGCCGTAATTTGTGCTCCGTGACTGGTCGCATCAAGCATCGCGCCAAGCGCAATGTTGTTTTTGCGTAAGTAGCTATCTAGCTCTGAACCAGAAAATGCCCCTAACCCACTGCGTATTGCCGTTGTTGCTGCGATTTCATAAGCGGCATACAACGTCGGATCAACAGCGGCTTTACCACCTTGGCTCGCATAGTAAATATACGCTCGACCACCCGCTTTAGTATCTTTTTGGAACCACACTTCGACACCGTTTGATAGCGTATAGACTTGAAAACCACCCGCTTCCTGACGCATGCTCGTGATGCTGCCTTCCTGGGTAGGCTTTAAGAATCCATCCACTTTGTCATACATCTCTAACGGTTTTTCGCCAGTTTGAAGATAGGCACTGTTTAGAGCGGCAAATACACCATTGAACTGTTCTGACGTTTCGCTTTTCCCCAAACCAATAAAAAAGCTTGGCTGCTGAGATAACAAAGCCGTCAATTGTGTGTTAATGCTCTCTAAATTCTCGTTGTTGATGAATTCTGCCAAACTCTGGGCATAATTCTCTTTTGATTGGCTGACACTGTCTTGTCCAATTTGAAAAACACGTGCTTCTGCGTAACTGTTTGGCTTGCGCTGACTCCAATCTGAATCAATATTTGCAAGTTCACCTTGCCAATTTGACATAACGCTATCTAACTCGGATTGAGTCGCACCATAATCTCTCAACGACGCCAAGGTACGAATGAAAGTCTGGTGCATTTGTTCGCGGCGATCTGGTGCAAACGAAATCCCTGCCGACGTCATACGCTGATAGTTAGAGTAATAGGGCTCTGCATAAGCGTATTGAAAAGGTTCAGCGGCATCACTGAGTACACGGATCAAACGCTGTTGAATGAGTTGTGTTGCTACTTCATCACGCCACACTTCATGTTGTTGCTCAATCGTCGTGCCGCCACTTAGACCACGCTCAATCACTAAATGAAGACTTGGTGATTCCATCGTGTTACTTGGCAAGATTCTGTTTTCGTTGTTCACTCGAATATCACGGCGCTTCTCTATTAGCGTATCCGAGGTACTTTCCCAGTTCGAGAACTTGCTTTTGATAATCTTGGACAGTGAATCTACGTCGATATTACCAGTCACAATCAACTCGGCATTTTGTGGCTGGTACCATTTGTCGTAAAACGCCTTTAACTTACTCGAGGAAGCATTTTGAATCGCTTCGCGAGTACCTATTGGGTCATGCTCACCATACATAGTGCCTTCAATCGAGGCTTGGTAAGCATGCATAGAAAAGGACTTATCATCCGGATTAGCACGTCGCCATTCCCCGAGAATCACCCCTTTTTCTTTCTCTACTTGCTCAGGAGCAAACTCAAGTCCGTTACCGATATCTCTCATCCACTTCAGGGCATCTTCTAGCTTCGTATTATTCGCAAGGTCAAGTTGGTAAGACGTTTGCTGATAACTGGTAAAAGCGTTGATATCAGCGCCAAAGCTACCACCAGATTGCTCGAAAAGTTTAACAACGTCGTTACCGGTAAAATGCTCACTACCATTAAACGCCATATGCTCAACAAAGTGAGCGTAACCCTTTTGAGAAGATGTTTCTTGGAATGAGCCGATATTCATCACCAAACGGACCGAGACTTCTTGGTCTTCTGTTGGATAAAGATGGTATTTCATACCGTTCGATAACTGGTCCACGTGCCAGTTGGCGTCAGGTTGAATCGGCGTCGACTGTTGTATCAGAGCACACCCTGACACTAATAACGCGGGGACTAACAATATACTGCGCATAACGATTGCCCATAACAATGATTAAGCTAATCAATATATATCCGGTGCTATAACCTTCACATTTTTAATGGATTATCAGACGCGCAAATGTGATAAAGATCACCTTTTATTGAAATCAATTCTCATTTACAAAAATCGACAAATCCTTACTTTACAAATACATAAATAATATCGTTCCAAATCCTTTTGCTTATTTGATGTAAAACTCAAATTCGCGACATGGAGTCAGTATTTATTTTGAGCAATAAAATATAATTATTGAACAGATTCGAATCTAACTTTCTGCTGCATATTCAACAGCGCAGAGAGCACTGATGAGAATAAAAACACAACAACTATTATTCAAAGATCTATTATTCGCTTTATGTTCAAAAATCTATCATTAAAAAACAAACTGGCAATCTCTGCCAGTGCCGCCATCATTCTAGGGGGAGTGCTGGTAGAGGGGCTGTCTTTTCGAGATTCATTAAATAGGCTCGATGTCGAAGTCGCACAGCGACTAGAAAGCACTAGCGCATCTTACAATCAATACGTAAAGGACTGGCTACTCTCTAAAGAGCGCGCACTAACTTCACTCTCTTCTGATTCAGAGAAACGTTCTCTGGTTACGCATTTGAAACAAGTCCGAGACTCTGGCGCGTTCGATAACGTTTTCCTCGCTTACCCGGACGGGTCACAAGACAACGCTAATGGGGTGGTTTTGCCACCAGGTAATAACGATCCTCGCAAGTGGGGCTGGTACACCAACGCCATTGCCAATCCATCGAAAGTCTTTATGGATAACCCGACCGTTGCTGCTGCAACTGGTGCGAATGTGGTGTCGCTCGGTAAAGCCCTGCAATTGCATGGTCAAACCGTCGTTCTGGGTGCTGACGTAGAGATCGGTGATATCCTGAACAGTCTGAACCAAGTGATCCTACCGGGTGCAGGTTATATGTTTATTGCCAATGAACAGGGCAATATTTTCACTCATAACAACGGTAAACTGCTGAATCAACCGGTTAGCAAGCTAGGCCTCAACAACAACGACATTACGTCTGCCGCACGTTCAGGTACAGAGCGTCGCGTCTCTATTAACGGCACCGAATATGTGATTTACGCGCGCCACATAGAGGGTACCCAGCTCACAACAGTGACGGTGTTAGATCAAAACTCGTTGGTTGCCCCACTCTACGATGCTGTTTGGGATCAGATCATCGCAACCACCATCGTCGTCGTTATCTGTGTAGCTTTGTTTAATCTGCTATGTAACATCTTGTTCCGTCCGCTCTACAACGTTTCGAATGCGCTTGCACAAATCGCAAACGGTAGCGGCGACCTAACTCAACGCATCAAAGTAGAAAACCGTGACGAAGTTGGTGAGCTGGCTGAAAACTTCAACCAGTTCGTTGAAAGTTTGCAGCAACTTATTGGTCACATTCGTCACCAAGCGGAAGAACTGAGCCAACAATCGGAGCTGAGCACGACTCGCGCGAATCAATCGGTTTCCGATCTGAACCATCAGCAACAAGAAATCACTATGGTGGCGACCGCTGTGACTGAAATGGCATCGGCAACGCAAGAGATTGCAGCACATGCAGAGCAGACGGCTAAAGCCGCTCAAGACTCTTCAGCAAGCACACAAAATGGTCATGAGTTAGTGATCAACTCCAAGTCATCCATCAACAATTTGTCTTCTGAAGTCAACCAAGCGAGCGTTGTCATCGGCGAGCTCAACCAGCACGCGCAAGACATCTCAACCGTACTATCAACGATTCGAGACATCGCAGAGCAAACCAACTTACTGGCTCTGAATGCGGCGATTGAAGCGGCGCGTGCAGGTGAACAAGGTCGCGGTTTTGCCGTTGTTGCAGACGAGGTTCGCGTGCTATCACAACGCACACACACCTCAACCGAAGAGATTCGCTCGACGATCGAGACCTTGCAGCAAACCACACAACGCGCAGTGGCCATCATGGATACAAGCTCTCAGCTCGCGCAAGGTTCGGTGGAAGATGCTGATCGCGCAGCACTGGCTCTGGATGAAATCAACGCGGCCGTTGCGCTGATCAGCGATATGGCAACGCAAATCGCGACCGCCGCCGAAGAGCAAACGCACGTAACCAATGAAATCACGCAAAACGTCACGTCCATTAAAGATGTGACCGATCACTTGGTAGTTGGTGCCGAAGAATCGATGAATCAATCTGCTGAGCTGAAATCGCAAGCTGAGGATCTCAACTCGAAAGTAGCAACATTTAAACTGGCTTAAACGCCACATTAAGGACGCTCTTAAAAACAACAAACCCCGCTAGCGACTTTGTTACTAGCGGGGTTTGTTTTTATGGATCGACGTTTTTATTGCAGATAGCTTTCGAAAGACGTAAACCTACACCGCCACACACATCGGCGTGCCTGAGATTGGGTCGTTAAATACTCTCGCTTGTAAATCAAACACCGATGCCAACATACCTTCTGTCAGTACCTCTTGCGGTGTTCCCTGCGTGACTAACTGACCTTTTTCCAACACCACCAAATGATCGCAGTAACGGCACGCTTGGTTTAGATCGTGCAGCACTACGACCACTGTTTTGCCTTTGTCGTTCATCTGCCTCATGAGTTTCATCAGCTCAACTTGGTGAGAGAGATCCAAGTAAGTGGTTGGCTCATCAAGCATCACTACGTCGGTATCTTGCGCCATTACCATCGCAATCCACGCCCTTTGCCTTTGACCGCCAGACAGCGATTCAACTGGCTTGTCAGCAAACTCAATCACGCCAGTATCTTGCATTGCTTGCTCGACTAAGGTCTTGTCTTGTTGACTTAACCGGCCCCAATGAGAGAGATAAGGCGAGCGGCCATATTCGACCAGTTTTCTGACGGTAATACCTTCAGGACTGACAAGAATCTGCGGCAGCAAAGACAACGAACGCGCCAAGCGTTTATCACCGTAGCTGCTTAGTGGTTTGTCGTCATACAACACTTGGCCAGAAGCGGGTTTATTGATGCGTACCAAGGTTTTTAATAGTGTCGATTTACCGCAACCATTTGGACCAACTAGTGCGGTAATTTTACCTTGAGGAATCGACAAAGAGAGATCTGGAATGATGGTCTGTTTGCCGTACGCGACGGATAAGTTCTGCGTTCGTAACATGCTTACCAACCTCTATAACGATACAAAAGAAAAATGAAATATGGTGCGCCAATAACAGATGTCAGCACTCCCGCTGGTAGCTCAATTGGTGGCTGTAAGCCTCTCGCTAAACCATCGGCGCAAATCACCAACAAAGCGCCAAGGGTTGCAGCGGCTGGAATCAACAACTTGTGGTTGTGGCCAAACAGCAAACGCGCAAGATGCGGCGCAAGCAGGCCAACAAAGCTGATCGTGCCTGCCACAGACACACTGATACTCGCCAATAGCACGGCAGCAATCAACGCAAGAATTTGGATCTGTCTTGGTTTCGTGCCAAGTGTAGTGGCGCTTTCTTCTCCCAGTCCCATAACATCTAGCCGCCAAGCCAGCCAAAACGCCAATGGTAGTAGCAGCAATAGAGCACTCCAAATAAACGGCACTTGTTGCCAATTTCGTCCCCACAAACTGCCGGTTAGCCATACCATCGCCGTGTTGATTTCGATAGGGTGCACAATCAGAAGAAAATCGATACCGCTGGCTAAAAATGCGCTGACAGCAACACCAATCAGCGCCAAACGTGCTGGTGTTGGTTTCGACCAGTAAGCCAGCACAGCAATAAAGCCAGCAGCAAGCAAGCCTCCCGCCATGGCGACCATCGGCAACATTGCCACTGGCGCATTCGGATACAGCACCAAACAAGCGGTAGCGGCCAGTCCTGCTCCGGCGCTTATCCCCATTAAATCTGGTGAGGCAAGTGGATTACGGATGACGCCTTGAACTAAAACGCCTGACAGCCCCAACCCAGCGCCCACGCCAATGGCGAGCAACATTCTCGGTAATCGATATTGGTGAATCACAAAGTCCGAGTCAGAGAAAGAAAACAGTAATGCAAAAACCTGTTGAGCCGACATGTTCGCCGCACCAACAAACAGCGTGAGAGAAGACGCAATCAGCAACAATCCAACTAATGCAAACAGTTTGGTTTGATTCATCATGATGATTTCCTCATTGCAATCGCGATAAAGCAAGGTGTGCCCAACAGCGCGGTAATCACGCCCACTGGCGTTTCAGCCGGAAAAGCAATCGCTCGTGATAAAGCATCTGACCACGTCACCAATGCCGCGCCACACAAGGCGGAAACCGGAATGAGAATGTGATAGTTGTGACCAACAATCGGGCGTACCAAGTGCGGCACTAACAACCCGACAAAGCCAATTGGCCCAGCAATCGCTACGCTAGTTCCTGCCAACAGCACAACCGCTAAACCACTGATAAATCGCGTAAGACGAATGTTACCACCTAGCCCAACAGCAACTTCGTCCCCCAACGCGAGTAAATTTAAGTTTCGCGCTAAGCCCATGGCGAGCACCAAACCTAAAGTCGCAAAAGGCCACAGTTGCTGCCACTGCTCAGAATCTACCGCGGAGAGTGAACCCGTTAACCAATGCAACACGCTGTAAGCCATGTCATCCGCCAAAATTACCGACGCACGAGTTAACCCTATCAGCAGTGCACTGATGGCAATGCCCGCTAGCACTAAACGCAATGGGTGAGAACGCGCGGAAAAAAAACCGCCCAACAACATGACCGCACCACCACTTAGTAGCGCGCCGAGTACTGCGTTGATGATTGGGTTCAATTGACTAAAGAATGGTACGCCGATGGACGCCAAGGCCATAAAACAAGCCGCACCAGCATTAATGCCGAGAATGGATGGCGACGCCAAAGGGTTACGAGTCAATCCTTGCATCAGCACTCCGGATACCGCAAGCGAAGCGCCAATTAATAACCCAGCATAGGCACGAGGCGCACGCAGCGTCGCGAGGATTTGATGCAGCATATTGCCCTCATCAAACGCAAACCAATAGCTTGTCAGATCATTAACGCTCAAAGAAAAGTTGGACCAGCCAATCATTGAGGCTGCATAGCCTGAGAGCGTACACAACGCCATAGCACAGACAAACAAGCTCGCTTTCCAATGCGATTTGCTAACCGAAGACGCGCTTTCCGAGCTTATCGCCGCACTCATGAGCGCTCCAATAACGCTTCAAGATTGCGGGCAATTTCTTCCGCAGCCAACATGCCGCGATTTAACGACCACAGTTCAGGAGAAACCTCAACAAGTTGCTGTTTTTTCGCAGCAGTTAGCAACTTAAACAATGGATTTTTGCGCCACTCATCCACAATATTTGGTTGAGAGTAAAGTCCAACTAACAACCAATCAGGGTTGGTTTTTAGTAAAAGTTCGAAACTGGTTGGGATATACGCTTTTTGCTCAGATGGAGCCAGCGGGCTTTGGATGCCCAGCGTACTCAAAACGCCCCCAGCGTAAGAAACCGGGCTATGCAACCACATCCCTTTGTCAGAAACCACACCAAACTGAATGGTTTCTTGTGTTGCAAAATGCTGTTTGAACTCCGCCATTGTCTGTTTGTGCTGCTCAATTCGTTGTGTCATTTTCGCTTGTTTGCCAATTGCCACGCCGATTTTGTGTGCGGATTCGAGATTTTCTTGATATGTCTCACCACGGCTTTTTAACAGCAAAGTTGGCGCAATTCGCTGCAAATCTTGATAAATCGCGCGATGACGTTCTGCATCAGCAATGATCAAATCCGGCTTGAGCACCGCAATCGCCTCTAAACTCGGTTGCGAGCGCATGCCGACCGATTGCCAAGGACCAACCTTGGCACGAACAGCAGGAATGACTCGTGTGACATCGTTGTCATCGGCGACGCCTACAGGTGAGACATCGACTGCCGCTAATGCATCGACAAACGAAAATTCTAAAACCACAATACGTTGAGGTATCGCTTCTAGCTCAAAAGTGCCTTGCTCATCTTGCACGCTGCGCGCCTGAGAAAATGCGCTAAATGACATCAAAGCTGAGCTCAACAGCATCAGCAAAACGGTTGAAAAGTGTTTGATCGTAAATTGTTTTTTATTTTTCATCTTGCTTTTTTCCAGTGCTAAGAGTTTTCCATTACCTAAGATCGGCAAAGTCGCCAAGGTAAATTGGCGACTTTTCTTTTCAAACTCGGTGAACGAAACGCTTAAAACTGATAGTTCAGATCCAGTGTGTAAGAGCGTCCCGGAGCTGGGTACCGACCAACTGGGCTTGTATCAATCCCGCGGAAGTAATACTCCTCGTCAAACAAGTTGTTCACCGCAACATTCATGCGTAACTTGCCTTTGTCGTCTTTGTATAAATCCGTCCCCAAATTGAAATTCCACACCATGTAAGATGGTACTTTACCCGTTGCGCCTGTTGCATCTTCGGCACTGGTGTTGGCGTTATCGGTATACGAGTCACTGAAGTAGAAGCCCGATAGCGTGGTGTCCATGCCGTAAAATGCGTAGGTTGCATCCCAACCAAGCTGATGCTTAGAGGTGTAAGGCAGTTGATTACCTTTATTCGCGCCTTCTTCTTCAAGCGTAGCGTCTAGATAGTTGTAGCTTGCGCCTAAACTCAGTGCAGGTAGTGCTTCAGGCACGTAACGAGCAGAAAGCTCTATGCCTTGGTGAAGTGTTTTTCCGATGTTATCGAAGGTCTGCGTTGAGCTTTGCCATTGCAATTGATCCTCAAAGTCGATGCGATAAAGTGCAGCGTTAAAGCTGGTCGCATCTTGGGTGTAACGCGCGCCGACTTCGTAGTTCCAAGCCAGTTCGCTACCTTCTTCACCCAAGCCTCGGATGTAGGCAATTTGTGGCGCACGAAGTGATTTTTGCGCGTTCGCATACGTCACCCACTGATCAGTTAAGTTGTATGCCACCGTCAAACCTGGCAACCATTCCGTCACGGTGTTGTCTGCTGTTTGTTTTTTACCACGATCGGTAAACGTCATTCGAACCGACTCAACACGCAACCCAGGCGTTACCTTCAATGTATCATTGAACAAACCAATTTCGTTGCTAACGTATCCAGCAAACGCGTCCGTATCTAAATGCCAATCACGCGGAACGCTGGTTGCACCACCGGCGATTGGAGTCTGAGTGAGTTTGTAGTCGATGTCTTCGTTAACATAACGGGTACCCACGATCCAGTTTTGAGTAACGGATTTACCTTCGCCAAAGTACATCGCCATTTTTGGCTCTATACCATACACGGTAAATTCACGTGGAGAGGTACGAACGTCCGTCGCTGGCAGAGCCGGATCCGCCCAATGGCCACCCGCGCTGTTAAAGCCCCACTTGAAAAGACGCTCTGACTTATGGCCAAACGTTAGCACTTCTAGCTCAGCACTGTCGGCAAATGGCAAATCGTGGATGTACTTAACACTCCAGCGCGTCGACTTACCTTCATAATCATCGTAAGGACGTTTCGATTGGTGACGATCTTGCTCGTAATCTTGTGGCGAAAGTGCGCCCGGCATTTGCGTTTCAGCATCGTAACGTTGCAGGAATGCTTGAATCTCTTGAGTGTCACTCAGTAGCCACTGTGCTTTGGCTTGGAAGTTCTTCACGTCCGTATCGGAATTTTCACGGAAGCTTTCACCTTTTAGGAAGTTACCTTCCAACTGTAGTGCAAATGTGTCGCTTAACCAGCCGCCCGTGCGTAGGTAAAAATCATTCAGCGGCGCATCACCGCCATCAAACACGGTAAGGCGGTTACTGATTTCAGTTTGCCACGTGTGTGGAATCGGTTTGGTCACTAAGTTGATCACACCACCGACGTTGTTTGGGCCGTACTGTACTGCAGCACCACCGCGTACAATGTCAATACGATCAAGCATCGACAGTGTTGCTGGGAAGATAGACTGACCAGTGTGACCATATGGCGCAAGTGTTAGCGGTACACCATCCATCAAGAACTGAGCATGACCACTACGGCTTGCTTTCAAACCACGTACGGAAATGTTAGGCAATACGCCCGTTCCGCTTTCATCCTGAACTTTAATACCCGGCACGCGCTGTAGCGCGTTATCAATCGAGCCTGCGGCGGTTTTCTCGATTTGATCGCGGGTAATGACGGTACGAGCACCTGGGTACTCTTTGACGTCTTCAATTTCAGATTTACCAATCACGCTACCAGTGACAACGACGGTTTCCATCGCGGTAGTTTGTTCTTTTTTAGCAGGAGCGGCAACCGCGCTCATGGATGTGGCAGAAGCGATTGCAATCGCAAGCACACTGTAAGTGGTAGACAAACCAGCACGTACACGCACTTTACCATCCAAATTCTGGTAAGACATTAAGATCTCCTTTGCGAGAAATTGAGCCTCGGGCAGAATACATCCCGTAGGCTCTCGGGGCTAAACATCCTCAATATGAGGCAAAAATCGGCTAACAGGCGCTAACTACGCACAAAAAGCCTAGAACTGATATCCGTAGCTGAGCATGAACTCGGCTGGTGCGCCGTAGCCAATCTGGTTTAAGCCAGACGTGCCGTTTGTTGCGCCAAGAATGTATTTCTCATCCAAAATGTTGTAAGCGTTCGCTTGGATTTTGTGACGACCAGTGGTGTACGCCGCCATCAAATCCACCGTTGTGTAATCGCCAAGTGCGACGGCTTCGTCGTTACCTGCGTAACGGTCGCCCACGTACTTCACACCACCGCCTAAACGCCAGTTGTCATCCAATTGGTAAGTGCTCCAAAGAGAGAACAAGTGGTCTGATACATCGTTAGGCTTTTTGCCTGTGGCTTTGTCTTCCGCATCTAAGTAGCTGTAACCCACAGAGATGTCCCACTGTTTGGTGATTTGACCGCGAGCCTCTAATTCAATACCTTGGTGACGCACTTCAATTTTATCGATCACATCGCCGTCCACGTTAGTTTGTGGTTGCTCTTGATCAATCTGGAACAGTGCCGCATTCAACATTAATGCGTTATCCAAAAGGTACGCTTTCGCACCCACCTCTTTTAAGTCGGTGTGGAAGAATTCCGCCAATTTTGGATTGATGTAGATACCAGCGTACGGTAACTGCCAAGAGCGCGCTAAACTGGCGTATACGGATGTGTCGGAATTGATGCGGTATACCAAACCAGCACGGTAGCTGACTTTGTCATCATCCAATTTTTCCTTATCTGAGCCCGCTTTTTGTTGTTCGAGTTCCATCGAGTCGTAACGCACGTTACCGATCAAAGAAAGGTCACCCCACGTATAGACGTCTTGCACATACAAACCTGTCGTGGTGGTGGTATTGTCACGAAATGGCTTAAAGCCCGGATCAGGCGTTGGACCAACGACTGGGTCGTAGATATTTTGCGGAGGAAGCGTTTTGTCACTTGCCAACGTTAGGTCGATATCGATCTGGTTGAAATCTGCACCCACCATCAATTGATTGTCCCTGGTTTCCCAAACCAACTCAGATTGTAAAGTGGTCGTAGTACGTGGATCGTAACCAAAGTTGTTAACGGTTTGAGACACTTCATTACCCGTCACTTTGCCCTGACGCGTGCCTTTTTGCTCAAGTTCGATATGGTTGAACGCCGCTCGGTTGTTCCATACCCATTGATCATTCAGACGCCATTCGTAATCCACCGCAATACGGAGACTGTCTGACTCCTGATAGTCGTTTGTGCCGCCAAAGTAAGTGCTTACTGGCAAATCAACTGGCTTGCCATTTTTTGATGGCACACCACGATACGGCACTAGTTCTTGATGGGCGTATTCCACGTCAATATCAATGGTGTGACCTTCCGCTGGTAACACACGAATGGTCGGTGCAATGAAGAAATCGTTTGAATCAACATGATCAACGTACGAGTCGGCTTGACGGTATTCCAAGTTAATACGCCCGTTGACCTTATCTGTAAACGCCATTGAGCTGTCGACCTGACCAACATACTGGTTGTTGCTGCCTACACTACCGTTTACGTGAGTAAAATTCTCACCGTTAGCGCGTTTCGTCACCAAGTTGATGATGCCCCCAGCCGAACCACGGCCATACAAAGCACCCGCAGGGCCTTTCACAATTTCAACGCGTTCAACGTTCGCTAAGCTGCGGTAAGACTGCAACGTACCGTCATCTCGCAAGCCATCACGGTACATATCGTTGAGTGAATCAAAACCACGTATCATGAACTGATCGCGGCTGCCTTCGCCCAAGGTGTTATTGACCCCGGCTACCCCATCTAGCGCATCCACTAAGCGCACCGCGCCTCGGTCTTGCATTTCTGTTTTCGTTACTACGGATACCGCTTGTGGCACATCAAGCCATTCCACATCGGTTTTGGTGCCTGATTGAGGCATGTGTTCAGCATAACCTTCGTACTGATGCCCGAAGACTTGAATCGTTTCAGTTGCTGATGAGGTTGAGTTCGTCTCTTCTGAAGCCACTGCGCTTGGTGCTACTAGTGAAGAACCAATCGCGACCGCCAAGGGGGTCAGGGTCAATAATTTATTCATTCCATAATTCCGTTTAGTTGTTATAAAGCCAACGGATGGAAATAAGAACAAATATTATTTCTATTTGCAATATTAATTTTATGCTCTATATTTATTTACCCTAAAAACACAACTAACAACAAAAAAAACCAAACATCATAACAATAAATACTAAAACTTCTGCCCTCCGTCTCGCGAGAGGCACATTGGAAGACGACCGTGAGCGACTTTATCAACGTTAGAAGAAAATGTTAGAAAATTAGGAAAGCTCATGAAATCTACGATGATTATCGTAAGTCATGTCGTTAACGATGCAGTCACTCACGGCTTTGTGCCTGCAGCTAAAGCGATGGACCTTCACGTCGTTCTTATCACCGACCATAAGCTCAGCCATTTAGAGCTGGCGAGTCGTGATAGTCACTTTAATCCGGATACCATTCTAGAATGTGATGTCTTCAACCCATTAGAACTCATCGAAACCATCACGGAGCATGAATTAAAACCAGACGCTATTTTCAGCAATAGTGATCACTTACAAACTTCCACCGCCATCTGCGCGCAATTTTTTGGCCTCCCATCCAAAGATTGGTCTGTCACGTTAAAGGCCAAAAACAAACACTTAACTCGACAAGTGTTAAATGAAAAATCCTTACCCAACACACAAAGCTGTTTGCTGCATCGCCATTCGAATGTGGCATTAGGCATGGCCTTCCCTGTCGTAGCAAAACCCAAAGAAGGCGTGGCAAGTTTAGATGTGCAACGCTGTGACTCCCAAAGCGAGCTCGATGCTTACTGCGAGGCGTTTTGGCAAAAGCACCCAAACGCCGCCATTCTGGTGGAGCAGTTTCTTCAAGGACCGTTGGTTACGCTCGAAACTTTAGGAGACGGTAACCAACTTATCGCCGTGGGCGGTTTTGATGTGTCGCTCTCTGAGCCGCCTTACTTTATCGAAACCGCCGCAGACTGGAACGGACCAAACGGCATTGCTCACCGAGAAGCTTGCTTGGCTCAACTGAAAGCGTTCGGCGTTGGTTTTGGAGTTTGCCACAGCGAATTTATCATCACGGAAAACGGCCCAGTTCTGGTGGAAATCAACTACCGCAGTATTGGAGATGGCCGCGAATTCTTGCTCAATAATCTCGCTCACTTCGGCTGGTTTAGCACGATTTTGGGTCTGCATCTGGGTCGAAGATTGGACGGCGATTACCAAATTCACGGGTCAGCGCACGTGCACTACGTAGTTGCGGGACACAGTGGTGTGATTGACGGAGGTTCGACGTCGTTCATCCAACACGATGACGATATCATCACCCAGCAACAGGTACTAAAAACCGCTGGAGAACACTTCCAACAGAGTTATTCCAATAAGGATTATCTCGCCCGAATTTCGATTGTCTCACCATCAGGGCGAAACCTCGACCAATCGCTGCAGAACGCGCTTAGCAATTTCGATCTCGCTCCGACTCGTGAGGTGGCAGCATGAATGACAACGCTTTGTATCTAACGCAACGATTGATCGACACTTGCTTGCGCGAAGACATGTTTGGCATTTTGTCGAAGGCCAAGTTCAGTAGAGACGCGCCAAAAGGGGTAATTGTTCCTCAAGACGAGCAAGTCTGGCTGATATTTGCCAACTCTGATTTCACGTTGTATTTACCTGTTGCGCCAACGTATTACATGCAGCACTGGCGCTACGGTCACGCCAATGACGAAACACCACCAGGTTGGTGGGTGGAGAAAAATGGCCAAGTCGAGCATCAACAGCATTACAAAGAGTGGATTGCGCTACTAACGACACTGGCGCATGAGAGCTCTCACGAATTGTTGGCGGGGTATCTTCAAGAACTGGAATGTGCAGAGAAACACAAAGCGCTATGTGACCAAGCGTTTCATCATCACGCAGACCACATTTCTCAACCAATATCCGAGCTTGGTTCTTGGCATCAAAAACTGCTGCTAGCCGACCAGATCGCTTCTTACCTTGACCACCCGTACTATCCAACTGCGCGGGCGAAGTTTGGCCTGAGCGATGAAGACCTTGCTAAGTACGCGCCCGAGTTCGCACAAAGCTTTGCTCTGCATTGGATTGCGATTGAAAAATCACTGGTAACATTAACCAGCGGACAACCTGATTGCTGGCCAACAATGGAGCAAGTGGGGCTTCCTGCTGATTTTGCACTGAGCCACGTTCTGTTCCCTGCACATCCGCTCACCCTGCGATCTTTAGAAGCCTTACCCGAAGGTGTGATAGAAGCGCCTTTAACGTATCTAGACGTGACGCCGACGCTTTCCGTTCGTACTGTGGTCGTCAACGAGGCACCGCACATTCACATCAAGGTTCCGCTGATCATGCGATCGCTAGGCACGAAAAATATTCGCTTAATCAAGCCTTCAACACTGTATGACGGCCACTGGTTTGAACGCCTACTCAGCCACCTTGAACAAACGGACGCCGATTTAAACAGTCGCTTGTTCCATTGCAACGAAAAACACGGTGGACACGTCGGCGATGATAAAACCTTCGCGTACATCGTACGTGAGTACTCACTTACTCATTGCGAAGACAAAGCGTTAGTTCCGGTTGCAGCACTAGCAAGCCCAATGCCTGACGACCGCTTGTTCTTAGAACATTTGGCAGAACATTACTATCAACAAGATACGCTGGCGTGGTTCCAAGATTACGTCGATCTATTATGCCAAGTGCACCTCACCTTGTGGCTTCGTTATGGCATCGCATTGGAGTCCAACCAGCAAAACGCCATCATTGCATTTGATCAACAGGGCAAAATGACGCTCGCGATGAAAGACAACGACGCGGCGCGAATTTGGCCAGAGCGCTTCCACTTTGCAACAGAGCATGCTGCCCAAAAACACGGCGCAAAACTACTTCCAGTGGATTGCGATGAACTGCTCGATCAACGCATCAAAGTCGACAATGAATTGGCGCTCGGTCAGATGTTTACCACCATCACATTACAATTGGATATCGCAGCGATTGTAGAAGCCATGGCAGCGAAGGGCATTGCCTCTTCAGCATCGCTTTACGCCATCGTGGCCAAAAGCATTGCAGAGCAACTCAACCGATTGGAAGGCGAAGGGTTAGAGACAAAACTGGCTCGCGAGTTACTGCAAGAGGCACCTGATTTGTACGCCAAGTACTTGTTGAGCTCTGGCAGTTTGCTCTCGAAAGAAGCCTCCGGCGCGAGTGACATCAATAAGTTCTATGGTTTGTCGGCCCCGAACTTCTTACTGCTTTCTAGCGAAGAAGCGCAGCGCGCCTACTTAGAAGCCATCAAAAAAAGCGTACGTTAAACGATTATGACCAAACTCATCTACAGTGTGTTGTTGTGCCACTTTATCGCTGCGTTTGCCGCGTTAGGTATGCCGCTATTTCTACCCGTCGTGTTGCCAACATTAGGCGCAAGCATTGATGCGGACTGGGCAGGGGTATTGTTTATCCTACCTACGTTTTGTACTGCGTTGGCGGCGCGATTTTGGGGCAACTTTGCCGATCGCTACGGTCGCCGCCGCTCACTCTTGCGTGCGCAACTTGGCCTTGCAGCAGGTTTTGCGCTGTGCGGCTTGGCAGACAACCTCGCCATGTTTGTGTTTGGTCTTATTGTTCAAGGAACCTTTGGCGGCACCATGGCCGCCTCGAACAGCTACTTATCTAGTCAAATTAAAGAAGCCAAAACACTCGGCAAGTCACTCAATAAAACCCAACTATCTGCTCGTTTGGCGCTGATCGTTGCGCCCATTGGGCTCGGCTGGAGCTTGTCCGAAACCAACCCACTCAACGCGTACCTGTGGTTATGCGTTTTGCCTTTAATTGCTATGGGCATCACGTTAACACTGCCAGCGGATAAACCCGCCGACCAAAACCTCGAAAAGCCAAACTCAGAACCTCAGCAAGAAAAACCGGTTGCACAGAAAAACGCAATGCATGCCATTCGTTGGATCTTCTTTGCTCAATTTGGGTTTGCGTTTTCTATGGTGGTGACCTTTCCTTATTTCTCGCCGTTTGTGCAGCAATATGGCTTCACTAACCACGCATGGATCGGTTTTTTGTACGCACTGCCGCATGGCGTCTATCTGTTGCTGGCAGGCAAAATCCACGTGTTGTCAGATGGGCTGAGTCGCCATCAACCGCTGCGCACGTTGTGGCTCGGGTTTGCATTGCTTGCCGTGAGCTCTGCTTTGCATTTGATTGCGTCCGAAACCGCACTCATTGCTGCGAGAATTATCTTCGGCATCGCGATGGTGTGTTGTTATCACGGATTGCATCAGCATCTTGCGAGCAATCTGGATCGCAAACTCAGTGGCAAAGTATTTTCTCGCTTTGATGCCATGTCCAAATGGGGTGGCGTGGCAGCGGGATTTTGCGCTTCTTTCATTTCTAGCTTGGGGCTACTTGAGGTTCCTTTCCTACTTTCTGCGATAGTCAGCGTAATCACCTTGATCGCGCTGGTTCTCCACTCAAAATTTGGAAATCAACATGTTACAAACTCAATCCTCTCAGACTAGCGAGTTGCGCGCGCATGAGGTGCAGCTCAACCGTGAGAAAGCCCAACTCAACACGATAATGGGTGTTCTTAATTGTTACTTACGTGAATTTGCGCTACCGAATCAACAAGTGGAATGGCACTACCAATCGACATCGCTACCCCAAACGTTAAAACGCAACTATCCCGCTAAACAGCGGATAGCCGTTCATCTTTCTCAACAAAATGGCGTGTTGGTTTTGCCGATTCACTACGCGAGCAAACTGGGCAAAATCAAATTGGCAGAACTGCCGTGGGCGAAAATGCCGGGATCTGGTTGGGCGAAATTGGATGCCACGCAAACTCTTACGCTTTTGCTTAACTATCTCAAGCAGGTGTTGGCGATCCCATTTAACCATGAGCTGATCGAACAACTGGAAAATAGCGTGCTGGTTACCGAGCAGTTTCTCAACGTCGCGCCCAAATCGCATCACAACGAATTTATCGCTTCGGAACAATCTCTGATTTGGGGGCATACTTTCCATCCGACCCCGAAAAGTCGTTCGGGCGTCACCATGGATGATCTCTTGGCGTTTTCTCCAGAAGTCGGCGCGCAAGTCCCGATGTACTGGTTTGAAGTGGATACGTCCTTACTTGATGTGCTGAGTTCTGACGGAGAAGCTAACCCTGCGCAGCGCATGCTACAACAGCTCGCGCCACAACACACCGCCAGCAATGAGAAGACCCTCTACCCTTGCCATCCTTGGGAAAGCTACACCATTTTGAGCAACCCAAGCGTGAAGCGTGCCATTGAGCAAGGCAAGATCACACCACTGGGTTTAGGTGGTGAAAAGATGCAGCCGACCTCTTCAGTTCGTACCCTCTACCACCCAGATATGGACTGGTTTGCGAAATTCTCCATCAACGTACGATTAACCAATTGCGTGCGCAAAAACGCGTGGTACGAACTCGACAGCGCCGTGCAGCTCACGTCGATTCTCAAACCGATTCGAGAAAACGAACAGCTGCACAACCCCGTATTTAAAGTGATGACGGAGCCTTACGCTACCACGTTGAATCTAGAAAGTGTCGCTGAGCGCAATTGGGATGACAACACCAAAGCACGCGAATCGTTTGGGATTTTATACCGCGAAAATTTCTCGCTGAGCGAAGTCGACATCTTAAAACCAACCCTCGCTGGCGCTCTGTTTGCTTACGACAAAAACGGCAACAGTTGCATTGCTCAACGCCTTAAAAACAAAGCGCGTACTACGCAAAATCGCTATTCCGACATCGCGACACTGTGGTTTGAACGCTATTTGCATTGCCTAATTCCGGGTGTGTTTAACTACTACTTCAAACACGGGGTGGCGTTTGAGCCACATTTGCAAAACACCTTGATTGGCTTTGAACAAGAGATGCCGTGTTGTGTTTGGATTCGTGATTTGGAAGGCACCAAGTTACTGCCGGAGTTCTGGCCAGCAGAAACTTTAACTGACTTGTCTGAACGCGCGCGACAATCGGTTTACTACAGTCGCGAACAAGGCTGGAATCGCATCGGATACTGCACCTTTATCAACAACATCAGCGAAGCGATTTTCTTCATCGCAGAAGGTGACGAGCCACTAGAGCAAACGCTATGGAATGCGGTGCAAAGTGCCATTGTGCGTTGGCAATCAGTGAATGGAAAACAGCCGGAACTAGAAGCGTTGCTGAATGGCGCTCACTTCCCGAGCAAAAATAATTTCACCACGCGTTTGATGCAAAAAGCCGATAAGGAGTCGGGCTATACCCAAGTCGCCACGCCTTGGCAGCAACACGAAAAAGGAGCGCAACATGTCTAATTCCCTCTCTCTACCGACACTCGTTTGCCAACAAGTTCACACACTCGCACAGCAGCAAAGTCAACCCTTGTGCGCATACGTGTATGACCTAAGCGCCTTAGAAGAACACATCAAACAACTGCGTCACGTTTTGCCGAGAAATGTCGAGCTATTTTACGCAGCCAAAGCCAATCCATCGGGCCCGATTCTTAAAACGCTCGCGCCGTATGTCGATGGTTTTGAAGCGGCATCTGGCGGGGAGTTGACACACCTCCACCAGCAACAACTCGATAAGCCATTGATCTTCGGTGGCCCCGGAAAAATGCTAAGTGAATTGCAACAAGCGATTGAGCTTGATGTTGATGCAATTCATGTCGAAAGCCTCACCGAGCTACAACGCATTGGAGCACTAACCGAGCGCCTCAACCGCCCTGCTTCGATCTTTTTGCGTATGAACATCGATATTGGCGACATCACGCTCAGCAAGTTGGCGATGGGTGGCAAGCCGACTCCATTTGGCTTGGACGAGTCCGAGCTGAGTAATGCTTTGATGTTGCTGCGCGATTTCCCGCAAGTGTCACTCAAAGGCTTCCATTTTCACTTGATGTCGCATCAGCTCGATGTTGAACGTCACTTAGCGTTAATGCAGCGCTATTTCCAAGTCGTGAAGGCGTGGCAACAAGAGTTTGAACTAGGTGAGCTGATGATCAACTTGGGTGGAGGCATGGGGATTAACTACCAAAACCCTGAGCAACACTTTCCGTGGATGGAGTTTTGCGACAAGTTGGAATTCCTCATCGCCAAAGAGCAAGTGCAAGACTGGACACTGCGTTTTGAATGCGGACGTTTCATCACGGCAGCATGTGGTTATTACGTGATGGAAGTGCTGGATATTAAGCAAAATCTTGGCGAAAACTTTGTCATCGCACGCGGGGGGACTCACCATTTCCGCACGCCAGCAGCGCAGAGCCATGATCATCCATTCGTCATCCTGAAAAGCGAGCAACACCATGAGATTTCTCACCCAATTCAGCATGCACAAGCGACCTTTGTCGGCCAGCTTTGTACGCCCAAAGATGTGCTAGCACGCAATCAACACGTCGCCCACGTCGATATTGGTGATTACGTTGTGTTTACCTTAGCGGGCGCGTATGCGTGGAACATCTCCCATCAAAACTTCTTGATGCATGAACCGCCGATCTTCCACTATTTTTAAACGGCATACTTCGCTTTACTCAAGCCCCAATCATTGGGGCTTTTTTATTCCATCTCGGCACAAATTCATTGCCATTAACCGCTTTGCGAAATAGCAATAATGCGTTTTATCAGCTCGTCGGGTTCCATCTTGGGATTGCGGTAAAAACGGAAGATTTCCGAGTTTATCGCTTGCTGAGCAACCGGATTGACCGCCATCGAATCAATCATACTCGGCACAGCGAGGTTGTGTTTAACGCCATAATGAAAGTCTTGATATGACTGGACCTGACATGGATTGAAATCGCTGATGTCGATATCGGTGCGTACCGGAATCGAGCCTTTTACCTTATTGAACTTAGCTTGAAACTCGACGTCTGCCAGTGCGCTTGCGGTTTGCTGAGCCGCCTCGGCAGAAAACGACTTGCTCGACATAAACACCAAGCTGTCCATGTTGTAGAGGAATACACCATCGCTGTCCGGCGTTGGGTAACAGCCGACCTCTTGCGGGACTGAGACTTGATTGGCGAGCAGCTCACCTAAAATCCAATCTCCACCGATTTGAAACAGTGCTTGACCGTCGGCTAACGCTTGGGTCGCCGTATCCCACTTACTGTCAGGTAATTGGTTGTCGATCAACAAGCTCAGGCGACGAAATTGCGTCAGCGCTTGGCGCAGTTTTTCGCTGTCGATGCTGTCTCGCTCAAGCTTAACCATTGCATTGGTGTAGAACTCAACGCCGCCAGTGGAGATCACTAAGTTCTCGAAAAGTTGGGCGACTTGCCACGGCTGCTCACCGACTGCGATCGGTACAATGCTATTGTGCTTAGCAAGTTCCATGGCAGCGAACATCTCTTGCCAATTTTTCGGCGCGGAAAGATTCAGTTGTTTAAGCAGCTTGTGGTTGACCCACAACCAGTTCAAGCGGTGCAGCGTAAGTGGCAGGGCGATATAGCCGTTTTGTGTTTTATTGATTTCGATAGACAGCGGGTAGAGCACCTCGTCCCAGCGCTGCTCATCCGCTACCGCGTTGACGTTGTGCAAAATACCGATGGCATCCCACGCCTTAATACTTGGCCCTTCGATTTGCGCGAAGCTCGGTGGGTTGCCCGCCAGCGCGCGAGCTTGCAGTACCGTCATCGCGCTGTCGCCACCACCGCCTAGCACCGGGCTTTGCAGCAGCTCAATATCGTGCCGTTTTAGCTGAGCTTTGAGTGTTTGCAGCGCTTGCTGTTCGCCGTCAGAAGTCCACCAATGTAAAAACTCTACCCCTTGTGGCGACTCAGCGTGAGCGACGCAAGGGGCGAGCAACAGTGGGAACAAGAATGCCAGTTTGTTCATAGTCAGTCTCTCGGGAAAGTCAGCGTGGCGCAGAGGCCGCCAAACTGAGAATGGCTCAGCAACAAGTTGCCGCCATGAGCCTTTGCAATACTCTGTGAAATGGTTAACCCCAGCCCACTGCCTTCTTTATCGTTGCTAGCGCGGAAGTATGGCTGGCAGAGCTTTTCAAGTAATAAATCGTCAACACCGTCACCGTGGTCTTCAATTTCAATCTGGATCGACTCTGGGCTTTCACTCAGCGTAATGTCCGCTTGATGGCCGTATTTGAGCGCGTTATCGACCAGATTCTGAATGCAGCGCTTAATCGCTAACGGTTTACCAGCAAAGTGGGTGCGGATTTCACCGTGGATGCGAATCGTGTCCGGCGCATCGGCGATATTGGCGGAAATGTGCTGAATCAGTTGGGTGAAATTGATCGGCTCGATTTCCTCGTGGATATCGGTCTCTTTAATGCATTGCAATGCGCCTTTGACCATCAAATCTAGGTCGTTACTCAGGCGGATAAAGCGTTCTCGGTCGGCGTCGTCATCTAGCATTTCCGCCCGCAGTTTTAGACAGGCTATCGGCGTTTTCAGATCGTGGGAGATGGCGCTGAACAGCATCTCGCGGTCTTTAATGTGGCTGTCGATGCGTCGATTCATCTTGTTAAACGCACGTACCGCCGCTTTCAGTTCGTTACTGCCGCGCTCAGAGACTTCGGGCACGTCTAATCGGCTCGACATCAGGGTTGCGGCTTTTGCCAGCTCTCGAATGGGTTGAATTTCTTTGCGAACGATAAACCAGGTACACAGCAACAGCAGTAACGCGGACAGCAATAGCGTCAGCCATTGGCGCAACTCAAAATAGTTCGTCTCTAGGTTGATGTAAGGCGCGGGTAGCACCGCCGCGAGATAAAACCATTCGTTCTGTGCGACTTCGACCTGCATCACCAGAATAGGCGGATTGAGGTCACCAAACGAAAGCGAATAATGCGCCCACAATAGCGGCAGTTCGTCGATAGGTAGCTCGTTGTTGAACACTTTGAGTTTGTCGCGCTGGGTGAACTCCACCTCGATATTAGGAATGCCGCTCAACTCACTTTCTAATACCTCGCGAACTTGGTTGATGACCAACGTTTTGCGTTCGCTCTCCGGCAGCGGGTCGACGTTAATCTGGTGGTTGTTGAGTGAGACGAAGAAGCGCGTGCCGCCCATATTGCGTAGTTGATTGAGCACCAAGTGGCGGTATTCCGAAGGGAGGGTTTGAAAGAAGGCGATGGTAGAAGAAGCACTCAGTGCTAAGCTTTTGACCGTGGTGGTCAGGCCTTCTTTATCACGTTCGCTGGCGTGTTGATACCAGATAATCCCGGATAATACCTGTGCCAAAATGATCACCAGCAACAAGAACACACTGGTGCGAACGACCAGTGATCCCGTCCAGCGTTTAATTCTCATAATGCACGTCCGTGGTCAGCATGTAGCCTTTGTTGCGCACTGTTAGGATCAGCGAACGGTCTTTATCTTCAAGGTGATGACGCAAGCGGCTGATCTGCACGTCAATACCGCGTTCAAACGGGTCGGCATCGCGTCCCCAGATCTCGCGCGCAATGTCATCGCGAGACAATATTGATTGCGCGTGGTTGACGAACAAACCGAGCAGCGACAAATCCGCGCCACTAAGTTGCTTAACCTCGCGGCTAGCAACGTGGGTCAGTTGCCGGGTTACGGTATCTAATAACCAATCGTCAAAACGCACTTTACGCGTCAGTTTGCTATTGGCGGTCGATTGGCTGCGTCTCAGAATCGTTTTGATGCGCGCGAGCAGTTCACGCGGACTGAATGATTTGGTGATGTAGTCGTCAGCGCCCATTTCTAGCCCTGCGACTCGGTCGGCTTCTTCGGTGACGGCGGTCAGCATGATGATCGGGATATCGGAGTTTTTGCGCAGTTTCTGGCACAGGGTAAAACCGTCTTCACCGGGCATCATAATATCGAGGATGATCAAATCAGGATGGTGATCGTTGAGCAGTTGCCACATCACGCCGCCGTTTTCCGCGCAAAGCACTTCAAACCCAGCGCGGCCAAGGTAATCTGACAACGCTTCGCGAAGGTCGAGGTTGTCATCGACGACCAGTATCTGCTTGTTTTCCATCCTACTTTCCCTGTGCCTGTCCCTGAGTTTGGCGCTGGCCAGTATGATGCATTCTTAAACGCACATTCACAATCGAGCCGATTACAATTTTCACTTCTCGGTGTAAGAGATTTGTAAGCGGCCACTTACAAACTGATTGCCTTTTGTAACCTTAGGCGCCGCCTTGCTCGCTATGATCATCCTGACCTTACGTGAAACAACATGACCTGAAGGAATCAGGTCCTACAACACTGGCATTCATCAGGAGGAAACCATGTTTGCAAGTATATTTGGACAACTACAAAAAATAGGGCGGTCATTGATGCTGCCTGTGGCGGTGTTACCGGTGGCCGGCTTGATGCTGGGGATTGGTAATGCGGGGTTTGCGTTTATTCCAGACGCGGTCAACAAAGTGATGCTCGCCGCCGGTGAAGGCGTGTTCGGCAACATGCAGTTGATGTTTGCGGTCGGTGTGGCGCTCGGGTTATCAAAAGGCAATGACGGTGCGGCTGCGCTCGCTGGCTTAGTTGGCCTAATTATTATGAACGCATCGCTCGGTATCGTGACTGGCTTGCGCGGCTTAGAAACTGACGCGACCATTATGGGCGTTGAGACGCTGCAAACCGGGGTGTTTGGCGGCATCTTTATCGGTGCGGTCGCGGCAATCATGTACAACCGCTTCTACAACATCAAACTGCCGGAATATTTGGGCTTTTTCGCGGGTAAGCGATTTGTGCCCATTGTCACCGGTCTATCGGCGATCGTTGTTGGTGCGATTCTCGCGTTTGCATGGCCACCTGTCGGACAACTTCTTGATGCATTTTCTCATTGGGCAGCGTACCGAAACCCTGTACTCGCGTGGGCGGTTTACGGCGCGGGCGAACGTTCATTACTCCCTGTTGGTTTGCACCACATCTGGAATGCGCCGTTCTTCTTTGAAGTCGGCAGCTATGTAGACCCAGAAACCGGCAAAGAGTTTACTGGAGAGCTCACTCGCTTCTTCGCGGGCGATAAAACCGCAGGTTATCTGTCTGGTGGCTTTATGTACTCCATGTGGGCACTACCAGCAGCGGCACTGGCGATTTACCACTGCGCGTCTCCAGAGCGTAAGAAAATCGTCGGCGGTTTGATGATGTCTGCGGCGTTGACCTCTTGGTTAACCGGTATCACAGAGCCAATCGAATTTACCTTCTTATTCGTCGCACCAGTGCTGTACGTGATCCATATTTTTCTTACCGGTATTGCGTTTGCGATCACCGCATTTTTGGAAATCAAACACAGTACGGACTTTGCGCACGGCGCGATCCAGTTCTTCCTTTACTACCCAATGTCGACCAACGCGTGGATGTTCATCATCATCGGTCCAATCTGGGCGACGCTGTACTACGGTTTGTTCCGCTTTCTAATTGTGAAGTTGGATCTAAAAACGCCGGGCCGTGAAACCGACATTGCAGAAGTGAAGATCGCCGGACAGCCTGATGAAATCGCGGTAGATGTAGTCGCTGCATTGGGCGGTAAAGCCAATATCAAGTCAGTCGATGCGTGTATCACCCGTCTGCGTGTCTCAGTGAAAAACATTGCCAACGTTGATGTTGCTAAGCTAAAAGCACTTGGCGCGCGAGATGTGTTAGTGATTGGCGACAGTTTACAAGCGATTTTCGGTACGCAGTCTGACTCAATTAAGTCAGAAGTACACAGCGTACTCGCCACCTCCTGATCTTACCTCCCCCAATCTAGGTAAGATTTGCCAACCTCCTTGTGAGGTTGGCTTTTTCGTTTTCGGAGTAAAAAAAGCGAAGCCAATAACTAGCCCTACTTCGCCGCCGCGTTGGTTAAATTGCCCAGCACGCCGCTGATTTTGTTCAATACCTCGTCACAGCCTTCAATATGATGGCGCTGCTTTAAATACATAGGATCGTTATAAGCTAACCACGCTTTGCCTTCTGCATCTTCATACACCAACACTTTTTGGGGTAAATCGAGCGCCACTTCCTGCGCACAGATCATCAGTGGTGTGCCCACTTTAGGGTTTCCAAACACGATAACTTCAGTTGGTCGCAACGTCATATCGACTTTCGTGGCATTCTCTTGGTGGTTAATGCGCGCAAAGACGTTCAACCCTTTTTCTTGCGCGATAGCGACAAATTTATCCGCCGTATCTTTTGCTGAATGCGTGCTCGCAACGGTTACCACGCCCTCACCAGCCAACGCACTCAATGACGTCAACGCCACTACCAACCCGATGATTACTTTTTTCATTTGTCGTCCCTTCCTCTCTCTGAGTCGAAAACTAAATATAGAAAAACCAAGTGTAGGAAAACTATAGAAGTCAAATTCCGCTCTCGCGAATTGCACTCTACCCACTCAAGAGTCGACCGTGTAACACGGATTAATTGATTCAGATTAATAAAGCATTAACTAGCCGAGCATCAAAAGCGTGAAATACGTAACATTTGCAGCCTATTTTAGTAAGAAAGAGAAAAGTAGTGACACGCGATCAATTTGAGTTATTAGCACCCGGTGGTGATTTAGATTCCATCAAAGCCGCCATTGCCGCTGGCGCCGATGCAATTTACTGTGGGCTCGACCGCTTCAATGCTCGTAACCGAGCGACCAACCTCACCTTAGATAACTTAAATGGCGTGTTAACGTTAGCCCATCAGCACAGCTGTAAGATTTTCCTAACGTTGAATGTGCTGATTTTAGAAAGTGAAATTCCGGCGATTGTTCGCTTACTCAGCCAACTGAACACCACCAAAATCGATGGCGTGATCGTGCAAGATCTCGGTCTGGCCTACATTCTCAAACATCACTTTCCCGATTTGGATGTGCACGCTTCAACACAACTGAACACGCATAACGAAGGCCAGATCCTCTTTCTCAACCAGCTCACCGCAAGCCGAGTAAACTTATCTCGCGAACTTAACATCGATGAAATAAAACATCTGGCGCAATTTGGTCGCGAGCACAACGTAATGATGGAAGTGTTTGTCCACGGCTCATACTGCATCGGATTCTCCGGAATTTGCTATATCAGTTCCGCTCGCAATGGTGCATCAGGTAACCGTGGACGTTGCAGTCAACCTTGTCGCGAACAGTACGAAACGACCAAAACAGGCAACAACTACCCACTTAATATGAAAGACAACTCCGCATTTAGCGATTTAGAAGCGCTTGCTGATGCGGGTGTGTATTCGTTGAAAGTGGAAGGCCGCATTAAGAAATCCCACTACGTGTACACCGTGGTCGATAACTGGCGTAAACAGATTGATCGCTTGTGCGAGGGTTTGGAACTCTCTGAAGACACCACAGAGTTATACACGGTGTTCAACCGTGATTTCTCCAACGCATTTTTGCAAGGTGATTTCGGCAAGGCGATGTACATCGACAACCCGCGCGACCATGCTGTAAAGCATTTTTCGAAGGTTTACCAATGCCAGTCTGCTGATGATGTACAAGCGGTGAAAAAGAAACTCTACGATGACAAAACCGCGATCATTGAGAAAGTGGCAGAGCAAACTAAGTCGTTCGATGTCACTTCAACACAAGTATCCGGCAGCAGCTTGAAAGGGTCGATTGATGTGCCAACTCTGCCAGCGTTACCTCAACCAGAACCTCGCCAAGGTGCGCCAAAATTATCGGTTCTGATCTCGTCAGCACAAGAAGCCATGCTGTGCGAATACCACGACGTTGATGTTTACTATCAATTGCCAATGGGATTGTCTGGCGAACTGAGCGCGATGATTGAGTTATTCCAAGCCAATCCAATGCTCAAACCTTGGCTCCCGGCCATTTTGATTGGCGAAGACTACCACGCCGCGCGCGTATTTTTGGAAACCATCCAACCTGAGTTGTTGATCACCAACAACTCAGGCGTCGGCATGATCGCAAAAGAGCTCGGCTTAGGCTGGGTGGCTGGCCCACAAATGAACACGGTGAACTCATACGCGTTTAAATGCCTTCAAGACGAGTTCGCGGCAAGTGGCGCGTTTGTTTCTAACGAGCTGAATATGAAGCAGATGCGTCACATAAAGCGTCCGAAAAACATGCGCAGCTTCTACAGCATTTATCATCCAAATACCCTACTCACTAGCCGCCAATGTTTGTTCCAACAAACCGAAGGTTGCCGCAAAATTAAGGTTAACAAAGGCTGTTTGAAGCGTTGTGACAAGCGCACATCGATCATCAACCTAAAAGACAACCCGTATGTGGTGCAAAAACAAAAAGGTAACCACAATTCAATCTACAGCGAGCACAACGTCTTAAACCTGCAAGTGCTGCACGATCTGCCGCAATTGTTTACCGATGTGTTGATCGATCTGCGTGATATCCAGACCGAAACGAAAGTCTCAGCAAGCAAACCTGAGTTGATTGACGCGTTCTTAGCTCTACTTGAAGAGTACAGCGAACAAACCGTCCAAACGCTGAATGCCATGATTCAACCAACAGCCAACGCGCAGTATTTGAAGGGGTTGTAGAGGGATATTTCTAGATTCTACAACCTTTACTAAGGGCTAAATAAATAGGGGTGACTCTCAGGATTGCTTTGCCTGAGCGCCTCAATGCCAAGGTGAGAAAAATACCAATGAAGAGTACAAGTACCATCTTGGGACATCAGTGTATACGCTCCGGAGTTGAGCCATATCTTCTCTCCGACAGACACACCAACACCATCAATAAAGCAACGGTTCAAGCGATCACTCTCAAGCACGTACCAACCCGAGCGCAGTAAATCGCCTCGAACACTAGATTGTGTTTTTAACCCAAGAGTCAGAATAAACGGAGCCATAGATACATAGTGTTGCCGAAGAGCATCACGGTCCTCCTCTAATAACCAATCAGGAATTCGATAACTTTCGACGATGAGTATCGGCTTTACTGCACGAATTTCCTGCCAAACGTCATACTGACCCCGATAGTAGTTGTCTATCTTGATGGCAGATGTTCGCCAATGATAAGTAGATGGACGAAAAAGACCTATTCCTTCATAGGCAAAGACAGCGTCGTCAACTTGCGTGTGCCTTTCTATGAATGTTTGTAGGGCGACTTGGTGCTGATTATTATGTTGTACCGGATAGTGGAGGATACGAGCAATCACAATCAAGAATAGTACGATACAAGTGACGACCGTCCCTTTCGACCACTCCCGAGTAGATGAAACAACGTACTGGATTGAGAACGCAACAAATACCGCAAGTATAGGGTAAAGTGTGACCAAGTTATATGCATGATAGTGGGGGTTAGCCAAAACCGACAACACAGCTAATATAACCAAAGCTATCAAAAACTGAGCTTGCTTAAACGACAGTACTTTCCACTTACCGACACATATTCCCACTCCTATGAGAGCAAACAGCCAATAAACAATATCATGTAAAAAGTACTGTATCAGTACATCAACCTTCAGAGAGTTTGCGTCACTAACATGCGATGTCGAATACAGAAATAAATCAAACGTCGTGTACAAAAACAGTTCAAGTGAAGAGATTCCAACGGTCGCAACAAACAAAGCTACGCAAGAGATAATGCCTAACAAAAGCGCACTGACATCCAAGACAAAGTCACGTACGGAGCGCTTTTGAATTAGCCGAATAAGCCCGAAGAGCCCAATCACTACGCCAATCAAAATCGCCTTAAATTTGAAGAGTATCGCAAGCCCGAATAATAACCCCACCCAAAACAATTTATGAGCATCACTTCCTGGGCACACATACAACACAATGATTATTTGTAACCAAAGAAAAAGAATAACGAGGTCAGGACGAAGGTCAATGCCACGCATCACCATCGCAGAAGAGGCAAAGAGCAATAACAATGTAGTGAGTGCAATATTGACTGTAAATATTTGGCGAAGAAGCACATAAACTTGCCAACCTATCGCCAACAAAAACAAAACAAAAAACGAACGAAAAACGTAAATAAGCTCGAATCGTTCGCCAAAGAAAAAGTAAACTGGCGTCATCCAATCAAAAAGCAAAGTATAGCTATCAACATTGAAGTCAAGATTCGGCCGTTTCCCAACGCTCATTAACCATGTGGTATAAAGCGCCATGTAATCATCATTAACGAGCGCGAGATTGAATATGATGTAAACATAAAAACCGAATAACAGACTTAAGTTAATCCCAAGTAGCCATCTAACTCTTGCTTCACTCATCGCTTCTTAAGTATCCAAACTTGTTTCGTTTTGAGTAAACTCGGCCAAATTGACTCAAGCCATATCAACGGGCGCATTAAAATGCCTGGAATAAAGTTATAGACAAAGCTAGGAAAGAGCAGGATCACTTGAGAGTCTATAACCTCGAAACCGTGTGCATCTGCCAGCTTGTAAATACTAGATGTGCTATTGGTGTAAACATCTCCTCCTAGCTGTTCAGAAAAAAGTCGGGTCCAAGTTCGCGGAGACCACCTTAGGCTATCAAAAATAAGATATCCTTCTGGTGCAATTACCCGTTCAAACTCCGAAAACAACCGATCTTGATCATCGCAATGAAACAGAAAACGACTAGATAATACTACTGAAAACTGCTGCTCTGGATATGTCGTTGAATAGATGTCTTGTTTAGAAAAATGTGTTTTTTGGAACAAAGGGTTCTCGTAACAAACTGCGAGCATCTCATCAGAGTAATCTGCCGCATAAACTTTTTTAAAGCCAGACGCCTTAATAGTTGGAAGCATTCTTCCCGTGCCACAGGGTATATCTAGAATTGACTCTTGCAAGGAGCAGATATTAAGAAACTGTGAAAACAAAGACACTTCAGACTGATGTACAAATTGTCCACCAACATTTGAAAAACGTAGATCTTCATACTTTTTCACCGTTTCAGAATCACTGTAGAAATCTTGTTTTTCTTGCCGATTCGTTTTCATAAGTCACCTCTTTTCAGCGCTGAAACAAATGAGCTTGATTAAAGACGATGCGTTTCATTAATAGATATACAATTGGGAAACGAATCAACACGACCAAAATCTGCGAAATGAGAATATGAATGCCTACAATACTTTTAAAAATATAAAGCAGCAAAACACTCAAGAACAATGATCCTGCCGTTATGGTGATGAATTTAAAAAAGCTTCTTACATTTGTACAAACAGAAAACGTATATATTGAGTTCATGATGTAACTAAAGGCAGAACCCACTAAAAAAGACAAAACAGAAGATGTCAAATAATAGACATCAAAATAAATAAGAACACAAAAAACGAGGTAACTGACCAGAGTATTCATGATACCCACTGAACCAAACTTAACTATCTTCATCGCTACTCTTTATATTCCTTGTGTAACGAATAATGTAATCGGGTCGGTCTTGACCTTGCTCGAAAATTCGCCCGACGTAAGAGCCGATTAAGGCAATAAAGAACAATAAAATCCCTGAGAAAAAGACTTGGAAAAAGATGATTGATGTCCAACCATCTACAGTTGTGCCAAAAACGAACTTACTTACTAGTGCTTTGGTGAGATATAACAAGCCAAGTGACCACATCAATGTTGAGATAACAAACATCAGTTGAATAGGAAAGCGGGAAAAATTAAGTACCGCGTCTGACGCTAAAGCAAACATTTTGGTAAGTGAATACTTCGTTTCTCCTGCATGTCTACCATCACGTTCATATTGAATAATGGTTTGATTAAATCCGATAATGGCAAAAATACCCCTCAAGTATTTGTGCTTCTCTCGGTAACATGAAATGGCCTCTCTAACTGGCTTAGTAAATGCTCGAAAATCACCGCAATCTTCAATTAAATTAGCGGGAGAAGTGAGGGATAAAAAGCGGTAAAACAATTTTGCACTAATTAGCTTAAAAGCGGTTTCATTTCGTCTCGACAAGCGTTGGGCATGGACGATATCAAAGCCTTTATCGATCTCTTCCAAGAACTGTGTAATAACTTCTGGGGGATCTTGAAGATCAATATCAATGGTAATATTAATATCTCCAGTTGCAGCTTCGATTCCAGCAAACAAAGCGGTTTGCTGCCCAACATTCGCAGCAAGATGCACGATCACTAATCGTTCATCCGCCATAGCCAGCTTGTCTAAAATTACTGCACTTTTATCAACACTAGAATCATTAACTACAACAAACTCAAACAAATACTGATCGTATTGCTTAGCAATTTCGCACAAACGCGAGTAATACTCCTCGATGACAGACTCTTCATTAAAACACGGAGCGATAAAGCTAATTTTATCCATACTCCCTCCTACCCAAGGCCGAGTGTTCGCGCATAGCCAGACACAAAACTTTCTAACGTATAACGAACTTTAAACTGCTCTATTTGATTTCTAGACATCTGGTCAAGTTGACCTAACTTAAAACCGTTCTCTATCGCACTTGCACTCGCTTCTAAATCATCCAGATCAATTTCAATGGCATTAGAACCGAATTGAATGACATCCGATAATTGCTCGAAATCAGGAATCGCAATCGGTAATCCGCAAGATACCGCCTCCACGATTAGGTTAGGTGTTAGGCTCGTTCCGACACATGTCCTTAGTGGTAAAACCAACAAATCTGCACTCGCCATCTCAACTGAAATATCAATGCTCTCTTTAAACTCTATTTGGTGATGTAGCTCATGTTTAGAAACAAGTTTCTCTATATTTGCTTGGTCGCCGAAGCCACTGAGACAGAGCGTTAGATCAAAATCGATACATTCTCGCTTCTTTAGTATTGCAGCCAATTCAATTAAAGCGTCAACGCCTTTTGATGGCTTAGAATGCCCGATATAAAGTAAAGACATTCTTTGTGTCTTCTTTGCAGGAATGGGTCGCGAAAAGTGCTCAGAAAAAACCCCATTTTGAATGAAATAGACTGGCAAATGAGACAGAGAAGATAACTGAAATTTCTGGTAGTTACTGTGCACAATCGCTTGACAAAAATTGTCTAACAAACGCTTGTATAAAGGCGCACTGATAAACGAATTAAATAGAAGTAAATGTAAATACTTAAACCAATTCCGAAAAAAATAATTCTTGTTATTACGGACCTCGTCTAAGGTCAAATATGACTGCCAAATGGATAAAGTCGTCTGCTTTTGATATCGAGATTTTAAAAAGAAAAAAACCACCAATAATTCTATAGGCGTAGCAATATGTAGGTTAACCTTCGCACTGTTGGTTTTCTCGATCAGCCTGTTGAGCTCTCTACATAAGTAAATAAGATTCATCAGCCCCTCAAACAGAGATTCATATCGACTCTCATTACGAAAGGTATGTTGTTCAACCTTAATATGAGAACGAAACTCAGTTGGAGTAACAGTGACAACATGATGTCCATTCTCAGTTAAGCACTGCGCTAAATTGACGAAGTTTTTACTCATTGCTTCTTTTTGATCACTTCGAAATCTAGCGATAGCTAAGATCACAAGTTCCATTTGTTTTCCTAATACTTATCGCACCTAATAACCATAGTATAAACAACGAGAACCTGAGAAACTGTTTACTAGTAAGAGAATCAAAATGATAAAAAGATAATGATTGAATTAATTTTAAAAAGGCTCACCGAAAGAGCAAAAGGAGATAGATAAAAATTAGGGCTTTACTGCAATTCAGTCCATTAAAAACCAGTCACAATCCTTGAACACTCGCCTTGCACTGACTACAATGGCGCACTTTTTTTAATGACTTCAAGGTCACAAACATGACAGATACAGCTAAACCAGCGCTACCAGATCGCCTAGCGGGTAACCCACGTAGCCCATTCTTCATCAAAGAATGCTTCGAGCACCAAATCGGTATTCGTATCAACGGCCAAGAGCGTACTGACGTAGAAGAATACTGCATCAGCGAAGGTTGGGTAAAAATTGCTTCTCCTAAAGCAAAAGACCGTTTCGGTAACCCAATGCTAATCAAGCTTAAAGGCGAAGTTGAAGCGTACTACGTGTAAGCTGACTACGCTGAATGTATTTGAAAGCTCGAGTCTGACTCGGGCTTTTTTAATGTCTGTCATATCCCTTCTTCATTTAATCTCTTCCCTCTTCTTTTCAGTACAAAGTAGGGTCTGTTTATCTTTCGAGATTAAGTTTTGTTCGAGATAAAATCGTTTTAGGCGAGGCAAGGAGTGTGTAGCCTAGCATTCTAAGTAAATACTCCTTAACAAAGCATAGAACGATTTTAGCCGAACCCTTTGGGCAGCGTTTGTTGGTCATTTCTACTGCGTTATCAGCTTTTTCATGTAGGCTAACTACACATCAAAGCTTCTGCCTTGCACAAATACCCAACAATTCGCTGCAAAAATCAGCTCGAAAGATCAACAGACCCTAAACTCGATGTGAATCGCTGTTTTTATCTGATTGTTGTCTAAAGTTTCTAGAGAACTAACTGCAATAGCCATTGCCAAAAGAAACGACACCTTTTGAATACAGGGAGAGGAAATGGAAAGCCCACTTGTCACACTCAAACACGCCAGCAAAAGCTTTGTCGATGGCAAAGAGACACATCGCGTGTTGGAAGGCGTCGACTTTACGTTGAACACAGGAGCGAGTGTTGCGCTGACGGGCGCAAGTGGCAGCGGCAAAAGTACCTTACTCAATGTCATCGCTGGCTTTGAGCCACTTTCCGAAGGTGAGTTGTGGTTAGATGGTGATAACACGGCGGCTTGGAAAGACCCGCAATGGAGCCGATTTCGACACCAAAAACTCGGTGTTATTTTTCAGCAATTCAACCTATTAACGCCGCTCAACGTGCAGCAAAACATCGCCTTCCCTCTGCATTTGAATCAACAAAAATGGAATGACTGGTGCGATTATTTGGTCGAGACTCTAGGCATCAGCCAACTGCTTGATAGACATGTTTCTGCCCTTTCCGGTGGTCAACAACAACGAGTCGCGATTGCGCGCGCTTTAGCACACAAACCTAAACTGCTACTTGCTGATGAACCCACAGGTAACCTCGACCAAAAAGCGGGGTTAGAAGTGATGAAGCTACTCAGTGAAATCACCACCCAAGGCAATACGGCAGTGCTGTTAGTCACCCACAGTCCTGACTGCGCGGAGTTTATGAAAACACGGCTGCGATTGGATAATAGTCAGCTACAGAACAGTCATCAAGTAAACAAACATGAGCTTCGCCATGAAGCAAGCTAAGCCATCAAACATCAGATTCACTCATACTCGACTCGCCCTGAATCTGTTTGTAGCGCACTATCGGCAGGCGCCACTGCAAGCCGCCGCGATTCTGATCGGTATCGTGCTGGCTGTGACCTTGTTTGTTGCGGTGCAAGCCATCAACCTCAATGCCAAGCGCAGTTATGCAGAATCTACCGAGCAGCTTAGCGCACAAGCTCAGAACTTAATTATTCCACCAGCAGGGCAAAACTATCTGCCCGAATCGCTCTACTTCACCCTTAGACAAAACGGACTCAGTGCAACGCTACCTGTAATCGAAGGGCGAGTGAGAGATGAACAAGGTCGACGTTGGTCAGTACAAGGTAGTGAGTTGATTGCCGCCATCTCTTCGCGTTCTCGATATTCTGCAAACGGAAAGTCATCAGAAAACCAACAAAACGTGTCTTTGTTCGACAGTGCTTTACCTTTACCTGAGCTTTTGGCTGGCAAGCCCATCGTGATGATGAGCCAATCTCAACATCAAAACTTAGGAGAGGTAGAAACCCTAACTTTGGACGACATTCCAACCCAAGTGGTGGTGTTGCCTGACGAATGGCAGTTAGGTAGCCGAATGTTGATGGACATTGGCTTTGCCCAGCAACTGCTCAATAAACAAGGGCAGCTCAGTTACATTGCGGTTTTCCATTCGGGTGATAAAGGGAATAAAGACACGCAAGCAAATTGGCAAAGCATCATTGGTGAGCAAGGACAATGGATTTCCAATAACCAAAGTACAGACCTTGGCTCACTGACCGACAGCTTTCACCTCAATCTCACCGCAATGAGCTTACTTGCCTTTTTAGTCGGGCTGTTCATTGCCTACAACGGCGTAAAATACAGTTTGCTGAAACGCAATCGGCTGTTAGTGCAGATTCAACAGGCAGGCGTTGCGCCGAGCATTGTGTTCTCTGCGCTGTTAGTTGAACTCACGATTCTCGTTACCATCGGTGCTTCCCTCGGTTTTGTATTGGGCATGCAGCTCAGCCATTGGTTACACCCGACCGTGGCACTAACGCTTGAACAACTTTACGGCGCGACACTGCTGCCCGGCACTTGGCAATGGCAATGGTGGGCGCAAGCATTGCTGCTCACGTTAGCCGCAACCCTATTGGCATGTTGGCAGCACTTTAAACAGCGAGTGCGCCAACCGCTCTCCTCTCATGGTGGATTTTATCAAGCACCTGAAGCCTCTAACGAAAACCAATTGTTCGTGAAAGGTGCTGCGTTGACGACTCTCGCACTCGCAGGGTTATGGCTGAGTGAGCATCACCGCTTCACCATGGCGTGGCTCGGCGTGCTTGTAGTGTCGATTCCTTTGTACCTACCCAAAACACTCAGCGTCTTAGCCAATTGGTGTGAGAAGCGCACCAATTCCGGTTTGATGCAGTATCTGTTTGCTGAGCTGCGCGAGCTGATTTCTCCGCTTTCTCTCGCCATGATGGCACTGCTACTCGCCGTTACTGCCAATATGGGGATGAACACGCTAGTGGGTAGCTTCGAGTCCACCCTAAAACAGTGGTTAGAACAAAGGCTACACGCCGATATTTACGTTAGCCCTGCCCAAGGAGAAATCGTTGATGTAGAGCGCGCATTAGGACAGTTCGACAATGTTGAGACCGTCTACAAGCAATACTACGTCGACGATAATCTGCAAAGCTTACCGATTTTGCTTGGCACCAAAGACAAAGACACCTTAGAGCAAACCATGGTGTTCAAATCGCATTTGGAGAACTTCTGGCCACGCTTTTACCAAGGTGAGTTAGTCGCCATCAGTGAGCCAACCGCGGTCAAACTGGGTTTATCACTGGGTAGCGAGCTCACGCTTGATGTCGTTCCAAATAAGAACCTGCTTGTGGGTGCGGTATTCCATGATTACGGCTCACCTAACGGTGAAGTCTTATTAGCACCAAAGCTATGGCAAGAGAGCGGCTTTACCGACTTGCCGACAAGCCTTGGCATTAAAGTATCTGGTGACCCACAAATCGTATACGACCAACTTCGCGAGCAACTGAATCTGCATCCAAGTCAGCTCTACGATCAGGCGCAAATCAAATCCATCGCGTTGGATATTTTCTCGCAGACCTTCGCCATTACGCGGGCTCTCAACGGCGTAACTTTGATGGTCGCGGTGATTGGTTTGTTCAGTGCTTGTTTCATGTTGCTCGACGCGCGCAAAGCCGCTATTGCAAGGCTGTACGCTCTTGGCGTCAGCCGTCGTAAATTAATGACCATGGTGGTCGGACAAATCGTCGCTTTGGTCAGTTTTACCCTGGTTATCGCCCTACCTTTAGGAGCCATGGTGGGTTACGTGCTGACAGACATCGTCACCTTACGAGCTTTTGGTTGGAGCTTAAATTATCTGTGGAATTGGAGTGACGCCCTCAGCATTGCGGCAATCACCATCTTGGTGGCAGTGATCGCAACCTTGATTCCGCTGTGGCGATTGGTTAGTAGGCCTGTCGTCTCCAGTTTGCAAAGCGAGGTGTTGTGATGGTTCGATTAGCAAGCAAACTTACTCTACTCATAAGCAGCTTATTCCTGTTCGGTTGTGAAGATACCCAACAAAAAAATATGGGCACGCAAAATATGGGCACGTTGCTGGGCAGTGGAGACACGCAAAGCGAGACCAAACTATTCACACCCGTAGAAAAAGGGGTGGAACTCACCTTTCCTGCCGATCATCAAGCGCACCCAAACTTTCGTCATGAATGGTGGTACTTAACCGCTAACTTAATTGATGAAGATGGCACTCCACTTGGCGTCCAGTGGACACAATTTCGCTTTGCTGCTGCGCCGCCAACGGACGAAGATGACGTGAGGAAAACCGAGTGGCAAACGCAGCAAATCTACATGGCGCACAGCGCGGTCACGACAACCGACAAACACTACGCCGATGAAAAATGGTCGCGCGACCAAGCCTCTCTAGCCGGCGTCGACACTTCACCGTTTCGTGTTTACCTCGATGATTGGCAGTGGACTTCTTCAACCAACGACCTCTTCCCTGCCACATTGAAGGCAAACTCCGAACACTTTGGCTACTCGCTCACTCTTACCAGCAGCGCACCTTATCAAAAGCAAGGCGAACAAGGTTACAGCACCAAAAGTGCCGATGGTCAAGTGGCTTCGTATTACTACAGCCAACCGTTTATTGATGTGTCCGGTGAGGTCACTATCGACGGCGAAACCCATCAAGTATCCGGCAAAGGTTGGATAGACCGAGAGTGGAGCTCGCAGTTCTTGCTCGATTCACAACAGGGCTGGGACTGGCTTGCTCTAAGGTTGAGTGACAAAACCAGCTTGGTCGTGTTCCAATTGCGGGATTCCAAAACCGGAGCAGCCAGTTACTCCAACGCAAGACTGATGCAGCAAGATGGCTCTGGCATCGCCATTTCTCAAAAAGACATTCAGTTAAAGGCAACTAAGCAAACAGAAATCCAAGGGCGAAAGTATCCAACCGAGTGGCAAGTATCGATTCCTAACCAGCAAATCGAACTTACGGTTTCTGCCCTCAACCCGAACGCGAAAATGCCCCTTTCTGTGCCTTATTGGGAAGGCCCAGTGCGTATTGAGGGCTCTCATTCTGGGACAGGTTATATGGAACTAACGGGGTATTGAAAAGTTGAGTGATTACCCCAATTATTCAGCTAGTACAAACACAGGTAACCGAGTGATACACTGCACCTCAGTGTCATCCAATGAATGATTGAAAGGAAATATGATGAACCCGATTATTGCGCTGCTAAAAGAGAACAATATCAGCGACGAACAAATCAACGAGATTTTTCAGACTCTGACGCAAAACCCTCTAGCGGCAATGGCAACAATCAGCCAACTAGGTTTGCCACAAGACAAGCTACAAATGCTGATGGCGCAAGTGATGCAAAACCCTGCGCTAATTAAAGAAGCCGTAGACGAGTTGGGATTGGATTTCTCAAAGGTTGAAGAAGCAAAAGAGAAGCTTCAAAGCCAAAACCAAGGCAACTAAGTCTTAGCCATTTAGCGCTGAATATAGAAAAGGCCGTTAACCCGAGCATGTGGGTTAACGGCCTTTTTTGTTCGCTAATTTGTTATCAGCTACTTTTTCGTCGGCTAATTATTAGCGATTTAAAGACGCGAATTGTTCCGCGGTCATACCGTAGTAAAGTTTATCGTCAAAGCCTTGCTCTAGTTTGTAGTAGTCTTTCTGACGGCCTTCTTGAGTAAAACCATTTTTCTCTAACGTTTTGTAAGAGCCAGCATTAGAAGCGTAGCAATCGGCACTGACTTTGTGGGCGTTTAGCTCAGTAAAGCCAATCTCGGTCATCATTTGGCAAGCGCGAGTCGCAACACCTTTGCCCCATGCGCAAGTAGGTAACTGATAACCCACTTCGTAGTTGCCAGTTAAGAACATCACTGCGGTCACCGCACACATTCCCATGTACTGACCTTGCTGGTCACGAATCACGAACGTTGGGCTATCTGGCCAAACACCGTCTTTAATCGCTTGTGCTGTATTTTCAATAATAGGGTCAAAGAAGCCTTCATATAGGCTGTTGTCAGCAGGTGCGAAGAACAGATATTGATTGACCTTATCGTCGTTCAACATCTCGATAATATCTTGTAGATCAGAGCTTTGAATCAGTTGGATAGCCAACGATTCGTTAAATGGGATGGCTTCGCCTTGTTTTAGTTTTTGATATGACATGTGTTACCTCGTTATCTGCTGAAAATAGTAGCCCAGCGAATAAGAGAAAAATTGGATTTTTGCGACAACTTTCGGGCTGATTAGCGATGTATTACGACTCAAAATCGCCATAGATATCGATGGTTAAGTCGCGCTTTTTCAAGTACTTGCTCGGTGTTTTTCTTAGCTGCTGTTTGAGGGTACGAATCAAATGCGATTGGTCACTGAAACCAAATTGCTGTGAGAAGCTCGCCCAATCAATCGCCTCTTGTTGCTTGTAGAGGGTCAAAATCATCTGCTCCAGACGTGCCATTTGTTGATACTGCTTAACACTCAACCCCACCACCTGCTTGAAACTGCGCTCAAGCGTTCTGCGAGAACAGGCGCACTGTTTAGCTATCTCATCAATATCCATCGCTAGTTCAGGTGAGCGTAGTGCTTGAGCGTCCATCACGGATACCGCTTTTTGCGATGCCAAAAACGGTTTGGTACGACAAGGTTCGATATCTAACGCATCTAAATGCCGCTTGATGTAGTCCAGCAAGCATTGTGGAGAATCTTGTAAATCTAACTCAAGCTGCCATAGGCCCTGTTGAAAGCGCTCATCAAACGCCGCGCTGAGCCAATCAAACCATTCGCATTGGTTAATTGCGCTAGCTTGGGGGGCATCACGAAACCGTGACTCAATGGCATACAAACCCTCTGGGCGAAAGGTGATACCAATACGCTTGATGGAAGCCGTATCTTCCAACAGCAGCAAGTGTTCGTTAGCCGTTAATAAATGGCAGCCTTTGCCAGCAAGCTTTGTGTCTCCCGTGTCGTAGCTGTAGCCTTGCTCTGGTGGCGTAAAGAGTAAATGAGCACGCGGGTTTGGAATAAGGTGCGGCTTGGGATCAATGACTTCACCCTCTGGCACTTCCAAGTACCAAACTTGATGAATGAGCCATTCGTACTCAGGCAGAGACTGTTTCCAAGCTATCATGATTGTCCTAGCGGTTAGTAAAGGTAATGAGCGCAACGTTTTTGCTTAAACATCTGCTCGTTGAGTGTGACTGATTGACGCTCATCTCGCCACGCATTTCTCACCCTGCTCCCTTGCAAGCTTGTTGGATTGCGGTAGGCTTTGAGCAGAGAAAACAAGCTGAACAGAACAAGGAAATACCCCGATGCGCGTCGACTACCACCAACGACTGGTTCCTGTGATTCGTTATTTAGAACAACACTTTAATGAACCGCTCAACCTACCAGAAGTGGCCGCGCTGGCGAACCTTTCCCCTTATCACTTTCATCGCACCTTCAAAGCCGTGCAAGGCGAAACACTGGCCGACTTCATTCGACGTTTACGTCTAGAAGCCGCTGCCGATGACTTATTCAAATCCAAGCAACCGGTATTAAACATTGCCCTAGAGTACGGATTTTCTAGCTCACAGAGCTTAGCCAAAGCCTTCAAACAACATTATGGCGTCACACCTACAGCCTTTCGTGACTGCGAAAACTACCAGCAGTTTTCTGAATTAGCACGAAACAGCAAGATTGGACACACGTTGCGCAAGAATGGAAACGAAGTAACACCAAGCGATTCATATACTGGCTCTGAACTCACCAAATGGAGCACGACAATGGAAACGCAAAACTTTGAAAAAGCAAAACTGGCTTACATCCGCGTAAACGGCCCTTACGGCCAAGGCTATGAAGAGCCATCAGGTCGCTTGTATCAATGGGCGGGAATGAAAGGTTTGGCAGGCAATACCTGCATCTTCATCTACCACGACAACCCAGAAATCACGCCAGACGAGAAGTGTCGTACTGACATCTGTCTCATGGTGCCAGAAGACACGGAAGTTCCGAAAGGCATTGAGCTGCAAGACTTCCCCGGCGGTCAATATGCGGTGATGCGCCAGCACATTACTGACCCGAGCCAATACTCAAAAGCGTGGGATGATGTCATGAGCAAAGTGATTGAATCCGGTATTGAGAACGACGATCGTCCTTGCTTTGAGCTTTACCACAGCTTCGACCCACAAACGCACCATGCAGACGTTAGCTTCTGCACTGCCATCAAATAAACCAAAAGCCTGCATCGTTGCAGGCTTTGTCATTTCTTACTCTGGTTGCTTAAATCCGTTCTTCCAAACGCTGTTTATCTTTTAATCCAATTACTTAGAACACGAACGAATACCTCAATATTTTCGTGATCCTACTTCGCGTTTTGACCACGCGCGCTCATTCGCTCGGCTGAGTTGGGATTCATTTCACAGATTATTCATGAAGCGAACCTAGACTGAAAAAATTCTATCGACCCCGTTCGACCTACAACGCTAGGCACAATAAAAACTAGGTACTACAGCACCTCTAGGACATTCCATGAAGAAGAACTTACTTGCCATTGCTCTTGGTAGCGTGATTGCGCTGACGGCTGCCCCATACTCTATCGCGGCTAACGATGCTGCCGTCCAATCTTCCGCCGACTACTCACAGATCGTCACCAAACGTCAGGTTGTCGACCAGCTTCTCAACGACGCCGTACAGGCATTCAAATCCCCTGCGCGTATCTCGCATGCGGGTTTTACCGCCAAAATGCCGAGCAACATGGAGATTGTTACCGACCGCTTACTAGAAGCCTACAAACTTGAGCCGTACCGTACTGACCTACTGATTTCTGCGGCCAACGCGCAGATCTACAACAAGAATGCAGACCGCGCGATTGAACTGTTTGAACAAGCCCTTTCTGTTGCACCAGACGATGTGGATTTGCACGCTTACTTAGCGGTATGGCAACGCTTTGAGGGCAACCAAGCAGAATCAGCGAAACACATGGCGACGCTCACTAAGCTCAATGCAGGTAAAGCGGCAGACATCCAACGCATCTTCGACACCGTTGACCGCGTACTTGCCACGCCGCTAAAAGAGAAAGCCGACAAAGGCAAATTGGATGACAGAGGCGCAATCGTCACGCTGGGATACGCGCTGAACCCAGATGGTTCGATGCACCAGATCTTGGTTGAGCGTTTGGAAACCACGCTAGCCATGGCAAAAGCAAACCCAGACGCATTGATCGTATTGACGGGTGGTGTACCGAAGAACCACAAAACCGAAGGCAAGTTAATGGCGGATTGGCTGATTGAAAAAGGCATCAGCAAAGATCGCATCATTGAAGAAAACTACGCCACCAGCACGGTAGGTAACGCCCTATTCAGCAGCTACGCGTTGGCGCGTCATAACATCAAACACGCGACCATCATCAGTTCCGCGAGCCATGTGCGCCGTGGTCAAACCTTGTTTGAAATCGCAAGCTGGCAAACTGGCCCACAAGGCATCACTTTCGACACTGTGAGCTACCCAGACAAGCCACTTAAAGACTTAGCCAAAGCCAGCGATAGCGAACTGCTTGGTATCTACCGCGATGCACTGCGTACTTACGGCATGTGGAGCTACCGCTCTTACCCGCTAGAGTCGCGTTAAGTATTCTCGACTCATACCAATCAAAAAAAGCCTGCGTACTTGCAGGCTTTCTTGTCTTTGTGCCGTGATAAGAACTGCTTAAATTGCTTCGCCGTTTACCGTTACTGCCACATCAATGTTGCCACGAACCGCGTTTGAATATGGGCAAACTTGGTGTGCAATGCGCGTTAGTTCTAGCGCTTGTTCTTGTGGCATGTCTAGCTCTACCGCTAGGCTCACTGTTAGTGCAAAGCCGCCGTTATCGTTCGGGCCGATGCCCACTTCCGCTGTTACGGGTGCACTCTTCAGGTTCACTTTACCTTCACGTGCTACGTGCAAAATCGCGTTAGAAAAACACGCTGAATAGCCCGCTGCAAAAAGCTGTTCTGGGTTAGTTGCTGCGCCTGTGCCGCCCATTTCCTTCGGGTATGACAGCTCTAGATCGAGAAGACCGTCATCAGTTTTTACTTGACCATTACGACCAGCCAAAGCGGTAGCTTGAGTTTTGTATAGAGTAGTCATGCGAGTATCCTTCTTAATTTAAGTTGCGCACAATTTAATTGCTTGCAATCTTATATCGAAGTAAAGATCGCTTGCAACTATATTGTGCACAATTTATTTTATGACTCTCTTTCTCTGTGATCAGGTAGGCAACGCCAATGAGCCAGTGTTACACCGACAACACCATGACCGACGACGATAAACTCTTACTCGAAAACCAAGTTTGCTTCCCGCTCTACAGCGCAGCAAATGCAGTGATCCGAGCGTACCGCCCGTTATTGGACGAGCTTGACCTGACTTATTCGCAGTACTTAGTGATGATGGTGCTGTGGGAGAAAGACAGTGCCAGCGTGAAAGAATTGGGGTCTCAACTGCATTTGGACTCAGGCACACTCACGCCGCTGCTTAAACGTTTAGAAGCAAAAGGCTATGTAGAGCGTGGTCGCAGTGAAACCGATGAGCGCGTTCGCGTACTCAACCTAACCGAGCAAGGTCGTGCCCTTAAAGAGCAAGCTAAGTCGGTGCCAAACGCCATGATGTGCAAAATCACCTTAGAGCTGGATGAAATGATCATGCTGAAGAAGCTATGTGGCAAAGTGCTCGACAATCTGAGCTAACAAAATAGAAGCATCCGCTTCCACACTTCCTATTAGAAAGAGCCTGCCGAGGTGCAGGCTCTTTCGATCCTAGCGAGAAGATCTACTCAAAGTAATCATCGGTATTCTCTATTACTAATCTGCCTTCATCTTCAATAAAACCTATCAAAGCAAACTCACTTACATCGGATTTCCCTATCAAGTGAAATAGGAAATGGCTATCAATAGGATAGTTACAAGCGATTTTCCTTAAACACACTCCGATGAGAATATACTTTCCGAAAGCAACAACAGCTCAGCTTAAAACATTCAAAGGAAAGTAAATTATGATTAATACTCAAATCAAACCATTTGCAGCTACAGCGTACAAAAACGGCGAATTCGTTGAAGTAACAGAACAAGACGTTCTAGGTAAATGGGCAGTATTCTTCTTCTACCCAGCAGACTTTACGTTTGTATGTCCAACAGAACTGGGCGACCTAGCAGACCACTACGAAGAACTACAAAAACGTGGCGTAGAAGTTTACTCAGTATCAACTGACACACACTTCACTCACAAAGCATGGCACGACAGCTCAGACACAATCGGTAAGATTCAGTACTACATGCTTGGCGACCAAACAGGCAACATCACAAACAACTTCGGTGTGATGCGTGAAGGTCAAGGTCTTGCAGACCGCGCTACGTTCCTAATCGACCCAGAAGGTACTATCCAAGCAATGGAAATCACTGCTGAAGGTATCGGTCGTGACGCAGAAGACCTACTACGCAAAGTGAAAGCAGCTCAATACGTAGCAGCACACCCAGGCGAAGTTTGCCCAGCTAAATGGAAAGAAGGTGAAGAGACACTAGCTCCATCACTAGACCTAGTTGGCAAAATCTAAGCCACTGAAATTTAAGTTCTAATCAGTTCCCGATTTCCTTTTTCTGATTAGAACTGAATTAGAGAGCACTTCAGGTTAGATACCTTGACGACCTTCTGCCTGATTTGCTCTCTCCCCCTCAGGTTTTATCTACAGTAACCACTTTTTAGTTTTAATTAAGGTAGTAACAACTATGTTAGACCAAGCGATCCAACAACAACTCAAACAATATCTGGCTAATGTAAAAGAAGAAGTTCGTTTAGTGGTTAGTCTAGATGAAAGCAAAGCATCGAATGACATTTTGTCTCTAGCGAACCAAATCGCAGAGATGAGCGACCTAATCACCGTTGAACGTGACGACAACGCAAGCGCACGTAAACCAGTGATGGCGGTAACTAGCCCAGCAAAAGGCACAGCACTACGCTTTGCAGGCTTGCCAATGGGTCACGAATTTACCTCTCTAGTATTGGCACTGCTTCATTCTGGCGGTCACCCAATCAAACTAGAACCAGAAGTGATTGAGCAAATCGCAGCACTAGACAAAGATCTAGACGTAGAAATCTTCATTTCATTGTCGTGTCAAAACTGTCCGGACGTGGTTCAAGCGTTCAACATGATGGCGGCGATCAACCCGAAAGTAAAAGCAACCATGATCGACGGTGGTTTGTTCCAAGATGAAGTGAAACAACGCGACATCATGGCAGTACCAAGTGTATTCGTGAACGGTGAGCTATTCGGTCAAGGCCGTATGTCTCTGACTGAAATCCTAAACAAAGTGGATGACGGCGCGAGCGAGAAAGCGGCGAAAGCACTGAGCGAAAAAGACCCATACGACGTGCTTGTTGTCGGCGGTGGTCCTGGTGGTAGCGCAGCTGCACTATACGCTGCTCGTAAAGGTATTCGTACTGGCGTTGTTGCTAAGCGTTTTGGTGGTCAGGTTATGGACACCATGGCAATCGAGAACTTCATTTCGGTAAAACGTACTGAAGGTCCAAAACTAGCAACTGACCTAGCAGAACACCTAAAAGAATACGACGTAGACGTCGTGACTGAGCAACAAGCTGAGAAGCTAATGGGCGCAGCACATACAGAAGATGGTTTGATTCACATCCAGCTTGAAAGCGGCGCAACGCTGAAGAGTAAGAGTGTCATCTTAAGCCCTGGTGCACGCTGGCGTGAAATGAACGTTCCGGGTGAGCAAGAGTACCGCAACAAAGGTGTCGCGTACTGCCCACACTGTGACGGCCCACTGTTCAAAGGCAAGAAAACCGCAGTTATCGGTGGTGGTAACTCAGGCATCGAAGCTGCTATCGACCTTGCTGGTATTGTAGAACATGTAACGGTTCTTGAATTTGCAGACGTACTTCGTGCAGACCAAGTGCTTATCGACAAAGCGAACTCACTACCAAACGTAGACATCATCACGATGGCGCAAACAACAGAAGTAGTGGGTGACGGTACTCGCGTAACAAGCTTGAAGTACAAAGATCGCAACACAGATGAGATCAAAGAGATTGAATTGTCAGGTATCTTTGTTCAAATCGGTCTAGTACCAAACACAGAATGGCTAAAAGATTCAGAAGTAGCCCTATCTGAGCGCGGCGAGATTGAAGTCGGTAGCCGTGGCGATACTAGCTTAGAAGGTGTGTTCGCAGCGGGTGACGCAACAACCGTTCCTTACAAGCAGATCATCATTGCGATGGGTGAAGGTGCAAAAGCAAGCTTAGGCGCATTTGACTACCTAATCCGTAAGCAAGGCTAATCTCCAAATTTCTTGGACACAAAGCGCACGGTGCTGTGTTTTCTTCCCCGGAAAACCAATCGGGGCACCGTGACAGCGATGAGTAACAAGAAATAAAATCAAAAAACCTAGAAGCCCAAAGACTTTGCCAGCAGGTATTAACTGCTGGCTTTTTTTGTTTGGGGAGAGGTGTAAGCAAATCCCTCAGCGCTCCGAGTTCAAACTGGAGGGAATGGCTCTACAATCACGGATAATTCAGTTCACTCCACCAGCATCACAACGCGCTGCGAATAGATTCTGAATACTCGCTTAGGCTCCTTCAGAATGACGCTGTTCGTTAGCGTTCTCTTCCCGTCATTCCCGCGAACCTAGGTGAGACTGGGAATCTACTCACCGTAAACTCGATCGAAAATGAGTAGCACGAACAAACAAAAGGTGAAACAAGGTTGCAAGCACCTTACCCAACATTCAACCACCAATCCCACCTAACCTTCGCTTATATCAAACTCTTAAGATCTCAGCATTCCGAGTGCAGGTGGCAAGTTTTACAGTCACAGATAATTCAATTCACTCCACCGGCATCAAAACGCGCTGCAAATAGATTCTGAATACTCGCTTAGGCTCTTTCAGAATGACGCTCTTCGTTTAGCACTATCTTTCCGTCATTCCCGCGAACCTAGGTGAGACTGGGAATCTACTCACCACAAACTCGCTCGAAAATGAGTAGCACGAATAAATAAAAGGTGAAACAAGGTTGCAAGCCCCTAACCCAGCTCTCAGATTCAAAGCACCAAACCCACCGAATCTCTCAATGTATCCAGATCCAAAGATATCAACCCTAAAAAATTTTAAAAAAGCCCTTTACCTAAACTTAACTTGAGGTTTTAGCATATTCATCGTTGGCTAGAAAATGACAAAAAGGAGCACATCATGATCCAACTAGAACATATTAACTTAGTCGTGAAAGATATCCCTGAAATGCTGAAGTTTTACCAAACTGCATTTCCACATTGGTACGTGCGTGATGAAGGTAAAGGCGAATGGAGTGGCAAACCAAGAAACTGGCTACATTTTGGCGACGAGTATCAATACATAGCCATGAGTGACCATGGCGAAGGAGAAAACCGCGAGTTGAGCGGGCACCAAGTTGGGCTAGCGCATTTTGCTTATGTGACCAACAACGTCGATGCAATCATCAAAAGACTAACCGATGCAGGTTATCCGATTGCCCAACCTGGTGCTGATGAACCATACCGCAAAAATGTGTATTTTGTTGACCCTGCCGGTTTTGAGATTGAATTTGTTGAATACCTGGCGGATGACCCAAAACTTCGTAACCTGACAAGCTAAAAGAGATGTAAATAATAAAACGCCAGCAGATAGTGACTGCTGGCGTTTTATTTTATCTATCAGGCTTCTTTATCGCATTAGCGCTGTTTGGCAAAAACCTGAGTCCAGTAATATCCGTAGCGTGCAGAGTGATTTTCGACAAGCGACGCGCCCATCTGATCAAAATCCGCACTCATGATATTAAGGCAGTGACCTTCACTCGATAACCAAGCATTAATGACGGCGTTAATGCTGCTTTGCCCTACGGCGACATTCTCACCAATGGCGCTCCAAGCATAACCCGTTGCGTTAACTCGATCTGACATCTTGCTGCCATCGGAGCCTGTGTGGCTCATGAAATCGCTGTTCGCCATATCGCTTGAATGTCGATAAGCGGCGCTTTCCAAATCGTAGCTCCAAGTCAGGGCCCCAACAGGTGGCATGGTGGTTGCGCCACACTGTTGTGTAGTAGAGCGGGCGCTGTTGACCGCTGCAAGCATCTGCTCGGCAAATGTGCCTTGTGACGATGTGGAACCTGTGTTTTGTGAGCCGCTTTCTGCTGGGGCTGACGACTCCCCGTCGCCGCCACATGCGCTGAGAAGTAGGGCCAAAGCAGGCACTAAGATCTTAGTTGGCATTGTCTTTCCTTTATGAGTGACGAAGAGCAAACTGCGCTTTTCGATAATAACGCCCAATAAACTAACAAAAACCAATAAAAGCGCCATATAGCTTAGGGGGTTTTAACCAAAGACTCACATGAAGTTTTCAATCGCCTTGGTTCGGTCGATAAATCGGCAACGTTTCAGCCCAAGTATGGAATGGCGTTTCATCCATATCCTGTATTGCTTGAGTGATAAAATCGATGAACACCCTAACTCGTGCAGGCACATATTCCCGGTTGGCATAGAGAAGATACACGCCATTTCCTGCTTGGCGCATGCTCGGAAATATCGGCACTAAACGCCCCGATTTAAGCCAGTCTCTCGCGATAAAATGAGGGATCTGAGTTAATCCTAAGCCTTCTGCGCAAAGCTCTGCCATGGATTCACCGTCATTTACAATATAGTTTCTTTCGGGGTCATATTCACTCGCACCGTCTGGTTCTGGCATCCGAATCGGCAACAGTTTCCCCGTTTGTTTAAAACGAAAACGAACCCAAGAATGGTCATTGAATACATCCGGGCCACTCGGAACACCATGGCGCGCTAAGTAATCCTGACTGGCACAAATGATAAAATCGATAGGGCTCAGCTGACGCACAATCAATTGACTATCGTGAACGACACCAGAGCGAATCGACACATCAATACCTTGCTCAATAATATCAACGTAGGCGTCATCGTAATGAATATCGATAGTGATGTTAGGGTAGCGGCGGCAAAACTCTTTTAATAAAGGACGAATATAGAGGCGACCGTACGAGACTGGCACATTAATCTTAAGCTGCCCTGAAAGCGCATCATTGTGACTTTTTAATGAATCCTCACATGCCGCCAGCTCCTCCAGTACAAACCTAGCAGTATTTGCGTACCTACGACCAGCTTCTGTCAGGCGGCTCTGTCGCGTAGAACGTTGAAAAAGCTGTATACCCAAATCGCTTTCAAGACGATGTATGGCTTTACTCACGGTCGAAGGGTCAGTGCCATACACTTTGGCAGCCGCAGCAAAACTACCGCCATCTAAAGTGGCAATAAAAAATCGTAGGGACCGTATCTTATCCATATAACCAATGAACTCTATTCATGAATTTTATTCACTTTAGTAAAGACCAAGTGGCTCTTCAATCACTAATTAGCCTAAATATAATGAACCTCAATAACTTGATGCTCTGTTAACGAGGAAAAAACCATGGGTAAAAACGGATTGAAGAATGCACTACAACTATTGATAGCGACACTAGTCCTATTCTTTGGGATGCTTCAAACAGCACATGCCGCAGATAAACGAATTGGTATTCTGGTTTACGATGGCGTACTGACCTCTGATGTTACTGCGCCTTTAGAGGTTTTTGGCGTCGCAAGTCGTCTCACTTGGTTTAGTGATTATGACGTGCTCACCATTTCCGTCTCAGATCAGAAAACCATCACCACTGAAGAAGGATTAAAAATTGGTGTGGATGCTTGGATTGGTGATCTGCCGGAACTCGACGTATTGGTTTTAACATCCAGCTATGACATGGATGCACTAATCGAAAATAAAGATCTCATTCACTTTATTAAAACTACCTCAAAGGCGGCAGATTGGATGGCAAGTAATTGCTCTGGCGCGTATTTGTTAGCCGAAGCTGGCCTTTTAAACGGCAAAAAAGCAACAACTTGGGCCGGAGGTGAAAACGGCTTTCAAAGAGATTACCCAGCAGTCAAAGTACAAGTCGACCAGAATTTTGTCATTGATGATGGCGTTATCACTTCGAACGGTAGCCTAGTTAGCTATCAAGCTGCTCTTAAGCTACTTCATCTTATGACTTCAGAGTCTAAAGCTCAGGAAGTCGCAGATGCCATCCAGTACTCACGTTTTTCCAACCAACCATTTTAAGCGTGTAAGAAAGTAATCAGAGCCACCCTTCGATATTTCGAAGGTTAACTCTTCGAATTTATCTTCCTAATCGAACAACCCTTTTTATCACTGTAAAAGCGATAAAAAGGGTTGTCGTTCATCTGGCAGACACAACGTGCTCTCCAAACTTTTTATCTTAATGCTATGGAAAAACATAAACGTTACGAAGCACTGACGAAAGATCGATACCAAGAGATTTACCGTCTCGCGTATTGGTTATGCAAAGATCACCACCTTGCTCAAGATTTAGCGCAAGAAACCTTTCTGAAAGCGTGGCGATTCTTTGATAAATTAAATGACCCCAACGCCGCGAAGTCTTGGCTCATTACTATTTTGCGTCGTGAGAATGCTCGGCGCTTTGATAGAAAACAGTACGATTTTGTCGACATTGATGAGTGTGCAATACAGACAAAAACCTACCCTGGCAGTGACTACGACATGGCCCAAGATTGGCTTCAAAAACAAATGATGATTCTCGAACCCAAATACCGAGAGCCGTTGCTCTTGAGCTTAGTGGCTGGGTTGAATCATGATGAAATTGCCCAAGCCTTGAGGCTCAACCACAACACAGTGGCGACTCGATTATTCAGAGCGCGTAATCAGATCATCGCACAGAAGGAGAGTCATTAAGACACAAAAAGTAGTCAATCATGTAAACTAACTGGCTATGCTCCGGTCTATTTCATAAGTCGTTACACAACTCGACGCTTTAACGCTTTACATCAAGCGCGACTAGATGAACACTTCTTGTCAAAGTACAATAACAGCCGACATAGAGTAGAGTCAGTAAAACATTATGAGTAACACGACGGCGAAAAAGCCGAATCCCTTATTTGAAATCCTTTTCAACGTATTTATCCCTTCCTTCATTTTGATGAAGTTTAGTGGCGATGAGCATCTAGGGACAGCAATGGCGCTGGTTGTCGCTTTGCTATTTCCTATCATTTATGGCGGTATGGACCTTGTCCGTAACAAGAAATTTAACTTTATTTCTGCTCTGGGCTTTATCAGTGTTCTACTAACTGGTGGCATCGGCTTGTTAGAGCTTGATACACGCTGGTTAGCACTAAAAGAAGCCCTGATTCCTGGCCTGATCGGTTTAGCGGTTTTGGGTTCAACGTTTACCCGCTACCCGCTGATGCAGAAGTTAGTACTGAATGACACTGTGTTGAACCTCGCGTTGATTAACCAACGTTTAAAAGAAAATGGTAAAACCGATGCGTTCGAACGTTGCCTTATGTCTTCTAACTACCTGTTTGCAAGTACTTTTGCGTTCTCATCTGCAATGAACTACTTCCTTGCGACTTGGATTGTGACTAGCCCTTCTGGTACTGCTGCCTTTAACGAAGAGTTAGGAAAAATGACGCTGTACAGTTACCCAATGATTGCCATCCCAAGTATGTTGATGATGTTCGGTATTTTTTATTACATTTGGCGTCAAGTACGTGCGATGACATCGCTCGAAACAGAGCAAATCTTCCATCTAAAATAGCCCAATCATTACAAGTAAACCCATAAAAAAGGGAGGATTTTATCCTCCCTTTTCTCAACAGGCTCACTGTAATTCACAGCGTCAAAATGATTTTTCCTGACACTGCTGACGAGCGTCGCTCAACCATTTCAATCGCTGTTTGAAAGTCCTCTAACGGCAGATAATATGCAACGTTTAACTTTATGTCGCTGCTAATAAAATGTTCTAACATTTCAGCGAACACCGTCTTTCTCCCGCCTTTACCTACCGATTCTTCCCAATACCGCAAAAAGAATGTACTAAAGTCGATGTTGTTGGCCTTCATCGATTCAAAAAACTCAGGCGTATAAGGCGTTAACGACAATGTTCCGTAGTTGATGTATTGGCCGTTTTCTTTCAAGGTACGAATAAGATCCGTGCCAGCCTCACCACCTATCGCGTCCAGAGCGACCGTTGGTTGTGGCAGTTGGCGCGTTTGCAGCTGCGCTTGTAAGTCTTTCTTCGCGTCCAACACTGGAATGGTATCGTACGGATACTCGTCTCGCTTTGAGGTCACAGCAATCAGTGCAAAACCCAGTGAATGGGCGAGCTGGGCAAATATCTTACCGATCGCTGACCCTGCTGCATTGATGATCACCACATCGTCTTTGTTCAACTTAGCTACTTTAGTGGTGATCACCCACGCGGTTAACGCGTTGATGTACAACTGACAGGCATAGCCGTTCTCCAAACTCTCAGGTAGCGGAAAAAGATTCTCAGGCGAGGCATCTATGTAGTATTGCCAAGTACCACTCATCGCCACCAACACCTTTTGCCCAACTTGAAGGTCAGTTTGACCAACTGCACTGACTTCCACCACACGCCCAACCGCTTCAAATCCCGGCACGCGAGGTGGTACGTGAACGCGGCGGTATTGCCCAACACCATGAATGGAAAGCAAGTCACTTGGGTTAATATTGGTGGCTTCCAGTCGCACCCGAACCTTGCCCTGAGCAAGCGGTTTGAGGGGCTCTTTTTCCAACGACAGCGACGTTTTGGGTTGACCAAAACAGAATTGATTCACTCGAGTATTTATCGTTGGTGCCATTGTTATTCATACCATGTAATTGAAATTCAAAAAGGAAGTTTCGCGACTTCTACTCAAAAGCATTAAGTGAAGTCGAAGCTCTGTATTTCTACCTGCGCGATGCGCCGTTCACTCTAAACTGTTGTGGCGTCATATCAAAATAGGCTTTAAATGCTTTGATGTAGGATGAGTCATTTTGATAACCCACTAGGTCTGCAATGGCTTGGATTGGCAACGATTCATCTAACAAAGAAAGCGAGTAAATTAGCCGAATTTGTTGCCGCCAAAGTAGAAATGAAGTGTTGAATTCCTTGGCGAACAGCCGTGATAAAGTACGCTCAGACGCCCCAATTTTCTCCCCCCACTCTTTTAGCGAACAGCTCAACGCTGGCTCGTCAGTTAGTCGCTCGAAAATCAGTTTTAGTCGTCTGTCTTGTGGCAGCAATAACTGAAATGTCTGCACGTTGCGTTTCAAAATTTGATCATGCAGCACCGCCAGTAAATGCAACACTTCTTCGTGGCTTGTCTCACCTTCACACAGTCTGCGGATCTCTTGTAAAAGCTCATTTAAAAACGACGTTAAAGCAATGGTTCTCACTTGTGGCTCGTACGTCGCACCAAACTCAGGGTTGAGGTAAATGCCAACAAATATCGTATTGCTTAGAGCAATCGACTCGTGTTGAACACCCGCAGGAACAAATAACGCAGAGGTGTGTGGAACCAAGTGCTGATAATGCTCCGTTTGTGTTTGCAATAACCCTTTGATAGGAAAGATGATTTGATGCCAAGTGTGTTGATGCAGCGCATCAATGTAACCTTTTGGCATGTCGATGGTTTTCACTAAAACAGGAGAATGGGGATTCGCGGCCATCATCTCATTGGAGGTGACGACGCCTGACTTCGAATCAATTTGGCGAGTTAGCATTGTTAGTTGTCTTTTCATCCCTACACCGACACAAGTTTACTAGGCTATCATGCTCCGCATCGCGAATGAAGATAAACACTTTATCTCTCATTCAAATAATAAGGAGGTTATATGAAGAAAATCGGCGTCGTAAAAGCTGTGCTAGCAGGGAAAACCGTCCCTTATGCTCATGGAGTGCAAAGCGCAATCAACAAACAAGTGCTACCTGAGCGCCAGCACGCAACAGAGCTTGGCTTTACCAGTGATGAGCAAGGTGATCCGCGCTTTCATGGTGGCATTCAAAAAGCGCTTCATATTTACCCAAGCGAGCACTACCCAATCTGGCAACAAGAATTAGGCAAAAGACCAATTTTCCAATCCGCCGGCGGCTTTGGCGAAAACATCAGCTCCGAAGGCGTCACCGAATCCACGATTTGCTTGAAAGATAAAATTCGCATCGGCTCAACACTACTGGAAGTGTCGCAAGGTCGCATGCCTTGTTGGAAACTTAACGTACGTTTTGACCAACACGACATGGCGAGAAGACTGCAAGATACGCTTCGAACAGGCTGGTATTTCCGAGTGTTGGAAGAAGGCGATATCGGTGCAGGTGACGAGATTATTCTGTGCGAAAGACCTTATCCAGAATGGCCACTGGCTCGCATCATGGGCGCGGTTTTCACTGGCTGTTTAGATAGAAAAGAACTCACTAAGCTGTCTGAGCTGCCGTTAGTCGAGTCTTGGGGCAAGTTGGTCGAGCGCCGCCTAGAAACTGGCGAAGTTGAAGATTGGGAAATGCGCTTGGTTGGCCCAACTGTGGGTTAACACCCCAAAGTAAAATTTAAGCCACGCTCTGAACCGACTATGCCGTCAGAGCGTGTTTTTTTGGTTTACTTCGCACTCGGGGCTGGGCGTTTCGACTTACCTTGGAACTGCTTAATGCTCTTCTTAGCATTAGTTCGGCGGTTGGCTTTTTTATCGCGTGGCGCGCGTTTGCTCTCGCCAGTTGATGGCTTATCCGTTACTGGAAAACCTGCCAGATCTTGCACTGGTAATGCACGTTGAGTCAGGTGACGAATCGCGCTTAGTGCGTCCATTTCACCATGACAAACCAATGACATCGCGACACCTTGTTCGCCTGCGCGAGCGGTACGTCCTACTCGGTGAACATAGGTTTCTGCATACATTGGCAGTTCAAAGTTGATCACTACAGGTAATTGCTCAATGTGAATGCCACGCGCTAGTAGATCGGTGGCAATCAACACCTGAATTTGCCCAGATTTAAACTGCGCCAGTGCTTCTTCTCGCTCATCTTGACTCTTATTGCCATGCAACGCATTGGTTGAGATGCCCGCTTTATTCAGCTTCTTCGCTAAGCCATCGGCGTTCTCTTTCGCACCAATAAAGACTAATGCCTTAGTCCACGCGTTTTTTTGAATCAGTTCAATCAATGCCTTGGTTTTACTGCCTTTGTTGACGAGGTACAGCGTTTCAGCAATATCTTGGTTGGTGCTGTTTTCTTGATGCGCTGCAACTTGCTTTGGTGCCTGCATAAGCAGCTTCGCTTTACCCTTCAACTCATCTGAAAACGTTGCCGAGAACATTGCGGTTTGACGCTGGTTTGAAATCAGCCCCGCAATATTTTGCACGTCAGGCCAAAAGCCCATATCCAACAGACGATCCGCCTCATCCAACACTAGGTAATGGATATTGCTTAAGTCTAAACCGTTGTTTGCCAGATCAACCAAACGACCTGTCGTCGCGACAAGGATATGAGGATTTGTCGCTAGCGCCTGCTGTTGTTGCTCTTTATCAACGCCGCCACACAAACACACTGCGTTGAGTTCAAGAACTTGACCAACTTGGTTAATTGCTTCACTCACTTGCATTGCCAGCTCACGAGTTGGCACAAGAATCAGCGCTTTTTGCTCTGGATTGACACCCAGCTTTTCCAACAAAGGCAAACCATAAGCAAGGGTTTTGCCGCTGCCTGTATTTGCCAAAGCCAATAGATCTTGACCAGCCAACAGCTCAGGAATGGCCAACGCTTGAATATCGGTCGGTTTCTTGAAGTCTTTTGGCAGGGCGTGAATCAGCTCAGAACTCAATGAGAGAGTAGAAAATGGCATCAGCGAAACCTTGTACTTTTGGTTGAAGAGGCAATAAAAACAATGAAGATGCGGTAAAACGCAGGCGCGGACTTTACCACAATCTGCTAGGTGAACCATCCTATTTTAGGCGCTTAAACCAAGCGTCGCCTACGCAAATCTTCAGAAAACTAAAAAGCGCAAAAAAGCCGTTAGTCTGTACTGCCACAGAGCTAACGGCTAAAAACCCTTGAAGAGAACGCTTCGTCAGCCTTTCACTGCGGCTGAAAAGAAATGTGCAGTTTATTAAAGCACAGCTTTACGATTCGGTAAGAACACTTCACCCAACATGCAACGAACCGAACCACCACCAATAGATTCTATGGTAGAAACGTCGAATGGCAGCAATTTACCGTGCGTTGCCAATTGGTTTCTTTGTGCTGGTGAGAATGCATCGTACGCCGATTGCGACATCGCAATCACCTTGTCGCCGTTGATCGTTTCCAGTTGCAGAATGTTACCGCAGAACTGGTTCATCTGTTCAAGCGAAATTGAGATGACTTGCTTGTCTTTGGCGAGTGACTTCATTACAAAACGACGCTCAAATTCTGGGATCACTTCGTCACAAATCACGCAAAACTGTTCGCCAACCGCCATCATCACATTGGTGTGATAAATCGGCGCACCAGACGGCAAACGAGTTTGGAAAGAAATCACTCGTTCATAGCCAATACGATCGGCGTAATCTTCTAAAACCAGACGATCACAACGTTGTGAGAGTGCGGCATAGACCGTTTTATTTAGGTGGTCAAACACCATCACACCCGTGCTTTCTAAATACGCTTGCTCGTCAAGATATTCAGTTAGACTGCTGCGTCGATGAACTTCTCGCCCTGCTTGCGCTAGTGCTGCCACAAGCGCATCGGGACGTACTTCTTTTTGACGGTTTTCACAGGCCATTGGAAAGGTGTACAACGTGCCATCTGGCGTAGTGCTAAACCAATTGTTTGGAAATACCGCGTCTGGCGTCGCAACATCTGAAGTTGGATAATCAAACTCAACAACTTGAACGCCCTCTTGACGCAGCGTTGCAACCATACTCGCGAACTCGGCCATTACTCGACGTGAGACTTCTTCTTGGCTGAGTGACACTTTATGTTGGAACTCATTATCTTGTGCGGTTTCTTCATTAAAACGAAACTCTTTCGGTGGCACCATCACTACGCAGTTTGCGGTTTGGCGCTGAGCACTTTGCGTGCTTTCTTCTTTCCCATTAGCAAATTGGGTCACTGATTCGTGTAATAGCATCCAATATATTCCTTATCACTAGAATGAGGAGATTGTAAATTTATTGTTAACTTCAGTTTTGCTGTTTTGACAATTAATTTAATTGCACAAAAGTGTTTTTTGCTGCATTAAGTTTATTTTTCCCTAAATTTTATTGTCACTTTGCAGGTTTAAGATTTTATGGCACCGTGATGAACATGATAAGAATTCATCATAAGAATCAGAACCATAGACAATCACACTCATAACCAACTAGTTACATTTAAGACACAATCGGTTAGACTATTTTTTCGCCCCTCTCGTCAATCGGTCTGCTTTATCGAGGAGCAGGCAAAAAACTCTCATACACGCGGTTTCGTCCAAAGCAGCGTGAATCGATGGATTTAGCCACCCCAAATGGCACTGTTTTAACTTTAGGATGAGTTATGTTTAAACGATTTGAAGGCTTTACAGAGCCGTTCCCCAAATCTACACCGGATCAGCCTCCTTCAGGGATGTTCGCTTTTCTGCGTTATTACACTCGTGGTTATGAAAAGCCTTTGATCATCATGTCTTTGATGGCCACAATTGTGGCTGTTGTTGAGGTAATGTTGTTTGGCGCCATGGGACAATTGGTTGATTGGTTGTCTACCAGCAATCCAGAAACGTTCTTACAAGACAACAAATCGGATTTGATTTTCTACGGAGCCTTATTGCTGGTTGTCATGCCTATATTGGTGATCTTGTACTCGTTGCTCGTTCATCAAACGTTATTGGGCAACTACCCAATGTCTATCCGCTGGCTTGCACACCGGTATTTGCTCAATCAAAGCTTGAACTTCTATCAAGATGATTTTGCAGGTCGAGTCGCAACGAAAGTCATGCAAACCTCATTAGCTGTGCGCGAAACCGTGATGAAAGCTATGGATGTGTTTGTTTACGTTACGGTTTACTTCACCAGCATGATCATTATGTTAGCGACGGCAGACTGGCGTTTGATGATCCCAATGATTGTCTGGCTACTCGCTTACATCGCTATCCAAATCTATTTTGTCCCTAAGCTCAAAGACGTCGCTTCAGCACAGGCCGATGCACGTTCGACAATGACAGGGCGCATCGTCGACAGTTATACCAATATTCAAACCGTCAAACTGTTTTCTCATAGCCAGCGCGAAACCCAATATGCCGAGCAAGGCATGAAAGGATTTTTGAATACGGTCTATCGTCAAATGCGCCTAGTGACCGGCTTCGACGTCGCTGTAGAGATCTCAAACTATATTTTGGTCTTTTCCGTTGCTGCTTTATCTATTTACCTGTGGTTGGATAGTGCCATTAGCGTTGGCGCGATTGCGATTGCTGTTAGTCTTGCATTACGCGTAAATGGTATGTCGATGTGGATAATGTGGGAAGTTGGCGCCCTCTTTGAAAACATGGGAACCGTTGTCGATGGAATGAAAACACTCTCTAAGCCTATTGATATTAAAGATAAACCAGGTGCAAAAGACTTGGTTGTCACTGAAGGAGGCATTCACTTTGATAACGTCAGCTTCCATTACGGTGAGAACAAAGGCGTAATTAGCCATCTCGATCTCAACATCAAACCAGGAGAGAAAGTAGGCTTGGTTGGGCGCTCCGGCGCCGGAAAATCGACTTTGGTGAACTTGTTACTTCGTTTCCACGATGTCGAAGACGGCAGCATTAAGATCGATGGACAGAACATCTCAGAAGTCACACAAGACTCTTTGCGTTCAAAGATCGGTATGGTGACCCAAGATACTTCTCTGCTACACCGTTCAATTCGAGACAATATTTTGTATGGCAATCCAGATGCGACAGAAGAAGATTTGCTGAAAGCCACTAAGCAAGCGCATGCCCATGAGTTTATCGAAACTCTGACCGACCCATTTGGTAATGTCGGATACGATGCGCAAGTTGGTGAACGTGGTGTGAAACTGTCTGGCGGCCAACGTCAGCGTATCGCAATATCTCGTGTGCTACTCAAAGATGCACCATTGCTGGTATTGGATGAAGCAACATCGGCTCTAGATTCAGAAGTCGAAGCAGCGATTCAGGAAAGCTTGAATGAATTAATGCAAGGGAAAACGGTTATTGCTATCGCTCACCGATTATCGACCATCGCACAAATGGATCGCCTCATCGTGCTAGATAAAGGCAGCATCGTTGAACAAGGTTCTCATCAAGAACTCATTGCGAATAACGGCATTTACGCCCAGCTTTGGGCGCATCAAACTGGCGGATTTATCGCTGAAGAACTAGACAATCAACACGCTTCTTAACGAGTGATAAGCTCAATAAAAACGGCGCTTTAAGCGCCGTTTTTTATTTAAATCCATGGCTAGATGCTCATATAGCCATTGTGGTTTCTCATATATGAAACACTCTCCATGATAAAGCTCACACTTTTTCTGCTAATATACCGCCTCGTTGCGTATCCATTGCAATGAACACAATACAGAGTATTGAGCCGTCTTCATTTGTCATTTCACTTTTTGAGAAACAGCTATACTCAATAGATGGCTTAGTTATTATATTAACAATAAGGTAATTAGCTTATGTGTAAATGTGGTTCAATGCAGATCGTACAACTCAAACCAAGTTGGGCTGACAAGCTATTTGGCTACTCAGAAAGATGGAAATGCCAACTTTGTTGTAAGATCTACCGCATCTAAAATTAAAAATAGAATCTTAGTTTTTCTAAGAAAAAGCAGTGGCCCGACAATGATTGTCGGGTTTTGTTTTTCTGAACATTCATTTTTTGTCCCTTCTCTACAAGACTACTCATCACGGCAAAACCTAGCATCTTAATGTGACTTAGGTATAGAATCAGGCCCACTTATTCTTTCCGATATTCATATATAACTGGTCACTATGAACAAAAGTTTGCTAACGAATGTCCTCGCTATCGCTTTGATGGCTGGAGGTCATCAATTACAAAACGACTATCTTTGGTATGCAGGGCTGTTTGCGTTCTCAGGCGCCATCACCAACTGGCTTGCCATCCATATGCTGTTTGAGAAAGTGCCTGGATTATACGGTTCTGGCGTGATCCCCGCACGATTTGAAGAGTTTAAACTGGCTATCAAAAACCTGATGATGGAACAGTTTTTTACTGAAGCGAACATTGACCGATTCTTGAATAAAGAAATGGCGGGCGGTGTGAACATCGATCTTCAACCAGTAATTGAGAAAGTAGATTTAAATCCAGCATTTGATTCCCTAGTGGAAGTAATTGAAGGTTCTCAGTTTGGTGGCATGCTAGCGATGTTTGGCGGCTCGGAAGCGCTACAACCCATGCGCCAACCTTTCGTCGAAAAGATGCAAGAATCCATCATTGAGTTGAGCAAGAGCGATAACATCAAAGAAGCACTGAAAGAGCAATTCGAATCTCCTGCAATGATGGATGAGATAAAGCAGAACATTGAAGGTATCATCGATCAACGTTTAAGCGAATTAACACCGGCATTAGTCAAAGAAATGGTGCAAAAGATGATTAAACAGCACCTTGGCTGGCTAGTCGTTTGGGGCGGTGTTTTTGGTGGTTTAATTGGCGTTATCAGCACCTTTATCGGGGCATAATCGCTCACCGATTTATTAAAAAGGAGCTTCGGCTCCTTTTTTAATCGTGAAAAAGTAATATACCAAGCCACGCTAAATAAGGAGGATCAACACATGCCTCGCCTAACCAAGGAGCTCGGGATTAACACCAAATCCCGTTTTATGTTCTTCTATGACCACTTCACTACGAGTTTGAATCACGCCCGGAAGCGTGCCTAACTTGCTCGACATAAACTCCTGATACGCTTTCATGCTCTTAACACGAACTTTTATCATGGTATCGAAATCTCCAGAGAGCGAGTAGCACTCTTCAATTTCAGGCATCAATTCCACCGCTTTCGCAAACTTTTCAAAAATAGAAAAACTGGTTTGGTCTAAACGAATATGGATGAATACTTGCACATCCAGCCCCAACTTTTCCGCATTCAACTCCGCATGATAACCATTGATATACCCTTCTTTTTCTAGTCGCTTTACACGGTCAGAACATGGAGAAGTCGTTAAGTTAATCAGCTTTGCTAGTTCTACAACCGGAATTCTGCCTCTCGAATGAAGCACTCTCAAAATATGTAAATCAATCCGGTCCAATTGATAACTCATTAACCCACTTCCTTGTAACCACTTAGAAAGCATCACATTAATCGTTGCTCAAACAATTGCAAACCATCAAATGCACAGCATGTGAAATTCAGCAGAGAATAACCAGAAAACAACGAAGGAGGGAAAGAGCTATGATTATTGCCGCTCACTTAGTAACCGTGATATGAAGAGAAAAAGCAACCTAGCGGCTCCCGCGGAGTCGCAAATTTGAAAGCGCATGACACGCCTGTATAGATATGTCGTTCGGGCAACACTGCCCTATTTAGCCATTAATCATGGCTATCACTCAGAATTAGAGTGCGGCCGATGTATGCCGTGTAGGATGTGGAACAACCTCTCCAATTGCACGATGATTACAACAACGGCAGTAGTATTGAGGCTCCATCTCGTAATAATGTTCACCTGATACAAATTTCGCCATCAGCTGTGTAAAACTCACCATTTTGCCTGTTAACGAGTCAACAGACTGAGGCTCGCAACGCTTCATAATCACTTTATGTTGCGTTGATTTTCTACAAGCTGCGCAATATATATCCGGCATTTCTCTTCTCCCTACTTTTTTCGTCCTACTGACAATTGACATATTTTGTTCAAAATAATTCCACAATTAAAAAGCTCCTTTAATTTTTTGTGCCCTATCTTCAAAAAATTGAACGAAAGTATCAAAAAACTGAGACATTGGTCAGACCTCAACTTTTGTACCATCAATATGAGCAAACGTGCTTATGTGTGTAATAATACGACACATTACACATAAGCAATTGTTCGGGCTTATTATTTAGTAAGGCGCATGACAACTACACGCCTGGCTAGATCGAGCTTTCGAGACGCCTTGTTATCTCGATTTACCCCGCAAACCAGTTGCTAGCAGCTATAGCCGTCTCATCAAGGAAGAAATGCATGACGATACAACCGATTCTCACTACCGAAAGACTCGTCCTCCGGCCATTCAATATCGATGACTGCCAACAAGTGGCTTTACTCGCTGGAGATAAGCGAATTGCCGACATGACAGCAAACATCCCTCATCCTTATGAGCGACCGATGGCGCAAGCATGGATAGATAGGCACGATCCGATGTATCAGCAGCATCAAGGCGTGGCGTACGCTATTACCTTGCGAAACACCGGGGAGTTACTTGGTGCAGTGAGTTTACCGCGTATCGAAGAGGGCTACGGTACATTAGGCTATTGGGTTGGCGTGCCACATTGGGGGAAAGGCTATGCATTCGAGGCCTCCAAAGCCTTACTCGAATTTGCTCGAATGCACTTTGAGTTAAACGGAATAACCGTGATGCATTTGGTGGACAATCAGCGTTCTAAATCGGTGATCCAAAAACTAAATATCCCTTACATCGGTGACAAAACATTGCGCATGCAAGGCAAAGAACGAAAGGTTTGTGTCTACCAACTCACGTTCGTCGCTTCTGAATAAAGTCGAGGAATATGTCGGATGATCATCCATGAAACTTCACAAAATCTGCCCAAGAACAACCCTTTCTTGCTAGGAACTGTATTGTTGTCGCTGTTCTATTTTTCCTACCTAGCAGACAAGATCGTCGAGTTTGGACTCGTAGCACTCACAATAATAGGATTGAAACTGCTCTCAACGTACTTCACGCGCCGCGCGTTCAATCCTAAAACGCTAGATATCGATGCAAGCACCAACACCTTGAAGTACCGCCAGGGCTCAACGGTTTACTTCCGTCTACCTCTTGATGACATTGTCAAAGTCCAAATACAGAAAGAGTTCTTCTCTAGCAAAAGTTTGATGCTCTACACAGTCAACGACGCTTACCAAGTGCCGAATTCAGACAATTTCGATTCTCTACAGTTAAAGGATTTAATGAAACAACTTGAAGAGAGAATTGATGATCAATCTCGCTAAAACGAAAAGAGAAGACATTCTAGAATGTTGCCAATTTGGTCTCTAAATAGAAAGACAAAAAAGCCAGCAATAACGCTGGCTTTTCTCTGTATTAGTCTTGTGCGACTTTCACGCGAATTTTGCTTTTTTCTACGTTCGTCAAATTCAGTGCTTCAAGAGCAGAAATGGCTTCTGCTTCGTCCGGCATGATGACAAAACCGAAGCCTTTCGACAAACCCGTGTCTTGATCAAGCACTAGCGAACACAGTTCTACTTTGCCGTACGCTGAGAATAATTTGCGGATATCTTGCTCGGTCATGTGACGAGCCAAGTTTCTTACTAAAAGTTTCATAATGAACCTAGTTGGTTTGATAACGGTTCGATTCTCTCAGTTTCTCTCTGGCAAACCAAGTGAATAATATGACGGCGTTGACTAGATCATTCTAAGTACATCTGTTTAAATGATTTTCCGTTCATTTTTCACCCATAGGAGAGTCGGCATGGAAACGAAACGTCTCAAACTCATCCCTGCTTGTTTAGAACGAGCCGAAGAGGCGCATCAAGCTGTCGTTCGCAGCCAAAAAACTCTCGAAGTCTATCTGCCGTGGGTACCTCATGTGCTGACATTAGAAGCGATGATAGAAGGGACAGAGAAAGCCATCGCAAACTTTGAAAACTTCGAAGAAGAGCTGCGTTACTACATCATTGAAAAGGAAAGCGATCGCTTACTGGGTGCGGTCGGCTTGATGATTCGAGATCCCGACGTACCGTCCTTTGAGATAGGTTATTGGTTAGATAATGCTGCCGTTGGCAATGGTTATGTTGCCGAGGCTGTGCTCGAAGTTGAGCGCTATGCGTTTGATGACTTGGGCGCCAAGAGAATCGCAATTCATGCTGATAGCACCAACCAAAAGAGCCGGGCTGTAGCCGAGCGCTGTGGTTATGAGTTCGAAGGTGAGCTCAGAAACGAACGTCTGACTACATCGGGAGAGCTGAGTAACACCGTTATTTACGCCAAAATTCGTCGCGACTAACACTCCAATCTAACCGAGCAATGCTAAGCTCTGATCTCAAGCTACCGCCACTAACGTTAATTAAGTTTCAGATAAAACAAAGCCCGCTAAAATAGCGGGCTTTGTGTTCATATACGGGAAGTTACTAGTCTAGTTCAACCAGTTTTTTCTCGAACGACTGGTGTTGGTCTAACACGTCTTGCGCAGCACCGCCCGTTGCTTTACTTACCACAATGATAGCAAGCGTAGAGAAGATGATGCCCGGTACGATTTCGTACACATCAAACCAACCGCCAGTTAGCTGCTTCCAAACCACGATAGTGATACCACCAACAAGAATACCTGCTAACGCGCCGTTACGGTTCATACCGCTCCAGTAAAGGCTAAGTACAACCGCAGGACCAAATGCCGCACCAAAACCAGCCCAAGCGTAAGATACAAGACCGAGTACTGAGCTATCAGGCGTCATCGCTAGGAATAGCGCAACAAGCGAAATAACGATAACACCGATACGACCAATCATTACGATTTCTTCAGAAGACGCTTCTGGCTTGAATACTTGCTTGTAGAAATCTTCTGCAAGCGCTGAAGATGAAACAAGGAGCTGTGAGTCAGCGGTACTCATTACCGCCGCTAGGATTGCTGCTAACAACATACCCGCAACGACAGGGTGGAATACTGCGTTAACCAATAGCATGAAGATCTTCTCACCGTCCTCTAGTTGAGTACCCGGATGACCCGTAACCCAAACCAGACCAACAAGACCAACAAGCATTGCACCAACCATAGATAGTGCCGTCCAAATCACTGCGATACGACGTGCAGTCGTTAGATCTTTGTTTGAACGAGACGCTTTAAAACGCGCTAGGATGTGTGGCTGACCAAAGTAACCAAGGCCCCACGCCGCTAGAGAGATAATGGCAATCGCAGACAATGGTTCGCCTTTCGCGTCATTCCATAGCGTTGCAAGTTCTGGGTTGATGTCATGTAGATCAGAACTTAGCTGACCTAAACCACCGTCCATTACCGCTATAGGAACAATCATTAGCGCAGCCGCCATTAGCAGACCTTGCACTAAGTCAGTCCAAGATACCGCTAGGAAACCACCGAATAGTGTGTAAGAAACGACACACACCGTACCGATGATAACAGCGTAGGTATAATCTAGACCGAATACCGTCTCAAACAGTTTGCCCCCTGCGACCAAACCTGAGCTGGTGTAGAAAAGGAAAAATAGAAGAATGAAAAACGCAGAGATTGTCTGAATCAGTTTCGACTTATCGTTGAAGCGACGTGACAGGAACTCTGGCAACGTTAGCGCGTCAGTTTGGATACTGTAGGTACGGAGGCGTTTTGCACTGATGAGCCAGTTTGCCCATGTACCAAGAAGTAGACCGCCGGCTAACCAGAAGGCCTCGATACCCGCAGCGTACGCATAGCCAGGCAAGCCTAGCAGCAGCCAACCACTCATGTCTGAAGCACCTGCAGATAATGCAGCAGGCCACGGACCTAGGCTACGGCCACCTAGGAAGTAGTCAGATGAATTGGAAGTCCTCTTATACGCGTAAACGCCAATAGCAACCATAATCAGTAAATACGCCACAAAAGTGGACGTGATAGCAAAGCTATTTTCTATCATTAGATAGTCCTCGTTATAATTATTTCCTTCCTTGCCTGCCCTGATATTTTACCGTCTCAGCAATACATCAGAGTATAAAAAACCAATCTGGACCGGCTCTCAGTCCAGTTACTCCAGATTGGCATTACAAGTCAGGTTAGTGAGTTTCGTTCCCCAACTCGAGTAGAGTTGCGTTACCACCCACCGCGGTAATATTTATCGTTCGAGTGCGCTCAGTAATGAAGCGCAACGAGAGATGAGGATCATGAGCCAATTTCGGTGACTCTAAATCCGTTTCAGAAACTAAGCCGACGATTGCACCGTCACGCTTAGCTAGTTGAAGATTGAGCGCATGCTCAATCTGTGAACGCCCAACATAACCCACACTACGTACATCGCTCTCAAGCAACGGGACAGACGCATCGTACGCAACAACCTGGACTAAGTTAGATGGGAAGTTTGCCAACGCTACAGCTTGCTTAACCAATTGGTTTAGCTCTGCATTGTCACTGCAAACGACCACACTGTTGCCTGCAATTAAGGCACAGGTGATCATCGCAAAAGCACTGTATAACGCATTATCAGCAGGCTCGATGTTGTTTTCACAAATCACCAAAGCCACACCGCGTCCTGCGGCATACAGTTCGTTAGTTTCCCCTGTAGGGCCAACTAACTGGTGAGTTTCTGCAAGAAGAGCTGATGCTTGTTGCAAGTGGTAAGAAACCACCTTGGCAACGGTAGACTGCTGCCCTTCTAGTGCAGATTTAAATGCCAGAACATGCTCGCATTTGTAATCAAAATCAGTCAGATTCCACTGCTCCCACGCAGAGAATGCATCTTTAAAATAGGTGATCTGATGAACCATAATGCGACTCCTTATGCGTTTTCTGCTTGAGCAAGAAGATGTTGAGTAAAGCGGAATAGGTAGTGTGGACCACCAGCTTTCGGGCCAGTACCCGACAAGCCTTGACCACCAAACGGCTGTACACCAACCACAGCGCCAACTTGGTCTCGGTTGATGTAGCAGTTACCTACTCGAGCATGTTTCTCAATCCAACGGTACGTGGTTTCGTTACGGCTATGGATACCCATCGTCAATCCAAAACCCGTTTTGTTGATCTGCGCAACCACGTTCGGTAATTCAGACGCTTTAAAGCGAACAATGTGCAAGATTGGACCAAATTGTTCTTCTTTCAGCACATCGATGCCCGAGATTTCAAACGCACTTGGTGAGACAAAGTCACCATGCTGGCACGATTCATCCAGCTGTAGCTGAGCGACTTTAGTCTGTGTTTTGCTCATTTGCTCAAGGTGAGCAAGGAGTTTTTGTTTTGCATTGCTGTCGATAACCGGACCAACATCCGTTTTGTGTAGGTAAGGTAAACCAACATACAGCTCATTCATCGCACCTTGAATCAGGTTGATCATACGGTCTGCTACATCTTCTTGTACAAATAGAACACGAAGGGCAGAACAACGCTGACCAGCAGATGCAAACGCCGAACGAATCACATCACGCACCACCTGCTCTGGCAATGCAGTACTGTCCACGATCATTGCGTTTTGACCACCTGTTTCCGCAATAAACGGAACCGGTTTCGCGCTGCGCTCCGCAAGCGTGACGTTAATGCGTTGCGCCGTTGCCGTTGAACCAGTGAATGCCACACCAGCAATAGCATCATGAGAAGTCAGTGCATGACCGATCTCAGCGCCGCGACCAGTAAGTAACTGAATCACACCAGCAGGGAAACCCGCATCAAGCATTAATTCAATAGCGCGAGCGGCAATTAAGCTTGTTTGCTCAGCAGGTTTTGCAACCACAGTGTTACCTGCAATCAGTGCTGCCGTTACCTGACCAAGGAAGATAGCCAACGGGAAGTTCCAAGGGCTGATACACACAAACACACCAAGACCTTCACGGCTAGAAATGCGTTTCACACCGTCAAAACCTTCTAGCTCAAATGGCTGTAGGTTTTGCGCTTGTTTCGCGTAATAACGACAGAAATCCACTGCTTCACGAACTTCATCAATGCTATCGTGAATCGTTTTACCCGCTTCTTTGTGACAAATCGCCACCAGCTCAGCCAGATTTTCTTCCATTAAGTCAGCAAGCTTTTCTAAACAAGCCGCTTTTTGCTCAACAGGAACACCTTTCCAATCAGAGAAAGCACTTTGCGCCGCATCAATTGCAGCGGAAACGTGATCAAGAGTTGCAAATGCCACTTTGCCGACTTCAATTCGGCGATCGTATGGTGCGGTGATGATCTCAGCCGCATTTTCCTTGATCATGCTTTCGGCAAAGCGTTCACCATTGATCATCGGGCCTGCAACCCACTGGTTGTCCATGAAGCTTTCGACCTGAGCTTCAAATGGCTTCGCTTCACTGTCGATGTCAATGTTGACGCCATATGAGTTCTTACGCTCAGGGAAAATATCGGCAGGCAATGGAATTTTGTCGTTGTGTAGCGTGTCAAAACCCGTCAACACATCCACAGGGTGATGGGTCAACTCATAAATCGGACAACGCGCATCAACTAGACGGTGTACAAACGAGCTGTTCGCACCATTTTCAAGCAGACGACGAACCAAGTACGGAAGAAGATCAGCATGGCTACCGACAGGAGCATAAATACGTACTGGCTGACCGTACATTTTCATAACATGGTTATACAGTGAATCACCCATACCATGCAGGCGCTGGAACTCGTATTCTTTGTGCTCCGCCATGACAGCAATTGCCGTAACCGTGTGAGCATTGTGGCTTGCAAATTGTGGGTAGATATTACCGCGAACACCTTCGCTAAGTAGGAAACGAGCACAAGCTAGGTATGCAACGTCCGTCGCTTCTTTGCGAGTGTATACTGGGTAATTTGCATAACCCGCTTGTTGAGACCACTTGATTTCGCTGTCCCAGTACGCGCCTTTAACCAAACGCAGAGGAATAACGTCACCTTGCTCTTTTGCGAGTGCATTTAGCCACACCAAGACTGGTAGCGCACGTTTTGAGTAGGCTTGAATAACCAAACCAAACTTGCCCCAACCTTTCACAAGATCGCTACGGTACACTTTCTCAAATAGCTTCAGAGAAAGCTCAAGGCGATCCGCTTCTTCTGCATCGATTGTGATTGCAACGTCGACTTCAATAGCACGTTTTAGTAGTTGCATTAGTGAGTCATACAACTCTGTCATTACACGTTCTTCATTTGCGACTTCGTAGCGCGGATGTAATGCAGAAAGCTTGATGGAAATCGAAGGCGCAGGGCTGGTGTCGTTACCGTAAGTCTCGCGACCCACCGCTTCGATCGCCATTAGGTAATCTTTGAAGTACTTGTTCGCGTCCGCTGTCGTTAACGCCGCCTCACCCAACATATCAAACGAGTAGGTGAAACCTTTGTCGCGCATTGGGCGACCGTTCTTCTGCGCTTCTTCGATCGTACGACCACGAACAAACTGGTGACCCATTATCTTCATTGCCTGATACATGGCTTTACGAATCACGGGCTCAGAGAATTTATTTACCAGACGGTTTACAGCCTGACCTGGGCTCTGGGTGCCTTGCTCACCAAGACCAACCACTTTACCTGTTAGCATAAGGCCCCATGTTGATGCGTTAACAAACACAGAGTCAGAGTTTTTCAGGTGAGATTTCCAGTCTGCGACACTCAACTTATCTTTAATCAAAGAATCTGCTGTCGCGGCATCTGGGATGCGCATTAATGCTTCTGCAAGACACATCAGCAAGATACCTTCTTGAGTATCTAAGCTGTATTCCAGCAATAAAGCATCAATCATCTGGATTGACTTCTTATCGGCACGAATGGCTTCGATAAGGTGGGTCGTTTGGGTAGTGATCGCCGATTTTTCATCCTCTGTCGGCGTCGCTAGTGGCAATAGTTGCTCTAGCCATTGAGACTCGTCCACCATATATAATGGCGAGATCAGTGACCACAACTTATCAAGCGGCTGCCCGATAAATTCCGGTGTCAACACGTTCGTAGCTGTAAACATGTGTGTTCCTCAATCTCACTCCTCGAAAACCGCTTCGAGGATTATCAATGGCTGGCAGTGTATTTTGAGGCCGATAAGAATACTTGTCAAAAACTACGACATTTTTGCCAAAAACTCGCTTTTATAACAAAACATCCACATAGTCACATTCAAATAGGTAATATTTTGTGTTGTAAATTTTAATTTTTTCATTGCATTCACAACAAAATATCAAGAATATCAATAAGATTTTTGTGAAGAGCTCGTTCTAAGAGAAAATGTAGGATCAAGTGGCATATCAACCACTGCAAAGAACAGAGAATTTAAAAAAACGAGAGATAGGTCACGTGAATAAAACATAAAAAAACCATGCATAGTGCATGGCTTTATTCTAATTGATGATTATTTGACCTAAAAAACGCGTTGTTATCCAACTTGTTTTTTATAACGGGAAGGTGATATTCCCTGTAAGCGAGTAAAAGTATGAGTAAAAGTACTCTGGCTTGAGAAGCCAGTAAACTCGGCAATTTGCCCTAAAGAAAGGTGACCTTGCTCGATTAATTCACGAGCCATGTCGATTCGCTTTCCGAGAACATATTGATGAGGTGTAATCCCCATCTGCTCTTTAAACAAGCAATGGAACTGACTTTCCCCAAGAAACACTCGCCCGGCCAATTGAGCCACACTAATCTTATGACTCAGGTGCTGCTCAATGTAACGATCAATCGCCTCCAAATCAAAGCGCGACTCTTTTCGACTGGTCTCAAATGCCGAGATATGGCGCTGCATTAACGCAATCACAGTGTCGTTACACGCACGACTTAACAGCAGGTCATCCGGATGGTTTCGCATTTCCTGAACCAACATCTGTATCAGCTTCTGAATTTGACTATCTAACTGGAAGTAGACATGGTCTCTCTCCAGGTTATTGATTTTTTGAAGCATTTCAGGATCATCATTTGTCGGTTTGGGCATATTCAGCACCAAAATATCCGATTGATTGATGACGCCACCGAAAGCATGATCAGAGCATGCGGTAACCACACAACCTTGACCAGGGCCGACAAGATTACCTCGCCCGCGCACTTCAAATTCGGCTTGCCCTTTTAAACCAATCACGATCTGCGTATAAGAATGATCGTGGCAATCCATATAAGACGGAAGTGTGATCAGCTCCGCCGGTTTTGGCAGCATAATCTCTTGATATGAAAGGATTTCTTGGTTATCTGAGTCACTCATTTTAAACAGTCGTCTTTACACGGTCAGCTTACGTCTTCGCATCATATACCTTCTTTGTTGGGTTGCAACTTTTACCCAACTCAATCGACAAGATCAAATCAGCATGATCAAGTTCATTTACATGATCATAGTTCCGGAACGATGATCATGCGAGGTTAATTTACGGTCAGTGAGCAACCAATTTTATTAACAAAAACGGATAGATAGGCAACACCTTACGTATACATAATCAATCAATGTAAAGATCCTTATTACCGAACAATCTGTTATTTTGTAAAACACCGTGCTCCATATTAGATAACTCGTCCCTGAAACGGATCGAAACCCACTCTTAAACTCAACATAGAGGGATTTCCCCCCTTACTAATATGCTTCTGATTCAATACATTAGTTATCGAGCTTTAAGATGCATACGATCTAAAGCTCTCGGTATCTCATTGATACCTCTAACTTACTTAGCAGACCCTCGCTAGGTAATTTAGAACCTCTTCTACACGTCGACAAGATTATATCTTGTGTTGCCAGCCCGTCTTCAGGCTGGCTTTTTTTTCGCTTCTCAACAATGAAAACAATGGCATAAGCTGATATCATAGCTTTTGTCTCACTGTCCCTCTCATATGCTTAGGTGCTGCTCTTTCACTCACAAGTGATATGAACGTCAACCACATTACAACTGAGTTGTAGGAAGCATGATCAAGGACGATACGAGTTGTAAGCCGAACATTGGCGGACATCCGTGAGCGCACATATCTGTAATGAAACAGACCATTTTCCCAATTAAACTCTTCGTTCCATTTCGTCGTTGTCTATGACTACCTGACGAAAACATCGAACACCATGAATTTAATTGGATTGAGCGCCAATCAACGAACGTGTTCTAGCAACGTAACTGCCTACTTGGCAACATCAATACGAGCCATGTAACACGGACGTCTCTGTATTGGTAAAAGCAGTATGTAGTGAGTCCTTTTGTGAATATTTCAGTCGATACCATAGAACAATCCCTCCTTAAACAGCTACCAGGTTGTTGGGGATGCAAAGATAAAGATTCGGTATTCCTATACGTAAACCAGGAATACGCAGAACTGTTAGGGCACACGTCGCCCGAGGAGTGCTTGGGTAAAACTGATTTTGATATGGCCAGCCCAACCACTGAATGCGCGCAAGAATTTCAACGCCAGGATAAACACGTTCTCGAAACTGGCGAGTCACTAAAAATTCTGGATATCCACCCTTATCCAGATGGCCGCTGGCGAGCACATATATTTACTAAAACACCGTGGCGAGATGACAAAGGCGACATCGTAGGCACCATTTTCTACGGAAGGGAACTCACCGACACCGCCGTGATTGAAGTCGGGTATTGGGTTTGTCGTGCAATCAGTACCAACCCAAATCAACAATCCATCTTTCGTTTTTCTGACTTACAACCAAAACCAGAGAAGCTCACATGCCGCGAGCAAGAAACGCTTTTCCTCTTGCTCTATGGCAAAAAGCCTCAATTTATCTCTCAGGTCATGGGCATATCAACAAAAACCGTTGAAGGTCACGTCGCACGCTTACGTAATAAGTTTGCAGCGAACAGCAAGAACGAGCTAATAGATAAAGCAATGGAAGCAGGCTACGGCTCTGTTGTACCCAAAACGCTGCTTAAGCATCAATTATCGGTTGTGTTGAATGGAGAGCGATAATTCGCATCGCTTCTACCTACAAAAACACCGCCCCAATTCGGCGGTGTTTGTTTACTCATCAGGGACCATAAGCCTATGGCGCTAAACGATCAATGTCCCAACTTCCATCATGCTGGGAGAAAAGAAAACGATCGTGAAGGCGATGTTCGCCACCTTGCCAAAATTCGATGCTCTTTGGTTTTACGCGAAAGCCCCCCCAAAAGGTTGGTACTGGTATTTCACCCTTAGCAAACTTCTGTTTTAGCTCTAAAAACTTACCTTCCAACACACCTCTGGCAGAAATACGGCTACTTTGTTTGCTCGCGATTGCGGCCAACTGGCTCTCTTTAGGACGAGAAGTAAAGTATTTCATATTCTCTACGGCGGTAAGCTTTTCAGCCACACCAGTAATATGAACTTGGCGCTCTAACGGGTGCCAAGGGAAGTGCAAACTAATATTGCTGTTATGCTCTAGCTGCTGGGCCTTGCGACTGCCTAGGTTGGTGTAAAACACAAAACCATCTTTGTCGACGTTTTTCAATAGAACAATGCGTTGAAACGGCATGCCATTTTCATCAACCGTTGCAACTGTCATCGCAGTCGGGTCCGTTAAACCCGCTTCAACTGCTTGCTCTAGCCACAGATTAAATTGATCAATAGGATCAGCTTTCAAATCTTTACGACGCAGCCCACCTTTGGTGTACTCACGACGAATATCAGCAAGTTCCATCTTTACTCCTTCACTCGTTTTTGTCGATTGTGCTCCCGATACTGAGGAAATACAAGGACATCATTGTGCTTGTTATCGTTGCCGCTCACAGCATCACAGTGCGTCATTTGATACCATGACACAAAAAACCAGTGAGCCGATCGTGAACTTACTCAACCCCAAAGCCCTACGTCATTTTTTACTGCTACTGTGTGCCGTCGGCATTTCAGGGCTTGCGCTTACTCATCATTACGCAACTCAATACCAACATGATCAATGGCAACAAAAGCTAGAGAGACAAGCCGCGCAAGTGTCACAAGAAGTGGACTACGAACTGGCAAAGTTTGAACAGATACCAAACCTATTAAGTCACGACCCAAGACTACTCAAAGCAGTAGAGCGCGGAACGCCCTCTCAAGAGCTCAACCTACTGTTATCAGATTGGTTGAAGCAAAGTTTGGCCGATACTATTTACGTTCATGACCGCACCGGGTTAGTCATTGCCTCAAGTAACTTTCAGCAAGAAGATACGTTTGTTGGCTCTAGTTTTAGCTATCGCCCCTATTTTAAAAATGCGCGACGCGGTGAGCCCGCTCAATACGTTGGATTAGGCGTGCGCTCGAATAAACGTGGGTACTTCTTCTCGTCTCCGCTGTGGGTAAATGAGGAAGTCGTTGGCGTGATCACAGTAAAAGTGAATTTGGAGCAATTAGAACAGCGCCTTTCGCAAACCACGACTGACGTACTCATTACAGATAAACACAATGTCGTGTTTATGAGCAATTTACCAGACTGGCGCTATCGTGCACTTTTCCCACTGTCATCGAGTGCAATAAATGAACTTACCGAAACGCGTCAATATGGCGATACCTTACCCGAATATTTTGGTGAGTTAACGGCACACAGTGGTGTCACGGAGTTTGATGACAATCAATTGCTTCTATCACCGAATTACCTCGCATACGCAACACACTTATTGGATAAAGGGTTTCGCGTCGTTGCCTTAATTAACCACAACAGCGTTCTTGCCGCCGTTTTACAGGCCGATATCGTCTTCCTGATCTTATATGCGCTCATTGCTCTAATTGCGTTAGCGTGGTTCCAAACCCTAGTTAACAAAGCACGCCTTGCCCATCTCAATGTGAGCCTAGAAGAAAAAGTAGTGCAACGGACACTAGTTCTGAGTGAAGCCAACCAAAAGCTACAACAGACCATCCGCCAATATGAACAAAGCCAACAAGAGCTTAAACAAACACAACAAGAGCTGACGCAAGCCGCGAAATTGGCACTGTTGGGCGAGCTGTCTGCCAGTATTAATCATGAGATAAATCAGCCACTTTCCGCACTAAGAACCTATACCGAAAACTCGCAGCGTTTGTTGGCAATGGAAAAATACCCAATGGTCGCCGACAATTTGGGCAAAATGCTGACACTTAATGACACCATTTCGGAAGTCATTGCCCGCTTAAAAGTCTTTACTCGGAAAGCCACGCACGATTCACACAATGAAATCTCAGTACTGCACGACGCGGTACATACTGCCACCAGCATTTTGAGCAACAAGCTTATTAAGCAAGGAGTAACACTAAAAGTTCCGGCCATCGACTATGATGTGAAGCTGGCCATTCACAGCGTTGAATTAGAACAAGTGCTGATAAACCTCTTCCACAACGCGGCACAAGCGATGGAAAACCACTGTATCGATCCGCAAATATCCATTGCTGTTCAGTGTCATGATGACAGTTGCGACATTCTTGTTTCCGATAACGGGCCTGGCATGTCGGACGAAGCCCTAGCAAAAATCTTTGATCCATTTTTTACGACTAAGCCAGAGGGCTTAGGATTAGGTTTGACCATCTCCAAACGCATTTTAGAGAGCTATCACGGCTCCCTCTGTGCCTATAAACATCAGAGCACAGAACAACAAGCAGGAGGGATGACCTTTATCGTGACGCTACCAATAGTCAATCAGAATAAACGTACCCCAGAAGTGGAAAACGACCATGAATAACCCAGTTTTCTTTGTTGATGACGAACCACACATTCGTGATGCCGTGTCTCAAGCCCTGCTGATTGAAGGGATAGACGTCACCTGCTTACCAAACGCAGTAGAAGCCTTACGCGTAATCGACTCAAATATGCCTGCGATTATCATTACCGATATCCATATGCCCGTGATGGATGGCTTGGAGTTTATGCGAACTTTGCGAAGCAAAAACGATCACTTTCAATTCATCGTACTTACTGGACATGGAGATGTGAAAACCGCGGTAGATGCGATGAAAAGCGGCGCGTACGACTTTCTAGAAAAACCGTTTTCAACGGAACAGCTCATGAAATCGCTCAACAATGCCAGCGATAAACTGAACTTGTTGCAAGAAAACATCTGGCTTAAGAAAGAGCTCGACATGCAAACTCATGTTGGTCCGAAAATGATTGGTCACAGTAAGGCCATGGTGAGCATTCGTCGCGCCTTGATCAGTGCGCCCACAAGCCAGCCGCTCATTTTTGTAGGTCAAGATGGTACGGGTCGGCGACTCGCTGCACAATTTGCCCACGACATACATGCAACACCGGACAGTGAGCTAATCGCCGCTTCTGGTGAAGACCTCTATGAGCTTTCATTAGAAGCGCTCGACAAAGCCATACACCGCTTAAGTGAAGGAAAACGCCACTGCAGTTTGTACTTACATAGCGCAGAGCATGTATCATTTGAGCAATGGGAATACTTATTCAAGCACCCAAAACTTGAGCGTGTTTTTGGCGCGACCACCCAAGCCGAGCCACCTCTAAAATCCCTGGCGACTCTAATTCGCTTACCAACGCTCGATGAAAGAAAGGAAGATATAGGGCCTTTATACAAGCACTTTGTGCGCCACACAGCGAGTCGATATCAGTTACAGCCACCACATATCAGCCTAGAAGAGGTCAAACACCTCACCAGTCTCGAATGGCCAGAAAACGTTAAGCAGCTACGCCAATTTGCTGAACTTCGTGCCCTCAAGCCAGATACTTTTAGAATGGAAGATTGGAACAGTGAGAAAAGTCTTGAAATTCAGAGTATGACTCAGCGCACAGAATACTTTGAATATTGCTTGTTATTCGATGCATTGCAAAGACATCGCGGCAGACTCAAAGAGGTTCAACTAGAATTACAGGTATCACGCAAAACCTTGTACGACAAACTAAAAAAACATCAGTTGGATAAAGCCAAGTTCAAGGCGTAATAGCTATACTCCGGCGCTAATTATGCTTTTGTTTGATTTAGAAAGTGTAAGAAAGCTCATTTGAAGAGAGAATAACCCTCTTCTCATATTTTATTAGCCGAGCATGCTGACATGATCGGTTAATAATAATAAGATCAAAAAGATAATCCGTAATTATATAAGCAGGGACTGTGATGAGCCGAGATAACTACAACAAACTCAACGATGAAGAGTTGGATTTTGTTGATGACAAAACTGCAGCATTGCTCCTCAATACCCCCAACAGCGCGCGTTTTATGCTCTGGGTTATGGTGCTATTTTTCATTGCAGCAATAGGTTGGGCATCTTGGGCTGAAATCGACAAAGTCACGGTTGGTCAAGGCAAAGTGATTCCCTCCTCACAGATACAAGTAGTCCAAAACTTAGAAGGTGGCTTAGTCAAAGAAATCTTGGTCAAAGAAGGTCAGTTGGTTGAAAAAGGCCAACAGTTACTGCTTATCGACGACACCCGCTTTCGCTCAGATTTTCGTGAACGTGAGCAACAAGTTGCCAACCTTACCGCATCTGTGCTGCAACTATCCGCTTCTATTAACAGTGTTGCCGTTAATCGTGATTTTGAAACGGAAAACTGGCGTCAAAGTGTACTACTTGATTACGGTAAACTGACCTTCCCACCAACCTTGGAAGAGACTCGACCTCAACTCACACAGCGTCAAAAAGCAGAATATCGCGAAGATCTAGATAATTTACGCAACCAACTTTCTGTTATTGACCAACAAGTGCAGCAAAAGCAGCAGGACTTGGTAGAGATCCAAGCACGAGTAAGGAACTTGCGTCAAAGCTACCAATACGCGAAAAAAGAACTCGATATCACCAAACCTTTGGCAGACGAGGGCGTTGTTCCTCGTATTGAACTGCTCAAATTACAGCGCCAAGTCAACGATACCCGTCGTGAAATGACGTCCAGTGAGCTCAAGATTCCCGTATTGCAATCAGCGATTCGAGAATCCATGCTCAACCGTATTGATGTTGCACTCAAATTCCGCTCTGAACAGCAAGAGAAACTCAACAGCGCCCAAGACCAGTTATCTGCCTTGGTTGAATCAGCGGTGGGCTTGGAAGATAGAGTAAACCGAACGGTTGTGAATTCGCCAGTAACAGGCAAAATCAAAACACTGAACATCAATACTGTCGGTGGTGTTATCCAACCTGGTATGGATATCGTCGAGATCGTACCAACAGAAGACACACTATTGGTAGAGGCGAAAATTGCGCCAAAAGACATCGCATTTTTACGCCCAGATCTTCATGCTATCGTGAAATTTACAGCTTACGACTTCACAAAGTACGGCGGTTTAGAGGGAGAGTTGGAACATATCAGCGCGGATACCACTCAAGATGAAGAAGGCAACAGCTTCTACATTGTTCGTGTACGCACCGAAAAAACAAACTTTGGTCAAGATGCAGATTTACCAATCATTCCAGGAATGACAGCATCGGTCGATATCATCACAGGGAAGCGAACCGTTTTGGAGTATCTACTTAAGCCTATCTTAAGTGCCAAAACTAACGCCTTGAAGGAGTAAACCACATTAAGATACTCGCGATAGAGAGTATTGAGCGATAAGTGATTAAATAAAAAGCACTTATTTCTCACTGACGAACTCTCTAGAAGAGTATACTTGTGATACGAGTCGAATATGCGATCCAATTTGCAGCGTAAAGTTACATTATTAATCAGCTTAAGTTGTTTGTCGTTCCAACTTGGTGCGCTGAACAGTAAAGAACAACGATGGGTCAATACGGTCACAGCGGTGTACGGCGAACGTGCGGGATTGCGCGTAAATACATGGCGAAAGAACCTCGACTTATTTAAACAATTAGAGACTCATGAACAGCTCGCTGGCGTTAACGACTTTTTTAATCAGCTGTATTTCGTTGACGACATAAAACTGTGGGGAAAGACAGATTATTGGGCTACGCCACTCGAATTTTTAGGGAGTAACGCAGGAGACTGTGAAGATTTCACTATTGCTAAGTACTTCTCTTTACTCGAGCTAGGAATACCAGATTCAAAGATGCGCTTAATATACGTAAAAGCCATCGAACTGAATCAGTTTCACATGGTATTAGCTTACTACCCTACCCCAAGTTCTGAGCCGCTCATTCTCGATAATATCAATCCTGACATTGTCCGAGCCTCTAAGCGTAGCGACTTGCTACCGATATACAGTTTTAATGGTACAAACCTGTGGTTGATGAAGTCATCTGCTAGCACTGGAGAGCTGGCAGGGAAAGCATCACGGTTGAGCCTTTGGAATGACTTACGCTCGCGCGAACGTAAGTTGCAGTTAAATAAACCTAAAATTAACTATGACGAGTGAGAAACATGACCCTATATAAGAAGCTTGTGGTGGGGATGGTTACGGTCTTTATACTCTTGTTGGCATCAGTATTCGTAATCCAATTCAACACGACTCGAGACAGCTTGGAGCAACAGCAACGTTCAGAGGTCAACAACACTATTAACACCGTAGGTTTGGCACTGGCTCCTTACCTAAAGGACAAAGATAAAGTCGCGGTTGAGTCCGTGATTAATGCTCTGTTTGACGGCAGCACCTACTCAGTTGTTCGCCTTACAGCATTAGATTCTGACTACCAGATCGTGCGTACTTACCCAGTTAAACCAAGTACGGTGCCACAATGGTTTATCGACATGAATCTATTTAAAGCGATTCACGATAAGCGTGTTGTGACCAGTGGTTGGATGCAGCTCGCCGAAGTAGAAATCATTAGCCACCCAGGCGCAGCTTACGAGCAGCTCTGGCAAGGTTTTATTGGGTTGCTGTCTGTATTCAGTGTCATTTTTCTAGCTGGTTTAGTGGCAATTTCATATATCCTACGTCGCTCGCTAAAGCCGTTAACGGCCATCGTGAATAAAATGCATGAAATCGCGAATAACCAATTTGGTGAACCGCTTGCTCGTCCAAGAACCAAAGATCTTATCGCGGTGGTAGATGGCATTAACATGATGTCTGCTCAAATCGAGCTATCATTCAAAGAGCAAGCCAAAGAGGCGCAACGTCTGCGTGCTCAGGCTTACCTCGATCCTATATCTAAATTGGGTAACCGCTCATTCTACATCAACCAAATCGACCAATGGCTTGCAGAGCAAACGCAAGGGGGTATCGCGCTACTCCATGCTGAATACATTGGGGACATTTACGAGACCAAAGATTACCAACGCGCAGATGCCCACGTTAAAGAACTGTCTCAACGTTTGAAAAACACCATTGATGTACCGGGTGCCACTATTGCTCGCTTATCTAGTGATGAGTTCGGTTTGCTTTTCCCTCATATGGATGAGAGCGAGTTACGCATTTTATCGGACAGCATCGTCAATTGTGTGAACGGCCTAAATACTGACCCAACAGGCTTAGCAAAACCTAAAGCGTCACTAGGGGTTGCACACAGCAAAGATCAGAAAACGCGCTCTGAAATCCTCTCGATGGTGGACAACGCACTATCGAAAGCCAAAGCGCAACCAGACAAGCCATACGGCTTCATTGGCAGTGATACACCTTCTAGTTTGATGGGTAAACAGCAATGGAAAGCGTTGGTTGAAGAAGCCATTCATAGTGATTGGGTTAAATTCCGTTTCCAAGCTGCGAAAAACACATGGGGTAAAGTATTCCACAACGAAGTATTTTCAAGCATCGAAAAAGATGGTGAAACGTATCGTGCGAATCAATACCTATTCGCACTAGAACAGTTAGACGCCACCAACATCTTTGACCAGTATGTCATTGAATCAATGATTAAGATGCTAGAAAGTGGTGAACTTAATGACCCAGTCGCGATTAACATCGCGCAAAGCAGCTTGTCTCAACCATCGTTTATTCGCTGGACAACTAGCATGCTGGAAAAACACGCCAAAGTCGCCTCTAAGCTACACTTTGAAATTCCAGAGGAATGCTTTATCGATCAGCCTCACCACGCAGCACTGTTATGTAATGCCATTCGCCAATCAGGTGCTGAGTTCGGCGTAGATAACTACGGACGTAACTTCCAATCTTTGGAATACATCCAAGAGTTCCGCCCGAACTATGTGAAGCTCGATTACCTATTCACACACAACTTGCACGACGAAAAACAGAAATTCACGCTAACGTCGATCTCTCGTACTGCCCACAACCTTGGTATTACGACTATCGCATCGCGTATCGAAACTCAAATCCAGTTGGATTTCCTCACTGAACACTTTGTTGAGGTATTCCAAGGATTCATCGTCGACAAGGAATAAAAAGGTTTATCAACGATGAAAGACCCTTTACTGAATTCGCTCATCTACGTTAGCCGTTACTATGGGTTAGCTAACTCGCCAGAAGCGCTAGTCAACGGACTACCGCTATCTGACGGTAAACTGACCCCATTTTTGCTACCAAGAGCAGCGGAAAGGGCCGGATTGGTTGCCAAGGAAAACCGCGCAGAGCTGGAGAGCATCTCCAGCCTAATTCTGCCGGCAATCTTAGTTCTTAAAGGCGGTGACTCTTGCGTTCTCAACAGCATCAATATGGAGAAACGCGAGGCCGAAGTCACCACCCTAGAAAGTGGAATGGTGCCGATCTCTATTCCATTAGAAGACCTACTTGAGCAATACACTGGTCGGTACTTTTTAGTTAAAAAGCAATTCCGTTTCGATGAGCGCTCTCCCGAAGTGCTCAAAACCAACGAAGGCCACTGGTTCTGGTCCACCTTGTGGCAGTCAAAACGCATCTACCGTGATGTTTTAATCGCATCACTTCTCATCAACCTCTTTGCGGTTGCCGCTCCGCTATTCACTCGCTTGGTGTACGACAAAGTGGTTCCGAATCTTGCGTTTGAAACCCTATGGGTACTAGCAAGTGGCATCTTTGTCGTGTTCCTGTTCGACTTCATTCTCAAGTCGCTGAGAAATTACTTCATTGATGTGGCGGGCAAGAAGTCTGACATTCTGATTTCATCCAAACTGTTCAGCAAAGTGATGGGGATTAGAATGGAATCGAAGCCGCCTTCGGTCGGTGCCTTCGCTCGCCATTTACAAGAATTCGAATCTATTCGAGAGTTTTTTACTTCAGCGACCGTCAGTGCTCTCATTGATTTGCCTTTTGCCATTTTATTCTTAGTGATTATATGGCTAATGGCTGGCGATCTTGTGTATGTACCGATGGTGGGCGTGGTCATTTTGATTATTCACTCGCTACTGATACAAGGGCCGCTGCGCCGCTCCATTGAGGAGGGTTCACGCCTAGCATCGCAAAAATATGCCAATTTGATAGAGAGCTTGGCTGGGTTAGAAACCGTAAAAATGCTCAGTGCGCAAAGCCAATTCCAATACCGCTGGGAAGAGGCAGTTGCGCACATGGCGAACTGGAATATAAAAAGCCGACGAATTACGGATAGCATTCAAAACGCAGCAGGTTTTGTGCAGCAAAGTAGTAACGTAGGGATGATCATCCTAGGCGTTTACTTGATTGCAGAGGGCGACTTAACCATGGGTGGTTTGATTGCCGCAACCATGCTTAGCGGCCGCGCGATAGGTCCTTTGGTTCAGTTATCCTTACTCTCTACGCGCTACAACCAAGCGAAGTCTTCTATGACAATTATCAATCAAGTCATGGAAATGCCGGATGAACAAGAAGAAGGTAAACGTTACATTCACCGTCCAATAGTACAAGGCAAAATTGAACTTGAACGCGTGACCTTCCACTACCCAGATTCACCGGTGGCGTCGATTCGAGATTTGAGCTTGACCATTAACCCAGGCGAAAAAGTAGCGATCATAGGCCGTATCGGTTCGGGTAAAACCACGTTAGAGCGTCTCATCATGGGCTTGTATCAGCCGACGGAAGGTCATGTTCGCATTGATGATACCGACATCGCACAGCTGCATCATGTCGACATTCGCCGTAATATTGGTTGTGTGCCGCAAGATTCCAATCTGTTCTTTGGTTCTATCCGCGACAACATTACGCTAGGTCGCCCATTAACCGATGACCGTGACGTACTAGACGCAGCGAATCGTGCCGGTGTTACTGCGTTTACGCAATCTGACCCAGCGGGCTTAGAACGCCAAGTTGGTGAAGGTGGTGCAATGCTTTCGGGTGGTCAACGTCAAGCAGTCACGATCGCTCGTGCATTTTTGGGTCGTCCTCCTGTTCTACTCATGGATGAACCAACCAGTGCGATGGATAACCGCTCAGAGATGCACATTAAGCATCAATTAGCACAGTTGAAACCTAGTGAAACGCTGATTCTGATTACGCATAAAACGTCTATGCTCGACATCGTTGATCGCGTAATTGTGATGGAAAAAGGCAGCATCATTGCAGATGGTCCTAAAGCGCAAGTGCTGAACGATTTGAAACAAGGCAAAGTGCGTGCGGTTAGCTAGCCTGAATTCACATTGATAAAAGACAAGGGCCCCGTTTAACTTGTGTTTAACGGGGCTTATTTTATTGTGAGCCCGAGATAATTAAGTTCTTCAAGCGCGACCCAAACGAGTACAAGGCCAACAATCACGAATAAAATCATAATCGCCTTTTCATCTTCTTCCATTTTTCAACGCCCTAAAAGCTATTTCAATTAATACACCTTAGGTTATCAGGACAAAAGTCATATTCAGCTCGTTTATAAGGAACTAGCGTCATAGAATGTCGGATATGGGATACAGCTCAAAGATTGCTCTTTTCAAAATCACGTCAGCTTTGGTTGAATATAAGTAATGAAGCCAAAGAGTTCGCAATGCTCACTAAGTCTTTGATTAACCAATATAGTACTCTGTGGTACCTCAACACAGAGACAAATGGTGTAAAGAAAAATTGTGATTACTTACAGCAAAAAATCAGCTATAAAAGCCGCTTTCTAGATATCGTCGAGATGAAGAAATGAATGATTGGATCCAATTAGAGCAAGTGAGCCAGTATTTCACTACGGGCTCCCTCGGTTACAAACTATTGATGGGCATTTTTGTCCTGATCGCGTATCGCATCCTGAAGAGGATTGTAAATCGAGCCATCCTAAATTTGGCAACAACGAAAGGTGTAAAAAAGGCTCGTTTGAGTTTTATTCAGCGCTGTTTCAATGTCGCGCTGCTATTTTTGACCGCCTCTGTTTTTGCCATTATCACAGGTATTGGCTATGGCGATGTGTCTTTGTTCCTATCGTCCATTTTTGCCGTATTAGGTGTGGCGTTTATTGCGCAGTGGTCAATTCTGAGCAACATCACTGCCAGCTTTTTGATCTTTTTTGTCTTCCCATATCGAGTGGGTGACCGAATTAAAGTCGTAGACAAAGATGAAGACATCTGCGGTGAGATTCAAGAAATCAGCATGTTTCACGTGTTAATTAAGCACGACAACGGTAACTTGATCACTTACCCAAACAACCAGATTTTGCAAAAAGCAGTGCTAAAGCTGGCGAAAAACAAGCCAGAGCCAAGTAAAGTAAAATCTCGGATTTATACTCGCAGAAAGAAATAACCCACTAAAAAGCCGATGTATCTACATCGGCTTTTTTAATGCACTTCTTTTTAAGTTTTAGTGTTGACCTCAACTTAGCTTGAGGTTTTAGCCTTAGTCGCACGATTAAAAATCAACAATGAAAAAAGGAACCATTGTGTCCAAAATTGCGATTATTTATTTCTCTAAAACCGACGTTACTGGTCAGCTTGCTCGCGCGATTGCCGCAGGCGTTGAACAACAAGGCATTAAGCAGCAAGGTGAATGTGAAATCCTCTCTCACCGAATTGAAGGCAGTGAGATTATTGAGGGACGTTTTGTGAACCCTCACTTAATGGATGAGCTTGCTGAGTGTGATGCGATTATCTTTGGCTCACCGACCTACGTGGGTGGCGTGGCTGCGCAGTTTAAAGCATTTGCCGATGCGAGCAGTGAATCTTGGTACCACCAGAAGTGGGCAAACAAAGTGGCAGCAGGTTTTACTAGCGGAGGAGCGTTGAATGGCGATCAATCTTGCACACTGCAATACCTTCAAACCTTTGCATACCAGCACGGCATGATGTGGGTCGGGTTGGATAAGATCAGCAATTCTGGGGAGCAAAACCTGAATCGCTACGGTGTGCAAGGTGGCATTGTTGCTCAAGGCGGTGAAGATGGTCAGTTGCACTCTTCCGATGTTGCCACGGCAGAATACCTCGGCAAGCGCGTGGCTGCGCTGGTTAGCAAGCTATCAGCGACCTCTGCAACATAACGTAGAAACACGAAGCCCCACGAACTGACTCGGCAGGGCTTTGTGCTCACTTCAACGAACAGCTAAGCATTACTTTTTAATGTAAAGGTCTTTCGAGTAGATACGACCCTCTACGTTGTTTTTGGCAAAACCGCCAACCGTAGGGCGAACCAAACGCGCTTGCATGTAGTAGTAAATCGGCGCGATTGGCATATCTGCCGCCAACAGTTGCTCGGCTTGATCATAGAAACCTTGGCGCGCTTTCTCATCCGTTGCGGCCAATGCACTGTTCATCGCGTTGTCGTACGCTTGGCTACTGTAACGTGCAAAGTTACCCGAAGAACCTGAACGCAATAAACTCAAGAAAGTGGACGCTTCGTTGTAATCACCACACCAAGACGCACGCATCACATCGAAATTGCCTTGTTTACGCGCCACTAAGTACGACTTCCACTCTTGATTTTCTAACTCAACGTTTGCACCGAGATTCTTGTGTAGCATCGAGGCTATTGCAACGGCGATCGATTTATTTGCCTCACTGGTGTTGTACAGCAATTTGAAATCCAAAGGTTTGCCATCACCGTATCCCGCTTCTTTCAGCAGTTCACGTGCTTTCTCATCACGTTGTTGTTGACTCCAGTTACTGTATTCTGGCGGCGTTGCATCAAACCCTGCGGTGTACTGATGCGCAAAAGTATAAGCAGGAAGGTTGCCGACTTGAGTGACACCATTCGTGATCACATCGCGCATGATGGAGTACGATACCGCTTGACGCACTCGCGCATCATCAAATGGTGGACGAGTGGTATTGAACGCGTAGTAATACGTGCACAGCAATGGCACCACCGTGTAAGCCTGCTTGTAATCTTGTTTAAGCTTCTGCGCCATATGAGTAGGTACATCTGACGTGATATCCACCTCACCTACCGCATAGCGATTGATCGACGCGTTTTGGTTTTCAAACGGAATGTAAGTCACTTTGTTTAAATGCGTATCAGCACTGTCCCAGTAATTTGGGTTCTTGACCAGTTCAATGCGCTCATTCACGACCCACTTATCCAATGTGAATGCACCGTTGCTAACAAATTGGTCTGGATCGCTCCACGGCTTGTCGCGGTTTTCCACTGTCGCTTGATGCACTGGCATCATGGACGTGTGCCCGGTCATAGCAACAAAGTACGGAACTTGACTGTCCAACTCAAAACGTAAGGTGTATTTATCCACCGCCGCGATACCGAGATCGTCCAAAGGCTTTTTGCCCTCTGCCACATCGGCGATGTTTTTGATCTTGGTGAGTTTGAGATACCAAACATTTGGAGAAGCGGTTTTCGGATCTACTGCTCGGCGCAGTGAATAGACAAAATCATCCGCCGTCACAGGCTCGCCATTCGACCATTTCGCATCTTTGCGTAAGTGAAAAACAAAGGTTAGGTTGTCCTTGGTTTCCCACGATTCCGCCACTCCGGGAATGATGTTTCCGTCACGATCTTGAATCACCAGCCCTTCAAATAAGTCACGAATCACGTGCATTTCTGGCAGACCTTCGGCTTTTGCCGGATCAAGCGTTGCCGCCTCTGCGTCATTCGCACGTACCAAATGTTGCTCTGCGGCGAGTTGAACGCCGTTAGGTAAGGTATCTGCAACGACAGATGCAGAAAGAAAAGGGGTGAATAAAGAGGAAATCAGCAACGCCGTTGAATGTTTTTTAAAATCCATATCGTTTTTCGTTCTCCTAACGCGTCTTGTGAAGCAAGTGCCACAATTAACATTTCAACCGTTGACGAGTTTAAACGGTTCAGTTTAGCTAGGTGTAATTAGCTTAGATATTGATACTACTTCATCAATCAGGAGATTACGGTGAGTCTAATTCCAAGAACGGAAAGAGCGGCATTTTTAATTCGGCCAACATCATACGGTCAATCCGTGCTTGGTGCGCCATTACTGTATTTTCCGGCTCAAGTCGAAAGTGCTTCGCGAGGTTTGATTTTGGCAGGCACTCACGGGGACGAGACGGCCTCGATTGCAGGTTTGTCCTGCGCGCTAAGAAGCTTGCCTGCTGAAAACTTACGACATGATGTGATTCTGTCAATGAATCCTGACGGCAACCAACTAGGCACACGCGCAAATGCAAACCAAGTGGATCTCAATCGCGCGTTTCCAACCCAAAATTGGACTGAGCATGGCACAGTGTATCGATGGAGCTCTCACACACCCGTTCGAGACGTACAGGTGAAAACTGGCACTAAAAACCAACTAGAGCCTGAAGTTAGCGCATTAATTAACTTGATTGAACTGCGCAAGCCAAAGTTTGTGGTGTCGTTTCATGAACCGCTTGCTTTTGTGGATGATCCCAAACATTCCGACCTTGCCAAATGGCTCGGCGAGCAGTTCCAACTGCCAATCGTTGACGATATCGACTACGAAACACCCGGCTCATTCGGCACTTGGTGTAGTGAACGTGATTTACCTTGCATCACGTTGGAGTTACCAGCGATTTCTGCCGATCTCACCATTGAAAAACATCTCTCTGCTTTTATTGCTTTGCTGAGGCACGATCCGGATCTCTAGTCCGCTGTTAAACAAGCGATCATGTGAGGATCTGTTTGATGTCGGTACTGATATCGCTGATCAACTGACGGGCACTGTCGTCTCTTTGCTGAACCAAGATGATAAACAGCAAATCGGTGATCACGTTTTGCGCGGTACGCGAAGCAATGGATGAGCTGCGATGTTCCGTTTCATTGGCAATCGTATCAAACGTAATATCGGCAATACCGCGCAAGCGACTTCTTCCTGGCGCAGATAACGCAATCACCTTCGCGCCCTGCTCTTTTGCCGCTTCTGCCGCGACGAGAATTTCTTTGCGCTCACCCGAAAACGAGATTGCGATCTGAACATCTTCTGGAGAGAGCGTGCGGGCAACAGCAATCTGCACGTGGCTGTCTTGTTCAGAAAGCGCCGTAATACCAAGTTTAAGCAGTTTAAAGCTTAAATCCTTCGCGGTCAGTGCAGAGCCCCCAATCCCGACCACTTGCACTCGACGCGCTTCACTCAACCATTTCACCGCTTGGTGACACGCTTCGTAAGACAGCGTATTGGTAGTTTGAAACATAGCGTCGGTTTTCGCTTTCACCAGTTTCTGTGAAATTACCGCAATGGGGTCGTCAGCCAAAATATCACTGTGCAGCGGTGTCGACTGCATCGCATGCTTACGGCCAATCTCTTCATTCAGAGCTAATTTAAACTCGCTGTAACCTTTAAAGCCGATACGCTGAGTAAATTTCACAATGCTCGATTGACTCACTTTTACTTGCGCCGCAAGTTCTTGGCTAGTGAGCAGCGCCGCCTTTTCTGCGTTTTCAACAATCCAATCGCCAACCAAACGACCACTTTGCGAAAGCTGAGTACGCCTCGCGACTATCTTATTGATAACTGACACAACAAAAACCTCAAAAATTTTAAATAAATTATTCCAAATCAGAAATAATAGGCGTTTGATTTAACCCCCTGATTATTCTAACCAAGACAGTTAATCCCGGACGTAATAGACGTATATTTTCTCTCATTATTCCAAATTTCTCCTGCATAAAGAATAACCTCAAGTGTGATTTTTATCACCAAACCTGAATATTTTATTCCATAAAATCGCCCTCAGATTGAACATTACGAAGAGTGCAAAACATGAAAATTGATTTAAGCAGATTGGTGACAGAAAGCCGTAACCCAGCCAGTGCCGAGATCGATACGCTTTCGACCATCGAGATGCTGCAAGTCATTAATGAAGAGGATCAAAAAGTCCCGCTCGCGGTAAAAGCGGTGCTACCACAAATTGCAGAGACAGTTGACGCAATTACCCAAGCTTTTGCAAATGGTGGCCGTTTAATTTACATGGGAGCTGGTACGTCAGGTCGCTTAGGCATTCTTGATGCAAGCGAGTGTCCTCCTACCTACGGCACGCATCCAGATATGGTGATTGGCTTAATTGCTGGTGGGCATCAAGCGATTTTAAAAGCGGTAGAAAACGCAGAAGACAACGCGAAAATGGGTCAAGACGACTTAAAAGCACTTCACCTCACCAAGAATGATGTGGTTGTAGGCATCGCTGCAAGTGGCCGTACACCTTATGTGCTAGGTGGTTTGGACTACGCTAAATCCATCGGATCTACGACCGCATCTATCGCCTGTAATCCGGAATGTGCCATGGCAAAAGCGGCCGACATCGCGATTCTGCCGATAGTTGGCGCAGAGGTTGTCACTGGCTCTTCTCGCATGAAAGCCGGCACCGCACAAAAACTGGTGTTAAACATGCTCACGACAGGTGCAATGATTCGTAGCGGTAAGGTATTTGGCAACTTAATGGTGGATGTAGAGGCCACCAACGCCAAGCTCATCCAACGCCAAACCAACATTGTTGTAGAAGCAACTGGCGCATCAAAAGAAGAATCAGAGCGAGCATTAAATGCCTGCGATCGCCACTGCAAAACTGCCATCTTAATGATTTTGGCCGATTTGGATGCCGAACAAGCCAAATCACGCCTCGCCGCGCACAACGGTTTTATTCGCGCAGCACTAAATAATAACTAAATAATCCGAGTTCTGAAGGATAGACCCTATGGCAAAAATAACTTCAAACACAGTATCGCAGTTGCTGTCCGCAGTGGGTGGCAGCAGCAACGTAAGCAAATGTGGTAACTGTATGACGCGTTTGCGTTTATCGCTCGCCAACAATGGTTTGGCTGATCAGTCAGTTATCAAGCAAATTCCCGGCGTAATGGGTGTGGTGGAAAGCGATGAGCAGTTTCAGATCATTCTCGGTCCCGGAAAAGCTCAACAAGCGGCTGAGATGATGAATCAATTGATCGACAGCTTAACCTCTGGTGACAGTGAAGAAGCAGATATGCCGCAACAAGATCTTTCTGCCGTCGCAGCCGAGCAGAAAAAACAGATGAAGAGTAAGCAAACCAGTGCGGTTCAGCGTTTTTTAAGCAAGTTTGCCACCATCTTTACGCCGTTGATCCCAGGCTTTATTGCCGCTGGTTTGTTGCTAGGTTTTGCGACGTTATTGGAACAGATGTTTGTTCTCGACCAGACACCAAGCCAGTTTATGTTGGATTTGATCGCCTACATGAAAGTCTTTGGTAAGGGTCTGTTTGCTTTCCTAAGTATTCTGATTGGTTACAACGCGCAGCAAGCGTTTGGCGGCTCTGGTGTTAATGGTGCCATTCTCGCCTCTTTGTTTGTGCTGGGTTACAACCCAGAGGCGACATCCGGCATTTACTCTGGCATGAACGAGTTTTTCGGCTTTGCGATTGATCCGCGCGGCAACATTATCGGCGTACTTTTAGCAGCGATCATCGGTGCGCAAGTCGAGCGTAAGGTTCGTCAATACATGCCAGATGATCTGGACATGATCTTAACGTCCGTTATCACTCTGTTGATCATGGGTGCGGTAACCTTTTTGATCATCATGCCAATCGGCGGCGAGCTGTTTAAAGGGATGTCTTGGTTGTTCCTCAACTTGAACGATAACCCATTAGGTGCTGCAATCTTGGCAGGTTTGTTCTTAATTTCTGTGGTATTTGGCATCCACCAGGGTTTTGTTCCTGTGTACTTCGCATTGATGGAAGCACAGGGTTTTAACTCGCTGTTTCCTATCCTGGCGATGGCTGGTGGCGGTCAGGTTGGCGCGTCAATGGCGCTGTATTTCAAAGCAAAAAAAGACGCTCTACTGCGCACTCAAGTTAAAGGCGCTATTATTCCGGGTCTTCTAGGCATTGGCGAACCATTGATCTACGGCGTGACATTACCACGCGTAAAACCATTTGTTACCGCTTGTATTGGTGGTGCTGCGGGCGGCTTCTTTATCGGTTTAGTTTCTTACCTTGGCTTACCAGTTGGTCTTAATACGGTGTTTGGCCCGTCCGGTATCGTGGCAATTCCTCTCATGACATCTGAAAATGGCATCTTCCCGGGCATGATGGTGTTTGTTGCTGGCCTGCTTATCTCTTACATCGTCGGCTTCCTCGCGACTTACTTCTTTGGCTGCAAAGACGTCGATTTAAGCTAAATCATTCTTCCCCTATAGGAATGGACTAGCTCGCGCCCTTGGCAAACAAGGGCGCCCCCTCTCTCTACTTCACGACAATTTTTCTTATTCCGTTACTCGGAAGGGGCTTTGTCGTACCTAAAACAATAGAAATGAAAGGTCGTTAATCATGAAAAAGCACATTTTGACTCTACTTCTCCCTACGTTGATGGCATCAAACGCAATGGCAGCGCAGCTGTATCAAGCGGAAGATGGGTCAGTTTTAAATATTTACTCTCGTCTTGGTTTCAATGTCACCAGTAAAAATGACGAGCACGGCGATGCAAATGGCGAGTTTGATGGCCGTATTGGTTTAAACGGTTCACAAACCATCAACGAGTACGCGTCGATCATCGGCCAAGCGCAATACCAAGTGGGTGCCGCTGAATACGCAAACCAAGTAAACGACAAACCGTCTCTGACCGCACGTTATGTATGGGCAGGTATTGATGCGAAAGATTATGGTCGCATTACAGGTGGTCGCGTGGCATCTGGATTGATTATGTTTACCGACATTGGTGATGTATTCGCCTCTTCCGATGTTTCTATGGCGCGCCAAGCGAATAAAGTCGACAAAACCGCGACGCAAGTTTTCCGTCAAGATGGCACGCTGCAATACCAAAACAACCTAGGTAATTTCGATTTTTCTGTCGCGTACATTTTAGGAAACAACACTTCTGAGCTCGACTACGGTTACAACACTGCACTGCGTTATACGCTAGACATGGGAAATTTGGGTACCTTGGCACCAGTGGTGGCGATGCAGAAGAATAAAGGTGATGCACGTGAAAGCAACGACACCGATTACACATTCTGGGGCGCAGGTACGCGTTACTACCTAGGTGATTTGATGTTGGGTGCGTTGTACTCGGAAGATGAACTAGAGGGCTATTACTCACAAACCAGTACCGACAAAGTGATGGAATTAACGGCGGTTTACAGTGTAAATGACAAATGGGTACTGCGTGCTGGTTATCGTTCTTTAGAAAACAGTGATGGTGACGAGCTAGAGCTGAAAGATACAACGCTAGAAGTGCAATACAAACTGACGCCTCGTTCTTCTATCTACACAAACTACGTTGATCGTAACGGCTCGCGTGGCTACAGCAATGGACAAGAAGTCTCGTTTGGCGGTGCGCACGCAGACGAAAGCTACTACCACTTAGGTCTGCGTTACGAGCTGTAAGCACGATACTTAATGTAAGTTAGCTGAATCCATGAGCTTCTTCTGTGTCCGGTCAGTAGTTATTGCCTTTAATGCTGATTTGAAGAAGCTCACCCTCGCAATATGTTTTCTTCGTTACCTGTTTTAACCAACACGCCTGCATCAGGGAAGCTGGTGACAGTAGCTAACAATTTTCCATCAACAAAGTGCAATGCCGCATAATCGTGAATGCCATAACAAGTGATGCTCGGTTGAGAACGAGCAAAGGCTTGGAAAACCTCGAACTTCTCACCTACATGAGAAAAATGCGCCGCAGCCAAACCGTCAATAAATCCAAGACAACGCATAACTTGGTATGCTTCGGGATCACTGTCTGTCACCGCAAACTCAAACCAACAAATTGCACCTGCGCTCATGCCACAAATGATGATGCCTTGTTCATAACACTGCTTGAGTATTCTATCGATTCCCCATTCGCGCCAAATGGCCAACATCGAACGCGTATTACCGCCACCGACGTAAATGATGTCTTGTTCAAATAACGTTTCTTTCCAACCAGCTTCAAACTTAAACAGCGGAAAATGGGTCACGTTTTCACTAAGCTTCGCATCGTAAAAACGTTCAATCACTTCATCGGCATCTCCCGTGGCTGTAGGTATAAAACAAATGTTTGGATTCTCCTTACCAGACAAAGACAAAATGTATTGATCGAGCGGGCTCGGATTCTCTCCCATCATCCAGCCCCCACCGCCAATCGCAATACAGTGTTTTCGCATTCCTTTGCTTCCTCAATTGTTGCTAAGTTTGTTGTCGCTATTCGCCGACAGAATATATGTTCCTAAAGTGATCAATGAACGCTCGCGTTCTTCTTGGTAAGTGCTCACGTTTTGGGTAAAGCAGATAAAGCGGCAAAATCGCATCCGTTTGCCATTCTGGCAGCAAACTCACGAGTTTTTCTTTTTGTGCAGGGTCGAGTTTAGCCAGTGCAAATTCATCTAACATGGCTACACCACAGCCAGCCAAAGTAGCATCCAACATGGACTGGATAAGATTAAAACTCAGCGTACTTTCTAACTCAATGCTGCACTGCTGTTGAGTTTGCTTATGCGTAAACGTCCACTTGTCTAACACCAAGTCACGACTTTTATAAAGGATGTGCTCTAAGTCACCAAGCTCCTCTGGCGTACTTACATTTGGTTTATCAGCTAAATACGAGCGATGAGCGATCGGTTTACAGTGTAAAGTGCGTAGCTGATGGCCGACGTATCCCTCTGGGGGAGTATCGGTAAAGTAGAATGCGATATCAAACCCAGCCTCAATCAAGTCGAGAGGTGTCTCTGTGAAGATCACTTCGACGCTCACTTGTGGATGTTGCAATCGAAACTCGATCAATGTTTGGCTGAGTAACGCAGCTCCGAAAGAAGCGGACGCCGCTATTCTCAATTTTCCCGATACGATCTCGTTTGCCATGACTTGCTCATTGATCTGCTCAGCGCCTTCGAGCAGTTTCTTTACCTGCTGATAAAACCGCAAACCATCGTAGGTCAAATTAAACTGGCGCGTAGTTCGCTGAATAAGCTGCACCGACAATATGTCTTCAAGCTGTTTAAGTTGCCGACTTACATGCGCATTCGAACAATTCAGGCGCTTTGCTGCGCCAGCAATACTTCGCTCCTCGCACAAAGCGACGTAAAGTGGTACGTAGCTGAGCCATTTTATTTCCATACAGTAATTCTGAATCTCTAAAATCACACTACTGGAAATAATAGAAAGCCTCTAAACTCAGTACAATCTAAATTTGAAAGGATGAGTTATGAGTGTTTTCGACACGTGGTTAAAAGGTCAAGTCATTAAAGATCACATCACTAATCCCAATATCATCGTTGGCGATTACAGCTATTACTCGGGCTTCTATCATCAAAAAAGCTTCGAAGAGCAAGCGGTACGCTACTTGTTGGGTGACCCCGTCACACTTCAAGAATGGCAAAGTAGAGAACCCGATAGCATCGACAAATTAATCATTGGCAAGTTTTGTTCCATCGCTTCTGGAGCTACCTTCATGATGGCAGGAAACCAAGGTCATCGCATTGACTGGATTTCGACCTTCCCCTTCTCTCCTGAAGAATTTGGAGAAGGCGTGCAAGACGGTTTCGAGCGTGCCGGAGACACGGTGGTGGGGAACGATGTTTGGATTGGCAGCGAGGCGATGATCATGCCCGGAGTAAACATCGGCGATGGAGCCGTCATCGGAGCACGCACCGTAGTGACGAAAGACGTGCAACCTTATTCGGTGGTGGTTGGAAACAACCAAGTCGTACGTCAACGATTCAGCGATAAAGAGATTGAAACTCTACTCAATATCCAATGGTGGAACTGGCCAATAGAACACATTAAACAAGCAATGAAAGTAATGTGTAGCAGCCAAGTCGGTGCGCTTGCGGACTACTATCAAGAGCACATTGTCGATTTGTAGATAAACAAAAGCCCACACATCTTGTTGCGACGTGTGGGCTCAGTGAGTAAGAAAGCTTAAACCGCAGCGACGTCCTCTTCTTCCAAGTTCGCCGAGACTTTAATTTCGTATTGATTGAAACGGAACGAACAACCGCCATGAGTGCGCTTTGTCGTTACTTGTTCGTCGCCAAACTGCACCGTCACGCGAGTGAAGACACGCTCTTTGGCTTCGACAATATTTTCTTCTAACGCGACTTCAAAGTCATGTTCCGTTTGTTCTAGCTTTTGCTTTATCGCTTCAAGCTGCTCGTTGTTTTGTGTTTTCATCACGTCAATCTGAGCTTGTTCTTCGTCGGTACGTTCGGCTTTAGGACGTTTCTTAAATTCGAGCTCTTTACGAATCACATCCATCGTGCCTTCTTGAGCGCGTTTGTATTGTTCTTTAAGCTCTGCTAATCGTTCCTTAAATGCAGAATAGCGTGCGAACGCTTCTACCTTAGTGGCGGTGTCGCCTTCTACGCCCAATTGTAAGCACACCACTTTGCCACCGACTTTTGCATCTCCGCCGCTGAGCGTGCCGTTCCTACCGTTCGCGTCTAGCACCGTCAGATTGCGCCCACAAACAATATCGTTATTCATGCTGTGCACCGCCAACTCAATATCTTCGCCGGCTTGCAAATCACAATATTGGGCGTAGCTGGCACGAATCGAACCTTTGGCTTTGACGTGACAACTCTTTGGCTGGCCATCACTCACGGTGTGGCCAATGATCCCTTTACCAACTTGGATGTCGTCTTGCGCTTGTACGTCAGCCGATTCAATGAAGCCGCCTACAGTAATAGAACCCGTCGCTTTAACAATCATGCCAGATTCAATGTTGCCACCGATAATCACATTCCCTTTGAATTTCACGTGGCCTGTATTCACGCCAACGCTATTGAGGCAGAGTGCGTTATCAACTTCGATGGTTTTGTCTTTAATCAGAGGCGTACCGGATACCGATGCAATCAATAGGTTTGGGTCTTGCTTGCTTATCTCGGTGCCCTTGCCTGGCTTCATTGGGCTGTCTTTTCCGGCTTGTGGAGGAATCACTCGCCCTTGAACAGTAAAACCAGGCGTACCTTTGGTCGCAGGCGTGCGGCGCATCACCTCATCGCCTACGTCAACCGCGATAGTTTCACCGAGGTTACGTAAATCAATTTTGTCGCTAGCAGATTGGCCGTCTTTGGGTTTGAGGATGCGTTTGGTGATGTCTTTAACAAGAGGAGTAAAAAGAGCGTCTTTGCCTTTGATAGGTTGCTTACCAACCGCTACAGGTTGAGAAAAAGTTTCGCCGGGTTTGAGCTGAGTGCTGACAACCAACACTTTCTTCAAAGCCAGTTTGTTGATGCCTTTCGAAACTCGCGCTTGAGCAAGGGCTTGAACAATCTCGGGGCCACGTAAACCTCGGCCTCCGTACGCGCCGACAACGTTCATACTGGCGAGCATGTCATTATTCGATAATTCAACCTCAACTTGCGCGTTGCGTTTTTCCGCAATGACGATGCCTTCGTAGGCCTCGGCTTTACGTTCTTTGGCGCAGTTAATGAATCTCACGACTTCCCCCTCAACAACAAACATCTTTTCAGCGTTCATTGCGACGAGCTGCTCGTTTAATTCATTTTGATTTAGCTCACCACCGAGGTCCACTTCTCCCGGAAGACGGGCTATCACCTTGGTCTTATCTTCAGATAACTCAAGACACAGCTTCCACATACCCTTACCACTTTGCTTCCCATCAACACTTTCAGTCTACCCAAATCCGTTTTCTGAACAAACCTCGCATTTCTTATTATAGGGCTCACGTCACTAAAGAAAGTAATCCATCAATAACGGTTAAACAGATATTAAGAGAGCATTTCGATTTAACCTAAAGCTCAATCAAAATACACGCCGAAATAAAAAGGAGCTGGATTTACAGTGTAAAATCAGCTCCTAATAATTTCATTTACAGTGTAAATTTCCCTTTAGTGTTTACAGTGTAAATCGTTCCAAATGTGTCTTACTTCGTCCCTTAACTGCTGCTCAACTTGCCTTCTTCCAGGTAAACCAAATTGCTGAGCACATTCAGTCCAACTACGGTTAAGAAAAAGCTTACTGATCATCAAGTCGGAAGCGGAGTTCAAACCTAAGTTAAGTAACCACTGCTGAAGCCAAGCAGACACGGACTCATAACTGTTACCACCATCAGCATAGCATTCAATTAGTAATAACTTAGCGGGATGAAGTGGACTCATTCCCAAAGGTTGCGGTAATAGAGCTCGAAAAATAGAGGCTTCTAATTTTGGATAGACGTCAGCCACATTGTTAGACAACATTTCTTCAAATAGCGTCTGAGATTCATCGACCCAAGCCGTCTGTTGGGAATCACAAGGTTTGACCATCAAGACTGAATAACAACCGCTAGCAGCATCGCGCATTGACCCTAAACGAATTGCACGGAAGTTCGATTGTAGCCAGAAATAGAGCAACTCTTCCGTCGCACCGAAACTCGTGGATAAGTAAGCAATGTGTTTAGCCGCCATTTGATCAAGTTGCTGCAGCATTTTTTGACCGATGCCTCTTCCTTGCAATTCCGGATGAACAGCAATTCTCATGACTCGCAGCGTCGATAGATTCGCGACATTCGGAAATCCTAGGTGGTTTGCAATCGTAACTGGGGCTAAGTGTCCTTTAGGACGACGCTTACCAAGCTGAATTTCTTCAACCAATTCAACGTCAAGCCCACCCTCTTCGACCGCTAATATTACCCCCACAACCGCATTATCTTGCTTAGCAAAATAGAGCTGACTGTTGTCGTCTTGCAAAAGGTGAATCAAATCATTCGGCGAGGTCTGATAATGAGCATTAACCAAAAGAGCGAAGCACTCGCGCAGCAAACTAGGCTGCGATATCAAATCGTCCTTATCGGCTTTAGAAAGGGAAATTGAGTCGACCTGGTTAAGTTGATGGTGCGTTAACTCCGCATCCAACAAAAACGCGTCATAGAGCCATGATTCGAGCGCATCATTCATGCTCCAGCGGATGGGCTGTGTCATGTGCCACGTTTTCATTCCCGAACGCTGTTTCTGAAGCCAATCAACAAATTTAATCGTAAAGCCCCGGCCACAACCTTCATAACCGTGAATAGTCGTAGAAAAAATGAGTCGATGATAATGTTCGGTAATGCTCTTGAGCATAGGAACTGGAATTGCAGCCGCTTCATCGACAAGTAACAAATCACATTCAGGTCGACTCAATAATAGTTCATCTGGAGCAATAAATTGAATGGCTCCCTGCCCTGATTCTAATCTGTCCTTCTTAATACGCTGTGCGCTAGGGAGTAAACGTAAAGCATGTTGGTAAACAGGCTCAACGGCTTTTATAGATGGTGCCGTAATTAAGATTCTAAGCGGCTTCTGCTGTAATAAGTTCGCACACGCAATTCCGAGGGCACTTGTTTTTCCACGTCCACGATCAGCGGTCAAAATTAATGGTCGCTTTCGATGTCCTGTCACCACCTTTTCAATTAGAGAAATGGCATGTTCTTGTTCCGTGTAGTGGCTTTCTTTTTCTGCTTGCTTGATGTCTGGAGCCGTTGGCAATGGTTTGTCTTGCTCAATAACAACGAGCTTCTCCCATTGTTTGTGCATCCATTGCTGAGCAAAATTCGCATTTTGTCGCAGCTCAGTAATGACAATAAGAAAACCGCCGCCAACCAATGAGCCAAGCGCGGCGGTAAAACTATTGGCGTCAAAGCCATTTCGAGCATCAAACAATAGAACGTCACACTCTCTGCCTAGCAACATGTGCCCTTGTTTAGACGAAACACTGGATACGTTTTTCAAACCAAAATCACCAACAGAAAACCAACGTTGATGGCGCTGCGTTTTATGGAACTCTGACATCAACGCATTTTGCCAAGAAGCCTCGCCTTGAATGACAACACCAATCCTTTGGAAAGATTGGTGAGCTTGATGTTGAAGTGATGAAAGGAAATCAGATTGTGTCTGCATTTTGTCTATCCAACGTTGAACTGACGCAATGGTATCACATCTTTAATTTGACGCTTCTCAGATATAAAAAAACCGCCCGGAGGCGGTTGATTCAATCATCATTTGTTATTGCAGTTTGGTTTGTACAAACGCAAGAATCTCTTCCATTAAGCTGTCATCAACTTTCTTCAAGTTCAACGCCAGGCTGCTACCTTTTCGGCTATAGCTTGCTCGACCTTTTACTAAGTCGACTTTTTCCGTCTTCTTGCCAGGTTTTGCTGGTGCAAGTTCAGTAATCCAATTTTCGATGCTTTCCGTGACTTCTTTTGTCAGACGAGCAACGCCTTGAGCTGTGCTTCGCTGCCATAAAAACCCTTCGCTAGAGCGACATTTATCTAACAGCTCTTGCTGCTGCTCTGGCGTCAGCGTTGAAAACTGTTTGTGCAGTTTCACGATAGTTGGACGACCGAGATCGCCAACATTCGGATACGCTTGAAGCAGTTCTAACGGTAATGCTGCGGCTTTTAAAGCGCCACTTACCAACGCTTCACTGCACTGGAACATTTTTGCCAATGCTTTCTGATCTTCAGCTTCACCACTATCAAGCTTAGCCTGCATCTCTTTCCCTTTTTCATATAAAGAGAGCGGCTTGTGAGCATTTGCCACATCAGACAAAAACTTAGCATGGTCAGTATTGATGTTGTCAGCAACATAAACCAAAAAATCTTGTTCAGCGAGGATACAAGACATGCGACGACGGCTACCATCTAAAACTTCGATCTTGCCATCTTCAGTTCTACGACCTACAGCTGGATATTGTTGGCCACGCTCTTTGAGTGTGACTAAAACATCAGATAAAGCATGTTCATTTAAGAACGATTGCTCACGAGCGTTATCAACAAATACTGTTGTTTCTGTCGCAACTTTATTTGCAGGAATACGCACAAGTTCAAACTGAACAATATTTTCACCTGCAACTGCTAGTTCAATCGTTTGAGCTTTCTCTTTTGCCGCAGTTTGCGCCTCTTGCGGAGTCACAACACGACGCTTATTCGTTTTGCCAAATAATTTCGCGTTTAATTCAGACGTTTTCAAAGCCATTTACTTATTACCCCTGATTCAATGACGGCCAATTAGAGTGCAGGACACGCTCTAATTCCAGTGCGCTTTTATGAACAGCGTCCTGCGCGGTAGCTAGTGTCTTCTTACCGCCTTCAAAATCGCTTACTGTCAGATCAAATACTGTGCTGTAGGTATCGGCACAGGTTTCAAACGCACGGCTACGAGGAATAGTAGCCATCATAACTTGGTCACCTAGAAGATAGTTCATTTCAGTTAAAACAGAAACTTGCTTCTTATTGTCGTCCTCAAACATGGTTGGCATCAAGCGAACAAACTCAAGACCATTCCAGTCCTCCGGGAACATTTCATATACCGTAGGCAAATGCTGGAAGAAGTTTACTGTTGAAGCCCAGTCCAGACGCTTAGCCGCACAAGGAATTAGCAAGGCATTTGATGCATACATCGCATTCCATACTAATGGGTCAACGTGTGGACCGGTATCAATCATAATGATATCGAAGTCATCAGCAATTTTATCAATCAGTTGCTCTTTCAGCAGACGGACGATATCGAGTGATGGGTCTTCAGATAGCGTTTGCCATGCTTCCGCATTAAACATCGCGTCTTCTGGAAACGCTGAAATCGACTTTAAGTTCGGATATTGCGTTGGCAGCAATACGTTTTTACGTAAAAATTCACTGTCAATTTCCACACCATCAGGCACGTTACCCAACATAATGTCTACCGCAGAATAGATATTATCATGCTCTGCCATGCTGATTTGCGGGTTGAGGAATAAACGTAGCGAGCCTTGTGGGTCTAAGTCGATTAAACAAATACGGTATCGTTTATCCAAATTTAGCGCTAAACATGCCGCTAAATGAACCGCGGTCATTGATTTACCTGTACCGCCCTTTTGGTTCTGCACATTAATAATCCAAGGTTTGTTACCTGAATTCTTTTTACGCTCATGAAATTTAGGCACTTCAGCCGCATCCATGAGCATGTGTGCTTCTTCTAACGTAATTGAATAATGATTCGCGTTGTTTTTGGTAAATTGATGCCCAGCGGCTTCCATTTTACCAATCGCGTCGTCGAGCTTACGGCGAGTTAGACCAGAACGGGTTTCCATCATCGCTTTCGACATTGGTGGGAAGTAGTTATCGCTTCGCTCTTCTAAAACAATTTCAATACGGTCAGCTTGAACCTGCTGAGTCAGCTCCGCTAACTCAAGAAGGTTTTCAATCGTTTTTTCTCTTTTCATGCCAAATTCCGTTGGAAGGATTTATAATTGCAATTGTACAGCAGTAAAGACCAAAAACAACAAAAAGGTGCACGAACATTTTGAATGACCATCACATAAAAAAACACCCAAATCGACGCTTTTATGATTTATGGTCAAAAAGATAACTATTTTTAATCAAATAATCTTCTCATAAGTGGACACCTAAACTTAAAAATAAAAAGTGTTACAACGTCACTCATTTACAATGTAAATCAATTTTCTACCGGAACGATTATAATCTTAAGCTAAATTACGGATTATGTTAGACCAACCTAATTTAAACGAAAAATAGTAAGTAATATCGGAACAATAAAGACCTGAACACCTTGATCATGTCTCCGAACAAAATAGGGCAGTTCCAGCGAAACATCTATGGAAGTATGATCAAGGTATACTTATGATCATGCTTCCGTGTTAATAAACAAATCCGAAAGCATGATCATGGAAAAATAGAGCAGAATACGGTGTAAACACGCAAATAAAATAAGATCCATTAATCGGAAATATGATCAAGCCTTAGAATCTGTCGGAAGCATGAGTTTTCTTCTCTGATTTACGGTTGAGTGCAGACAGAATGGGGGATTGAGCAGAAATTGACGGTATAGAAGCCGGAACAATGAAATTGCTCAAGTTGCTATGATAAATCACGCTCTCATGATCATGCTTCCTGTAAATAAGCAGAGACTAGGATTTACTTCTAAATATGAGCGACTTGAATATATTTTAATCAGATGAGTGATATCTCATCAATATGGGCGCCAGAACGATAGATATATTGGCTCTTGATCATCGGTCCGAGTATAAATAACATCATCAATGCACAATATAATCATCGTGAAGATCATTATTAAATACTGCATCTGTGGATAACCTGTAAAAACATCATGATCATCGTTTCAAGACTCTTTTGATCATCTTTTCATAACCTTAATGATCATGCTTACGAATAAATATGATCATGCTTTCAGGTTATTGTTGATCATACTTTCAGACTTCTTATGATCATACTTCCGAAATACATGGAAATAATAGTCTTATAGAACAAAAGCTTAGCGAAAAATTTCAAGCCAGATCATTAGATCATATAATCAATTAAGATCAGATTAATCAAAAAGATCAGTTATTTAAAAAACAATCTTTTTTCTTTATTTATGATCTGTTTTTCTTTATTCTTCGGAACCATAGCACAACTACGGCTAGTGTGATCTGGATCTAAAATGACGGCTGATGAAAAAATTCTGATTAAAGCACCGAGAAGCCACAAAGATGGCCATCTTTTTGAGGTACATGAATCCTCTGCGGATTGGGTAGAGCAGTACCAACATTTCAAAGGGGTGACCAAAAGCATCTTAGAGTTGCTTAATCTGATCTCATTACGAGGCTTCAGCAGCAAGGATGGTTTGGTTTCAACCACAGAGATTGTGGAAGCAACAGATGGGCAACTCACACGTGCAGCCCTGCAACAACGTTTGCGCGCGGCAGTAAATATTGGTTTATTTACTCAAACTCCAGTGCGTTTTGAAGAGGGACTTGCTGGTAAAACGATGCTACATAAATTTGTGAATCCCAATCAGCTTATATCTGTGTTGGGAGCAACAAGTCTTGTTACCGACAAAGTTCGCCAGAACGAAAAACAAAAACGTTCGAAAGCATTGGCTCAGACTCAAGTAAACAAACGTTTGTTGAATGAGCACGGGTTAAACACACCTCCCACGATGAAAGATGAAGCCGATCAATTTGTTGTATCTCCAACAAATTGGGCTGGGATCATTGACCAAGCACTTGCGCCACCAAGAACTCGAAAAAGTTATCAGAAATCCATGGTGTCGATCTCTGGCACAAAAGCCGTTATTGAGACGCGATCATCCAAAAATATCATGACTGTGGATGATCTCATGACCCTGTTCGCTCTCTTCACGTTAACGGTTCAGTATCATGATCATCACAAAGATCAGTATCAGCTTGATGCGGCTCACGTACCAAACAAAACGCCGCTATACATCACTGATATTTTGTCGCTCAGAGGCAAAAAAGACAGTGGCCCAGCTCGTGATTCCATCCGTGACAGTATCGATCGTATCGAGTTTACCGATTTCCAACTGCATGAACTCACTGGCCGATGGCTCAGTGAAAATATGCCCGAAGGCTTTAAGAGTGACCGCTTCCGCTTCTTAGCCCGTACCATCACGGCTTCAGAAGAAGCGCCCGTTGAGGGCAGTGATGGCGAAATTCGTATTAAACCCAACTTATACATCTTGGTGTGGGAACCGTCGTTCTACGAAGAACTACTAACACGCGATTATTTCTTCTTGTTCCCACCAGAAATCCTGAAACAGCATACGTTGGTGTTCCAGCTGTATTCGTTTTTCCGTAGCCGTATGGTGCGCCGACACACAGATTGCATGCTGTTGAGCGAGTTAAATCAGAAGCTTGCACGTAACATTGAATGGCGTCGGTTCTCAATGGATCTGATCCGTGAGCTGAAACGCTTGTCAGACGGCAAAGGGACAGACGATCTTTTTGTGGTGAACTTATGGGGCTATCACTTAACGATCGAAACTATGATCGAGAATGATAAAGTGATGGATTACCAGATCGACATCAAATGTGACGTCGAAGAGGTACTGCGTTACTCACGTGCTCGTACAACCAACGCAGGCAAGCGCAACATGGCGCCTACGCTGCCAAACCCGCTTCGTAATGAGATGGTAACCCGACAGCAGCTTGAGGAGCTCTCAGGCATCATAGATGGCGAATTTGAGCCCATTCAACGCAAAGCACCGTCTCCAAGAGGAAATTTAGGGCGACGCGTGAAGCAAAGAAAACATTTGGTAGAGATCAATGCTGATGAGATCACCATTACTCTATCTAAATATACCTCACCAGAGGCTCTAGAACGCAGTATAACGGCTTTGTCTGCGATGACAGGGCACTCGTATGCCTCAATCAAAGAAGAGTGCTCAGATTACATAGAGAAGCTCGATTGGCTAAGGGTAGGGGATGAGCCGATTCCTTATGAGACATTAAGTAAAACCGTCGAGCTGTTTAACACCCAGAACGATGTTAAGCATCTTACCATCGAGCGCCTGATTGCGGGGTTAGCGGTGCGTCGGAAAGTTTGTCGTCAAATCTTCGATGGTCACATGGATGAAATGGTATTTCGTGCCTTGGATGAAATGGCGATTTAAAAGTGTCGCTTGATGTGTATCAAGCTATAGGTGTGATGTATCGGTTTGAAATGTAACAATGTCTTTCGATGATAAAAAACAGACTTAACTCTTACAAACCACTGACATTAGAAGCTAAGCCTAATACTACTATTTATCCCGAATAGACAACCTTTTGTCCTTTCTGATGATTAATAGATTGGCTCATATTGTTACATTCATTCTGAATAGACTTCGCGAGTTTCTCCTCAGGAAACTCGCTTTTTTTTTGCCTAAAATTCCGCTAATTAAGCCTTGATCATTTTTCCGGACTAATGAGGTAAACCTTGATCATGCTTCTTGGGTTCATTCCAATGTAATGAACGCATCAACGCAACATGTGATTCGATTAAGCTATGGGCTTGTTCCAGCCACTTGTTTTGATCACACTGCTGATTACAAAACTCTAAAGCCACAACGGTGAGATGCTGAAGTCGTCTCAAACACCAATCTTTGATCAGAATATCAGTCGAGACTTGGCATGCTGCTTGTTCAAGCTTTGCACTCGTATAAAGCAAGGTTTGATATGCTTTCTGAGGGTCTTGGTACCTTGCATGTTGAAACACGCGTAAACATCCATCCAACCAGCAAGCAATCGCTTTACTTTGAAGATCACTCAATTCGGGTCCAAACACGTCATCAGGCACCTGATATAAGATCGTTTCCAATTTTTCTACTTGATCATGTTTCCGCTGTTCGTACCACATGGCGATTTGATCTTGCCAAGTACTCAAATCCATTACGCTGCCTCAGTCCATTGTTTTACATAGTGATTTGGCCCTATTTGATCAAATTCGTCGACAATTATGCTGCTACGTTGACGAATTTCATCGGCATCTATCGAATAGTTTGGCTCATTTTTCACTAAGTTACCAAAAGGTAAGTCAGGATCAGGAACGGCAGAAATCAACAGCTTAGTATAAGGATGCTGCGGATTCTTAAGTATTGAATGAGTGTCGCCCCATTCAACGATTTGCCCTTTGTACATTACTGCGGTTTCTTCCGCGATGTAGTGCGCAGTCGCCAGATCATGTGTGATGTATAAAAAACCAATTCCCAGTTCTTGCTTCATTCGTTGCATTAAATTCAACACTCCCAAGCGAATAGAAACATCCAGCATAGACGTAGGCTCATCCGCAAGAATGATTTGCGAACCTACCGCTAAAGCCCTTGCTAAGTTTACTCGCTGACGTTGCCCACCACTGAGTTCGTGAGGGAACCTATTCAATGTCTCTTCAGGTAGTTCCACCAGCTTTAGAAGCTCTTCCAAGCGGGCTGGGATGTCGCGCTCGTTTTTGACTTGTTTATGAATTTTTAAAGGACGTGTTAGGTGATGGCGAATGGTATGAGTTGGATTGAGAGAGCCAAACGGATCTTGAAACACCATTTGTACTTTACTGCGATATTCTTGTAGAGCCGATCGTGACGTGATCTCATTTATGTCAGTGCCATTGAAAAGGATCTCGCCTTGCGTTGCTGGATAGACTTTGGTTATTAAACGAGCGCAAGTACTCTTACCGCAGCCTGACTCTCCAACCAAAGCCAAGGTTTTTCCTGCGTACAGATCAAAAGTCACTCCTTGAAGCGCACGAAAGGTTTCCTCTTTCGCTAAACCACCGCCCACTTTGAATTCTTTAATCACATTTTTCATTTGGATGATAGGCTGGCTCATGGTTACGCTCCTTGTAACTCTGGTTGTTTGTGGACGTCATGGATGTTTGGGAAAGAAGCCCATAGCTTTTGCGTGTAGGGGTGTTGAGGATGATTGCGTATATCGTATGCTCGATTGACTTCGACGATTTCTCCGTGACGCATGATTGCAATTCGATCACATAGTTGGCTCATGAGTGCCAGGTCATGAGTGATAAAGAGGACTGAAAAACCGAACTCATCTCTAAGCTGATAAATTTGCTGTAAAATTTCTCGCTGTACCACTACATCTAATGCTGTTGTGGGCTCATCCATAATGATCAGTTTTGGATTTAGAGACAAAGCAATGGCTATCACCAAGCGCTGACGCATTCCTCCTGAAAATTGATGAGGATATTCTGCTAAGCGTTCTCGAGGAATATTGACCAAGTCCAACAACTTTTCTGCTCTATCTTTTGCTTGAGCGTTAGTGAGGCCTTGATGGTGTCGTAACACATCTGCAAATTGCTCTTGTATCGTTAAGACAGGGTTGAGTGAGTTCATCGCGCTCTGGAACACCATGGCGATTTCACTCCACCTTAGAGCGGTCAGTTCAGAGTCTGAGATACTAAGGATATCCTTGCCATCAAACCATATTTTACCGCCAGAAATGAACGCTGGCGGCTTATGAAGACGATTTATTGAGAATGCGATTGTGCTTTTACCACATCCAGATTCACCGGCAAGACCAAATACTTCGCCTTTGCCGATATCAAAGCTGACGGACTTTACCGCATTAAAATCACCATTATCAGTGATGTAATCGACGCACAAATCTCGGATCTGGATGACCGGGTCATTGTGGTATGCATGACTTAAGTTAATACCATCCATATAAACACCTAACCAATCTAAAAGATAATTATTATCATTATCAGGTGTGGCGGTTTTTAGAAAGTATCAAACCATGAATCAGTGAAGTGACTCGAAAGTTAGGTGAAACAGGAAGTGGTGTAATGCGTCGTTGATAAAACTAAAGAAGAGCAGAATTGAGAGCTAGATCAGCACACTTTTCGTAGGGGGAATTACTCAAATTTAATCGTAAATTTGTCCCTTGGCAAAACTTAAATGATGAATCTATTAAGGAGTTAACGAAAGGGCGGGAGGGGTCACATTTCCCTACAGTTTTTCTTACCACCTTGTTCCGGTTTTGCTATAGATTACGCATCGAAAACATGGTGTGTTCGGAGGAAATATGTCCATTAATTCTATCGACCATGACGAGATGACCAACATCGCTCACAAATGGGAATTACCTGATGAGGAAACCGTTGTGAAGCCAGAGAAAACAGTGAAATCAGCAGAAGCCAGAAGACGCATTGAAGCGTTACGTGAGATCCGTGAAAGTGGGTTGACCATTGAAGAAGCAAGGGAGCTTGGCTTGATACACTGATCGCCTCAGGTTGGTTTAGCAACCCATAGGGTAGTCGACGGACTGCCCTTTTTATTTTGTCACTCTATTACTCTCTTATTCAAAACCTCCATTTATCTGTCTTGCGCCTCAAAAGCACGAGTTTCACACTCACGTCCCGTCCCGAAGAAGTTTGACAATCTGACCTTGTGTTACTAGATATATCAGTAGCGATATGCTTTTTGTTGATTATCGCAACCACAAAGCAAGGAGCGCAAGTATGGTTGATCAAATCCTTTTTTATGAGCCCGATGAGCCCCACGGTTTTCTCTCAAATTTTTGCCATGCCCCAGTCAATATCTCCTCCCAAACTTGGCCCACCAGCGAACATTATTACCAAGCCCAAAAGTTTCTCGATGCTCAGTTGCAAAGTAAAATTCAGCACGCAAGCACCCCTGATGAAGCGTTTGCTTTAAGCCGCAAATACGAACACTTTGTCAGAAGCGATTGGGACGATATAAAGTTGGCTGTTATGGCTTTCATCGTTAGGGAAAAGTTTCTACAAAATCCACCATTAGCGCAGCAATTAATGAGAACGGGTAACGCTTGCCTAACAGAGCATTCTCATAAAGATGCCTTTTGGGGAGACGGGGGAGATGGTAAAGGAGAAAATCATCTAGGAGAGATTCTGATGAATGTTCGAGCAGAGCTGAGACATGTTGAGCCTTACAATCTCGTGAAGTTTATCGATAAAGCCAAATTGCCCACCCAGTGGGGCACATTTATGATGTACGGCTTTATTGAAGCCGCGACAAATAAAGAGCATCTTGCTCTGGTCTATGGCGAGCCAACAAAAAGTGCAGCACCACTTATTCGGTTGCATTCGGAGTGTCTTACCGGAGATGCTCTATTTAGCACGCGTTGTGACTGTGGTTTTCAGCTTAATAGAGCGCTACAAAACATCGTCAAAGAGGGATGTGGCGTGCTGCTTTATTTACGTCAAGAAGGGCGTGGAATCGGCTTGATTAATAAAATTCGTGCCTATCACTTACAAGATGATGGCGCAGATACCGTGGAAGCAAATGAGCGTTTAGGTTTTGCCGCTGATATGCGTGATTACGCGTTCTGTAAAGGAATGCTAGAGCATTTGGGGATTGACGCTGTGCGTCTAATGACGAATAACCCACGCAAGCTCGCCGCCTTAAAAGCGGTTGATATTAACGTCATTGAACGAGTGCCATTACAAGAAGGGAATAACCCAAGTAATCAATATTACCTGCAAACCAAGGCGAGTAAATTGGGGCACATGTTTGATCCTAAGTTTGTTAACCACACTAAGTAAGTGCTACAGATTTCCCAGAAACAAAAACGCCAACGTATCATCGTTGGCGTTTTTGTTAATGAGTTGATTCATTGATACTTTTGAATGATTTCATCAATTTCCCCTGAGGTTTTTAATTCAACGAGTCGTGTATTGATGTAATTTTGAGTTTCTGGTTGCATTTGAGGTGAAAAAGCCAGGTAGATTGAGTAGTCAGGAATAACCGAGCTGAAAGGCTGTATCTGAAAATTCTCTAACGGCAAATTGAGTCGCTTTAAGTTGTAAAGGACTCGGGATTCCATCTCGACAAAAGCTGTATCTCCAGGGGTTCGGCTTATCACTCGGTATGCGGCGTTGTAGTCTTTCACACGCATTTCATTGACACTGCCATTTTCAAAGAACGGTGTTAAATTTGGATAATCAAACCCCAGCAGTAATACAATAGAACGACCATGCATCGTATCCATATTTTTGAATTCTAAAGGCTTCTCGCTACTCGACACCAGTACATGTTTTACAGTGTAAATGGGCTCCTCAGATAAATTTTCCGATTGCACCTTGCCCCAGTTCGGGCTGCCATAAGTTAACCAGTTTGGCTCAGCGCCTTCTTCCAATATGGAAATCATACGTTTAAATGGATAAGTATGATAATTCACTTGGTAATCCGACTCCGCGAAGATAGCGCTGACGATATCGGTCACAATTCCGGAGTGCATTTGTCCCTGTTGTTCAATTTGAAATGGTCGAGCTTGTTCAGCAATGACGTAATAGTTCACTTGATTTGCGGTCACATGAGAACTTACAACAATTAAGCTAAAAGCCAATCTAAGTAGAAGTCTTTTCATCGTATCCTCGATTATTATTTGTGCGTAGCTATATTTAGAGTAGCGCAAGTTTATCGGAGCGGTTTCATATGGATGAAAAAGAGCGATCTCAACGTCGTTTTAGTATCGGCAACCAACTTATGTTGGCGGTATTAACGTTGAGTTTAATCTTTACGGTCATCATTTCTACAGTGAGCTTATATCGAGTTTTTCACGAAGATTTAGCCCATTTAGATGTTGAATTAAAGCAGGTTGAGTCTAGCTATTTATCGAGCTTTTCTGCGAGTTTGTGGGTAGAGGATAGGGAGCTGTTGTTGACACAAGCTCAAGGTGCAATGCGTATGCCCTCGGTGGACTACTTACGTATTGCTAGTGAAGACGAAGTTATCATTGAATTAGGTTCGGCGCTTTCTGAGGATGTTGTCGAGAGAAGCTGGCCGATGCAGTATCGGGTCGGCGATAAAACGTATGATCTCGCGATATTAACGGTTCAATCGGATCTTAGCGCGATATATGAAGATCTTTGGCAGCAGTTCTTTTTTCTACTTACGACAGAAGCGATCAAAATTCTTGTCCTCATCATTGGTGTTCTTTGGGTGGCGTTTCGCTTGTTGGTCAATCCGTTACAATTGCTGTCTGGTGCGGTGAGCGATTTTCGTGGCGGTACAGTGCCGAGTAAAGTGACTCTCCCTAAACGATGGTGCTTTGATGAAGTGAGTGTTTTGGCAGAGAAATACAACCGAAGTGTTGAGAAAGTGAAAGAGCACCAGACTGAGTTAGAGGCTGAACGCGATAGGGCAGAAGTCGCTAATCGTAAGAAAAGTGAGTTTCTTGCCACTATGAGTCATGAGATCCGCACACCGATGAATGGCATTATTGGTGTGTCGTCGTTGCTCAATGACACCGACCTCGATCCCCAGCAAAAAGAGTTTGTAGAGATCATTGACAGTTCTTCTCACTCACTAATGACGATCATCGACGACATTTTGGACTTCTCTAAAGTTGAAGCTGGCAAAGTAGAGCTGGAATACACGAGCTATGATCTTCGCGAGCTACTTGACGATGTCATCAGTTTACATAGTGTCAAAGCCAAGCAGAAAAACTTACAGCTGCTCAGCGATATTGATCCTCACTTGCCAATCGAAGTGCAAGGTGATGCCACACGATTGAAACAAGTTCTGAACAATTTGTTGAGCAACGCGATTAAATTTACCGAGCGCGGCCATGTGAAGCTTCTTGTAGCGTTGTCTCGACTTGATGGAGAGACCGCTCATATCCGGTTTCGAGTTGTGGATTCTGGTATTGGTATTGCGAAAGAGCACCAACAAGCAATCTTCGAACGCTTCCAACAAGCTGATGGTAGTACCACCAGAAAGTATGGTGGGACAGGGCTTGGTTTGGCGATAGCTGCACAGTTGGTTAACTTGATGGGAGGGGAAATACAACTAACAAGTGAGCTTGGGCTGGGAAGCTGTTTTGAATTTTCGATTCCTGTTGCTGTAATAAATGCGCAATCGACCTATACCGACCAACTTAATGTATTAGATTTCCCGAAAGCGGAAGACAACGAAATCAGCCCTCAAGATAATGATAAACCTTGGGTATTGGTTGTTGAAGATACCATCGTCAATCAGAAGGTAGTTCGCATCATGTTAGAAAAACTGGGTGTGCGAGTGAGTGTCGCCAACCATGGCGAAGAAGCATTGCAGCTGTGTGATCAGCAGCCTTTCGATTTGATTTTTATGGACTGCCAAATGCCTGTGATGGATGGGTTTATTGCTACGGAGCGAATTCGAAAAATGGGAGAGTGGGGGAAACACGTTCCAATTATTGCGCTAAGTGCCAATGTCATTAAAGAGGATCAGCAACATTGCTTCGATGTTGGGATGAACGAGTTCGTGGCTAAACCCGTTACCAAGACTCGATTACAACAAATATTCGAACAGCATTTACCAAAAGCACTGAAAATCAGCGCTGTGCCTAAATAGTTAACTTGAAATCGATCAAGTTAAGTGCGTTTCTATTCTGTAATTGTAACTCTGTGTGATATAGTGCCCGGCTAGTATTTAAAGTACCTTGAGGCTGTGAATGTCGTTTAATCTATCCCTATTGCCGCCTGACGAAAAAAACAAAATCGAACTGGATAAGCAGGCGTCGTTTTTGGTTTGGAAGCTCAGAGAGGCCAAATCTGGTCCTGAAGCAATAGAAGAACAGTTGTCCAAGATTAACGATGCTGATGAAAAGGCGTTTTTCCAGCAATCGGTCGAAAAGTACAAACGAGTAATGGGTGTCGCTTAACGCGAACCGTGGCAATGGTTCAATCCAATGCGACGAATGAGGTAACCTCCCTATTCCTTTGCTAAGCGAAATTGAAAAGGTTTCGCTTTTTGCTAAAATCCTTCGCATTAAATTTGAATTTAGAGAGACATCCCGATGGGAAGAAGTTTTGAAGTGCGCAAAGCCTCTATGGCGAAAACTGCAGGCGCGAAAATTAAAGTTTATTCCAAATACGGTAAAGAAATTTACATGTGCGCGAAAAACGGTGGTGGTGATCCAGACATGAACTTGTCTTTGAAACACCTGATCGCAAAAGCGAAAAAAGACCAAGTTCCTGCGCACGTTATCGATAAAGCGATCGACAAAGCGAACGGTGGCGGTGGTGAAGACTACACTCCAGCACGTTACGAAGGCTTCGGCCCTGGCGGTACTAGCGTTATCGTTGACTGTCTAACAGACAACGGCAACCGTACTTTCCAAGATGTACGCCAATGCTTTGTGAAAGTCGGTGCGAAAATTGGTGTTGAGGGCTCGGTTTCTCACATGTTCGATCACCAAGCGGTATTCCAGTTCAAAGGCGACGATGATGAAATCATCCTAGAAACGCTAATGATGGAAGATGTAGACGTTACTGACGTTGAGCTAGAAGACGGTGTTATCACTGTATTCGCACCTCACACAGAATTCTTCAAAACAAAAACTGCGCTTAACGGTGCATTCCCAGATCTAACGATCGATGTTGAAGAAATCACATTCGTTCCGCAAACTCATACGCCTGTATCGGGTGAAGATGCTGAGAAGTTCCAGAAATTCCTAGATCTTCTAGATGACTGTGATGATGTTCAGCAGGTTTACCACAACGCAGAGCTGTAATTAATTCGCTCATATCGTTGTAAAAAGGCTTCCTCGGGGAAGCCTTTTTTGATCGCTTTTTCTCAAGCAGAGCTATACGTTACGATATTTGGAATAACACAGCGACATGATTACACCAAAACAGATACCTTGAGTTAGCATCGCCGTGCCGCCATAGCTAAAGAAGGGAAGTGGGCTACCCATTACTGGCAACAAGCCACTCACCATGCCCGTATTGATAAAAGCATACAGAAAAAAGCTCATCGCTAATGCGCCACTTACCAGCCGACTAAAAAAGTGGTCAGACTGACATGCAAGCAACATAACGCGTGCAGTAATAAACAAGTACAATGCGAGTAAGACTAAACTGCCAACAAAGCCCCATTCTTCCGCATAGGTCGAAAAAATAAAGTCCGTATGACTTTCTGGAATAAAGCCAAGTGTTCCCTGCGTTGCATTCATCCAACCTTTGCCTTTCATACCGCCTGAGCCAATCGCAATCAAAGATTGGATGATTTGGTAGCCCGAACCCAGTGGATCGGACTCAGGGTGCAAGAACTGTGTTACACGGCTCTTTTGATAGGTTTCCATAACGAAGAACCATAAAATAGGTGCTAACGTTAAAATGCTCGCAATAAACCCGCAGATTATTTTCCAGCTCATGCCAGCCAAAAACAAAACGAACAATGCATAAATGATGGTAAAAACTGCACCGTCTAAATCCGGTTGTAGCGCGATTAACCCGGCAGGAATCATTGTAATAAGTAAGCAAAATGCAATTTTCCGACTGTCTGGTCGACCTCCTTCAATATGCAGCATCCAGGCGATCATGATTGGAATGGAAAGTTTGATTAGCTCAGACGGTTGAAAGCGGAAGAAGCCGATATCGAGCCAACGTTGAGAGCCATTGGTGCTATCACCAAATAAAGCGACAGCAAGTAGCAGAGCAACCGCAATAATGTAGAGATATGGAGCTGAGCGCTGATAGCTGGACGCTGGAATCGAGGACATGACCAAGATACAAACTAATGTCAGTCCGCAGCGCGCCAAATGTTTGAAGAGCATCGCCTCATTAAAGCTACTGGCACTCCAGAGAGTGAGCGAACTTAACAGCATGATCGGAATGATCGCCATTAGCAGTGGCAAATCAACTCTTGGGAAATAACGCTTATTCATTTTCAACGACCTAATAACGCACCTATTTTGAGTGCGAAAACAACTAAAACTCGAAGAGTTCAAACTATTCCGATGCTAAGAATCTCGATTTCGAAACAACAGACACCATGCAAAGGTGTGTAAGAAAGGAGAGTGCGACACTGTCTGTTATGGGGAGCTGTGGGATGGATAAATACACTAGCCTCAGATTTTAAGCCAGTGTTTTTATTGTGACTGCCGTAAAAATGTAGAGTTACGAATGAGCGGAATTGTATTTTCTGTTTAAGTGAATGTCATTCATCCTCTCTCAATACCATTCACTCTGCATAACTGCCATTGGTCGCATGCAAAAGCAGCGTGCGACCTTCTCCCTTAATCTGAAACCATCAAATCACGTTCAACTAAGGACAGTACATGATGGTTTCTCAATCTCGCTCAATCAAAGCTCTTAAACTGGCAAGTACGTTTATCGCCGCATTTGCACTTAGCAGCAATCTGGCTCTGGCTAACCCAAGCGAGCGCACACTCAGTCAATTCAACCAAGCAGCGCAAGGTGACTCTGGCTTAGTTGATACCGTTTACGGCGAATTATCCAAACAACTCGAAGAGCAAGGCGCAACGCCGGTGACCTTGGTTTACTTGGGCAGTGCGGAGACGTTGCAAGGTCGTGAGGCGTTTATGCCTTGGAACAAGATGAAGTTCACCGAGCGCGGTCTTGCCACTATCCAAAAAGGTTTGGATTTAATGGCGAATCAGCCAGTTCCACTGCAAGAGCAACAGCGCTTACAAGGCTTGCCGGAATACCAATTAGCCACCGCCATGGCAGCCACTACGTTTACCTCTCTGCCAGACATGTTCAATCACTTTGAGCGTGGCTACGAGCTGTACCTTTCTCTGCTCGATGAACCGAGTTTTAGCCAACAACCTTTCGCGGCTACTTCGTGGATTTACCGTTATGCCATTGAAGCGGCACTGCGCGCTGAAGATGTTCAACAAGCCAAAATATGGTTAGCGCAAATGGAGCAATTGGGCGACAGCAATCTAGAAACGCAAACCGCGAAAGCGCTGCTAGCGAAATATTAGGGAGGCGTCATGATTGTTTTTAATCAACTTAGCCGCGATTACGCCCTTGGCAGCCAAACGGTGCGTGCATTACGAGACGTTTCTGGTGAAGTGTTTTCCGGCGAAATGGTGGCATTGTGCGGACCGTCTGGCTCAGGCAAAAGCACCTTACTTAACGTGCTTGGCATGCTGGATACTCAATACCAAGGTCAGGTGACATTTGCAGGCAGCCCATACCCAACCGGACAAATGCAGGCGGCGAAAATGCGCCGTGAAAAGCTTGGTTTTGTGTTCCAAAAATTCAATCTTGTCCCCGTGATGACGGCACTAGAGAACGTGGCGTATCCGCTGCATCTCAACGGTTTTTCAAAAGCGGAACAAACCGAGCTCGCCACACAAATGCTAGAGCACGTTGGCTTAGGCGAGTTTATTCATCACATGCCAGACAACCTATCAGGCGGTCAGCAACAGCGAGTGGCAATTGCGCGCGCTTTAGTGCACAAACCAGCATTGGTGATTGCTGATGAGCCAACCGCAAGTCTTGATAGCCAAACTGCCAATAAGGTCATCGACATTATGAAAGGGCTCGGACACGAGCTTGGTACTACTTTTATCGTCGCCACTCACGACCCTCGCATGGCATCCCGTTGTGACCGCACCATTGAGTTGGTGGACGGCAAGATTACCCAAACGCACGCAAGTGTGGAGGAGGTTTCATGGGCAAGCTAATTCCAGTTTCCGTTCGCCTTGCTTGGTTGAACCTGCAACGCAATCGCCGCCGCAGTTTGTTGTCGATGCTGATCATCGCCATTGCCGTGTTTGCGTTAACCAGTGCGGGTGGTTTTGGTCTTTACACCTACGACAGTTTGAAAGAATCGACAGCACGTGACACGGGGCATCTGACGTTAACCACGCCGGGTTACTTCGCCAAAGAAGAAGAGATGCCGCTGAGTAATGGGTTAACTCATGCGGACGACATCACCAAGCAATTGATTGGGTTGAATGAAGTGCGAGGTGTGCAGCCTCGAGTTGAGTTCAGTGGTTTGATTTCCAACGGCAACAAGTCGTCGATCTTTATCGGTATTGGCGTTAACGAACGCGAATTCGATATGAAAGGACCGTTTTTGGACGTGCGTGAAGGGCAAACGCTGTCCAACATTCATGCATCGCGTTATGACCCTGCAGAGCCAGAGGTGATGCTCGGCGCTGATTTGGCGAACAACCTAAGCGTGCACGTTGGCGATTGGATTACCTTGCTGGCGACCACTACCGATGGCGCATTGAATGCGTATGACTTCAAAGTACGAGGCATCTACTCAACAGGCGTGCCTGAGCTTGATAAACGCCAGCTGTACGTGCACATCAACAGCGCGCAATCGCTGCTCGGTTCAGACAAAGTCAGTGCGTTATCTGTCTTCCTGTTCGATACCAGTTTAACTAACCAAGTCGAGCAACAAGTGGCTTCGGTTCTGAGTAAGCAAAAGCAGAACTTTGGCGACCAAGATATTGAGATTACGCCTTGGCAAGAGCGCGCGTTCTTCTATCTCAAAGTGAAAGATTTGTACGACCGCATCTTCGGCATCATGGGCGCAGTAATGGCGTTGGTAGTCTTTGTCGCCCTGTTCAACACCATGACCATGTCGGTCACCGAGCGTACACGTGAAATCGGCACCTTGTCAGCTCTTGGTAGCTACCCTCGCGAAATCATTGCTGGGTTCTTGCGCGAAGCCGGGTTACTTGCGGTGATTGGCAGCTTAATCGGCGCTTTGTTTACGGCGCTAGTCACCATTTTACTGATGGTCGTGGATGTGCAAATGCCGCCACCGCCAGGACGCACAGAAGGTTACCCATTAACGATTTACTTCTCTTGGGAGCTGGTGGCTGTCGCTGGATTCGCAGTATTGATGATTTGTTTGGTTGCAGCGTTTTTCTCGGCACGCAAAGGGGTGAACAAGCCAATTACGGAGGCTCTGATTTATGTTTAATTTCAAATCACTATTACCAATGGCACTGCTGACGGTAAGCGGCATGGCAAGCATGAATGCCAGTGCGAATGAAACAGCGTTAGATGCACAGCAAGTTGCGCAATTGATTGAAAAAGCCGATAGCTACCGCTTGCAAGATGATTCCTCCAAAGTGGTGTCACTGGTGCGCTTATATCAAGACCAAGAATTAGATAAAACCCGCCTTTACCACGTGTACACGCGTCCAAATCGTGAATCGCTGGTGGTGTTCAAATCAGCAGTCGAAGCTGGGCAAAAGATGCTGATGATGGGCGACAACTACTGGCTGCAAATGCCAAAGAGCCGCCGCCCGATTCGCATTACGCCAATGCAGAAGTTGCTTGGGGAAGCGTCTATCGGCGACATCTCAACCCTGACGTGGAGCCAAGATTATCAAGGTGAATGGAAAGCGACAGAAACCGTTTCGGTGAACGGGGAAAGTGTCGCGGCTTATCATCTTGCTTTAACCGCGAAAACCAAAGGGGCGAGTTATCAGAAGATCGACTTATGGTTGTCTGAGCAAGATGCGTTTCCAATTAAAGCTGATCTCTACTTGCGCTCTGGCAAACTCGCCAAGCAAGCGCAATACGGACGTGCAAGCGACAATGGCGAAGACTACGTCAGTGAGATGACCTTGCTTGATAGCATTCAGCCGAGCAAAAAGACCGTTATCGAGTATCAAGAGATCGTGCCTTGGCAGCTGGACAACAAGTTCTACAACCCAAGCTATTTGCCGAAAGCCAATACGACTCAGCTTTAGCCTGAACTCCTTAAATAGAACCATGAAAACGAGCAAGGAAGTCACATGAAATCGCACCAGCCTAACCTTAACAAAAGCACCAGTTTGTTGATTGCTGCGTCGTTGTGTGTGGGCGCAGCAGCCCCAGTTTTTGCCAATGATGAGCTGAGTTTTGAGTGGGATTGGGCTGTCAGTTACGAAACTGCCAAGCAGCGTGACAGCGCATTTATGCAGGCGCAGGGCAGTTCTCGTGATTCACTTAATGCACTGTTGGATGTGCAAGTGAACTATCAAAACTTCAGTGGCTTGTTCGCACTGTACAGCCAAGGTTTGTACCTCAATCAACAAGGAGAGAGTGATTGGTGGAGTGAAGCTGATAACCAACTGTTGATTCGAGAGCTGGCTTGGCTAGGGGAGTGGCAAGTCGGTGACACTACACTTGATGTGAGTTTGGGTAAGTTACGCGTGGATTGGGGCGTGGGTTATGGCTACCGACCTTTGGATCTGTTTAAGCCTTATCGACAAAATCCTGTTGGCTTAGTAGCAGAAGAAGGTGCGGGTGTGTTTTCACTTTCACACTACGATATGGCCGGCGAATGGACCGTCATTGCGACCGATTCAAGCTGGGGGCAACAAGACCAGAGTGCTCTTGATCAAGCCGCAGAGCAGCAAGGTGTTGGTATTCGTCGTTATGCGCTGGTGGGTGACACCGAGTATCAACTTATTGGTTATTACGATGATGTGCGCCGAGGTTTGCTTGGCGCCAGTGCCATTGCGGTGTGGGATGAATCCATCGCCATGCACGGTTCCATGCTGTGGCAAAAGCAAAGTGTCGGCTATCAGTTTCAGCAGGATGATCTTTACCAACCCGTTTCAGTTGAGGAGCAGGGCAGCGCATTCCAAGCCTTAATTGGGTTGAATTGGGCAAACCAAGTCGGGCACAACGTGATTGCTGAATATTGGTACGACAGTCGTGCATGGTCGAAAAGCGAATGGCAACAAGCAATAGGGCGTGGCGAATTACTCTCTCAGATCCCTGATCCTAACAACTCTCTGTTGGCTAGCAGCGCTCTACTTGCGACAAGCTACGCCCAAGGGTTTCAGCATGCCAATATCGTTCAGCATAACGTAATGCTGCACTGGAGTTGGGATGTAGAAGCGTGGGCTGCATGGAACGGTAAAGCGGATATGGGCTGGCTAAGTGATGTAACCCCTACGTTGGATGTGATGTTGGCGCCACAAGATGGTGGTGTGATTGTCACGCAGTGGCTTAACTACCAATGGATTGATACCGGCGATCAAAGTGTAGAAGTGGAAGTTGCCGCACGCTTTTTAACCGGAGACGACCAATCTGCTTACGCACAAATCAATGATAAGCATATGATTGTATTTAACATCAAAGGGAAATTCTAAATGTGTTCAGCAAAATCAGTGGTGAAAAGTGGATGGTCGCGTAGCTTATTAGTGACCACGGCATTTTGTCTCTTTATCGCAGCAATGACGCTTTCTGTTTGGGGCGGCTCATTTTACGTTCATGTTATGGTGAGTTTTGGATTTGGCTATTCGGCTATATTCTTCTCATGGCTTGTCGACCGCCTGTTTCCTACCATTCCTCGTTTGGCGGAAGTGGCTATCTCGCTGACGGCTTGCTTATTGTTCGGTGTGGTAAACGCCGAGTTTTGGCTCGGAGAATATTTCGGCATCTCAGGTATGCTATCGGTTGGACTCATGGGGTTGTTATTCAGTGCCATGTGCTTTTTCTATTTCTACTCACGCGAGCAACATGCGATCGCTCAACGAGAGTTGGAAGCCATCAAGCGCGAGAAAGCAGAGCAAGATCGTGCGCTCTTGCTGAGTCAGCTTAAGCAGATGCAAAGCCAGATTGAACCGCATTTTCTATTCAATACCTTGGCGAATATCAGCGCGCTCATGTCGCAAGATGTCGATAAAGCCAAGCTGATGCTAGAACAGTTAACCGCGCTGCTGCGAGCAACGCTAAAAAGCTCACGCGAAGAACACACCACCATAGACAATGAAACGGCGTTACTTGAGGCTTACTTAAGCATCCAACAAACCCGTTTAGGTGACCGACTCAGCTACAAGATTGAGGTTGAAGAGGGACTAGGCAGAACCGAGTTACCGCCGATGATGCTCCAACCTTTAATCGAAAACGCCATCATCCATGGTATTGAACCGAAGCGAGAAGGTGGCGAAGTCAGCTTACTCATTAAGCGCGAACAACAGAACTTGAAGATTGAAGTCAGAGACACAGGTGTTGGCTTGAATCACGTGAGTGGGCACATGGGGTCTGGCGTGGGTCTAAGTAATCTCAAGCAGCGAGTTGAAGCTTTGTTCGCAGGTCAAGGAGAGGTTTCTATCAGTGAGTCAGCTCAGGGTGGCGTTTGTGTTCGCTTGCGCTGGCCAATGGAATCGTAATCAAGGAAGAAAGGAATGAATACAGGGTTTACTGCCATTATTGCTGATGATGAACCGTTATTGAGGCGTCATCTTGATAAAAGCCTAGCTGAAGTGTGGCCAGAGCTAGAGGTGATAGCCAAAGTCGCCGATGGTGAACAAGCGTTGCAAGCCATTGAGCAAAGTCAACCTGATATTGCGTTTCTCGATATTCGTATGCCAGTTTTGGATGGCATGACATTAGCGCAAAAACTCAATCAATTCGCCAATCCACCTTTGATTGTGTTTGTCACCGCGTACGATGATTACGCCATCAAAGCTTTTGAGCAAAATGCCGCCGATTATTTGCTCAAGCCTATCTCGGATGAGCGCCTCCTGACGACGTGTGAAAGAGTGAAAGCACGCCTTGCTAAGCGAGAGCAAGAAAGCAGTAATGTGCAGATGAGCAGCCTGTTAGAACAGTTGCAGCAATTATCCGCGCCACAAACACCGCAATATCTTCAGTGGATCAAAGCGACGCAAGGGGAAGACATTCATCTGATCGCCACGTCTGATGTGCTGTATTTCAAAGCGGAAGAAAAATACGTTTCTGTGTATGCCCAACAAGGACAAGGCAAAGTGCAGGAGTATTTGATTCGTACATCGTTGAAAGAGTTGATAGGGCAGCTTAACCCAGAACAGTTCTGGCAAGTGCACCGTTCAAGCGTGGTGCAAGTGTGCAAAATTAGCAAAGTAAACAAAGACTTTGCTGGCAGAATGTTTGTGCACGTTGGAGAAAACAAGCTCCCTGTGAGCCGTGCATCTCAAAGTTTGTTCAAAGGGATGTAATCGCTAGAACTGCTCACTCTTTACACTGTAAACTCGCTGCTCTTAACCCACATTATCAAGGAAGATAAATGAGTTATCGCGTAACCCTGTTAAATGCGACGGGAGAACTGTCTTCAATCTCTGAGTATTTGCATCAGAAACTTGATGATCTGAGCTCACAACTTTCTAGTTACTTTGATTTAAGTAACATTGACCTCACCATTAGCCCGTTTGATCGCAATGATGTACCGCAGACGGGGATTGGTGGCTATTGCTTAAGTGCCTATCGTGTAGAGATTCTGCTTGATACTCAACGTGCTGATATTAAAAACGTTATTGAGAAAGAACTGGCTGCGGTGTTAGCGCATGAGTTGCATCACCTGTTCCGTATGCGAGCGGGAGAGAGTGGCGTTGCACTTGGTGATGTACTAATTATGGAAGGGTTAGCTTGTCACTTCGAACGTAAGGTGAATGGCGGCGTCACTCCGAGCTTGTTTGAGCAAATCAAAGATCAAGATTGGCGCCCTTTCTACGCTGAGATGAAAAACAAGCTGACCAGCCTAGATTACAACTTCGACGCTTACTTTCTTGGCAGCGATGAAAGCCGCTGGCCGAAATACATGGGGTATTGGGTTGGGTACAACCTTGTTGCTGAATATTTGGTTGATTTTCAAGGCTCTGAACTGGATTTGGTTGGAGCCAAAGCTGAGCTTTTCTATCAATAACTTCGGCACAAGCCAAACTATACCCAAGTAACCTCGAGATGCTAGGTTCAGCGAGAATGACTTGGTTTGTAGACGCGGCGGCGATTTAAAGGTTTGGTGGGCCCAATTCGAGAATCGACAACAAAGTATACAATCCAAGACCCTTACTATTTGTAAAGAGGGCCCTTTGGGAGCGTGTCATTGGCTCGACTTCTGTGTCAAACAACTTGGAAAGAGCTGGCTATTACGCTGCGTTGTTTTCCTTGACCTCGAATCAATGACAACGCTCTGAATCCTGCATCTTGAAGTCACTTGGGTATAATCGGCTGAGTCATAAAAACAAAAAGCGCCTAGATCATAAGACGTTAGGCGCTTTCTTCGTTTTATAACGACGATTTCTCCGCAGAGGCGAATGGGCTTATTCGTTGACTGTCACTTTCTCGATAATGATTGGATCGCATGGCACATCATCGTGGCCAAACTTAGAGGTAGTTTTCACTTTCGCGATGCGATTTACGACATCCATACCCGCGGTCACTTTACCAAACACGGCGTAGCCCCAGCCTAGGTTGGTAGTTGCAGTGTGGTCTAGGAAATCATTGTCTTCCAAGTTAATGAAGAACTGTGCCGTTGCAGAGTGCGGTGCATCGGTACGCGCCATTGCGATAGTGCCAACAAGGTTCTTTAGACCACGGTTTGCTTCGTTCGCGATTGGTCCGCGCGTTGGCTTTTCTGCCATGTCTTCGGTGTGACCGCCACCTTGAATCATAAAGCCATCGATAACGCGGTGGAAAATGGTGCCGTTGTAGAAGCCATCTTCACAGTATTTTTTGAAGTTCTTTGAGCTAACTGGCGCTCGTTCTAGGTTCAGTTCAATCTCGATGTCACCGAAATTGGTGGTCATAATAATCATCTGGTTTGCCCTTATGGGTGCTAAGTTGGCGGCATTATAGCTAAGTCGTATGAGGATAGCAGAAATAAAAACAGCGACGTTTTGGCGTCGCTGTTTGCATGGAGAATGGGTGAGGAAAGCGTTAAACCGTAAAGCGACCGACCAAGTCGTACAGCTCGTTAGCTTTGTGGTTTAGGTTGCCACTACCTGCGCGGTTTTGATTCGCAAGGTGTGCCGATTGGCTGCTTTGTTGAGAGATGACTTCGATGCGTTGTGAAATCTCTTGGCCAACTTGGCTTTGCTCTTCGGTTGCTGTTGCGATCAGGGTGTTCATGTCCATGATGTTAGCAATTGCGGCTTGGATTTCTTGCAGTGCGGCAGAGGCAGCTCGTGCTTCCTCAACCGTTGCTTCACCACGCGCTTGGCTTGAGCCCATGGCTTTCACTGCTGCATCCGAGCCAGACTTCAACTGCTCAATCATTTGGTGAATTTCGCCTGTGCTGTCTTGAGTGCGACTTGCCAGTTTACGAACCTCATCGGCAACGACTGCGAAGCCTCGACCTTGTTCGCCTGCACGGGCTGCTTCAATGGCTGCGTTCAGTGCCAATAGGTTGGTTTGCTCAGCGATGTCTTGAATCACTTCTAGTGAAGAAGAAATGTTTTGTACATCGCTCTCTAAACGAGAAATCACCGTGCTGGCTTCCGATACTTCTAGCGCGAGCGCTTCGACGGAGTTCGCTGCGGAATCAACAATGTGTTTCGCTTGCTGTGAATTTTCATCGGCGTCTTTGGCGGATTGCGCAGCTTGGTTAGCGTTGCTGGAAATCTCGTGGGCCGTTGCTGTCATCTCGGTCATTGCCGCTGCGACTTGTTCGGTCTCTTCACGTTGACCAGAAGCTAACTCATCCACTTGCGATGCACGCTGTGACATCTCGTTGGTCTCTGAAACCACTTCTTGTCCTACGTGGCTAACGCTCTTAATGATGCCTTGCAGGCTTTCAACGAAGATATTGAAGTTACGGCTCAGCTGCGTGAACTCCGGCACGCTCGATTCTTCCATGCGCGCGGTTAAATCTGCATCGCCTTGCGCGAAAGAGTGAATTGAAGCATCAAACTGCTCAATAGGCTTCATGATGCTGCGGTTAACAAACACGGCAAAGACTGCAACTATCGCTGTAATCGAGGCACAAAACAGGGCTATCGCAGTTAGTGTGGTGTTGAGATCTTCGTGTGCGGCTTTTTCCATATCTGCCACAATGGCGTCGATATCGTCAGTGTAGAAACCCGTTCCCAACATCAAGTCCCATTCAGGAATAAACACTGAGTAGCTCAGTTTCGGTAGTGCTTCACTCTGACCGAGTTTCGGGAAGTAATAAGTCGTGAACTCACCAGTTTTGGCATTTTTTAGCAAATCCTGAATCAGGTAATTGCCTTTCTTGTCCTGCAAGTTATAGAAGTTTTCCCCTATGCCTTTGGTGTTTTTACCCACCACGACGCGAACGCCTTTTGAATCATAACCAAAGATGTAGCCGGATTGACCAAACTCTAGTTGTTTCAAGATAGGCAGAGCCTCTTCCAGTGGGGCATTTTGTGCGAGTAGCGGTTCGACAGCGGAACGCGCCATTTGTACGTAACTTTTGAGTTCGGCTTTTTTCATCTCCATCATTCGACTTCGAGTTTGCTCAATCTCGTGCTCGTTGTAGGCCGTGGTTTGTACGTAGGTGAACCACATCATGCCTATTGCCATAGTTAGAATTGGAATTATTGAAAGGATATATAGTCGTTTTCTGATCGTCAGATTCATAGAGACGTCCTTCTCTCGGCGCAGCGTTACAAGTGACAAGCTGAATAAGCTTGCCTGATAAAAGTGTTAATACTTATTGTTGTAATGCTTAGAGATTAACCGAGTTAATCAATCAGAAGTACTGGAAATTTGTAAATCTAGACGAAGGTCGTAGCATTTTTAAGCGGGATCACAATTAACGTGAACACGACCCACTATTGCAACGAGAAGTCCCTGTTAACCAATATGAGACGCGATACCTATTCTTTGCGAATTTGAGGTAAAGCCAGTCAGCAACAGGTTTAACGAGGCGCCAACGCAGTGGAGCGTAGAGCCAACCGCGACCAACTAATTGCCACGCACGATGAGTCACGTCCAACCCAAGCAGAAGCTCTCCCTTTTCGTTGAGGGCGTGCAAAATGGTGTTGGCTTGTTCAGGATCGATCTGCGGATAATCTGCGAATGTATCACTATAGATATCGACGGTTTTGATGTGCTGCTTGGAATCGCGTTGTTTTAGCGCCTTCATCTCTTTGGCACAAAGCGGGCAGGTTCCGTCATAAAATATGGTGAGTTTTGTCATTGCGGTCTTCTTATTTGAGATTTTCTAATCGCTTTTACGTGGCGAATTTTCTTTTGGTTCATTGTTTTGCAAGTAATGCAGCCAATTGTCGCGAATGTTGCCGTAATTGAATTGGCAGAACTCTTTGCGATCACGCAGGTAGTCTTTTTCTACTTCATCGAGTAAGGCTTTGTATTGCTCAGGATCACTACCGTACACCAAACATAACGTTGAAAAGTAACGCTGCAAATCAAAGCTGTGTTCGTCAATGTACTCGCCAAAATCGTAGTAGTCCGGTCTGTCGTCGGATTCGAATGCGAACATGTCGGCGGCGCTAATGGCCATATCTGCGCCATCTTCTAGGAAGTCAATCATTAAAATAGTGGCAAAATTATCGACCGCATCTTCTTCTTTTCCGAGAACAGGGATGCTTTGATCTTCGATGTAAGCATGTCCAGCTTCATGAAGTAAAGTGTGCAATAACGTATCTAGCGCCCCTGTTTTTGGGGATTTTCCGAAGCGTTCTTCATACTGATTATTGGAGAAGTAATTGAGCGACTCCAAATAAAAAGTGTAAGGAACGTATATTGTGTGTGTATCAGGATCATACATTGGACCATCTTCTCCGCCGTAAACCAGCGTGAGAGCTTTATCAAATGGAAAGTAGGCCTGAGACAGCTCAACAAAGATGGTGTTTACATCGCTGCTTTGAATCGATTGTTGGGCGATTTTTTCATGAGTTGTCTCTATGGGAGAATATTGAATACGAATGTTTTCAGCTGCTGTAGCTGATGAGACGATGCTGAGTAATAGCGCAGCGCAAAGCGAATGAATGTTCATGTGGGACTCTTGTTATTGAATAACTTGTATAAAAAATTATACATGTTTTTGTCTGATGCATAGTTGGGGTTGTACTCATTAGCCAAAGTCGGGACGTCGGTCTCGAAAAGCAATCATGATAACATCGCATATTTCGGCTGCTTGGTTCTCTAGGGCGTTTATCAAGACCTCTTGGATAAGAACGGCGGTGAAGTTATTAGCTATGCATCGTTTTCTAAGAAGCTTACTGAGTAACTGTGCTTCGATCTTTATCTGTGAAAATGATAATAGGCAGTTAATCATTGCAAGGTTTAACCATGGGGTTGGTGAATGTCACTGAATTGAAGAAAATTATCAGCGATATGTTATAATCCTGCTCCGTTGTGACGAAAACGTTTGTTGCAGCCTGAGAGTTTCCTTGGATTCGGCTCGTTTATACACCATGAGCCAGAGTTGAAAAGCTACGACAGGAACAGGCAAACCCAATTGTTTTGAACGCGCTCTCGGCGTTTAGCGGTTACAACGGGAAGGAACTTTGTTTGATAGTAATTGACACATTCTGTTTAAGTAAGGGAGCCCGAAGTGGTTCAGAAAGTGTCACCCAGAATTTACTCACAACACGACACCCCAAGCGATAACGCACAGGTATTGCGAGGGGCCATTTGAAGGAGCTGTATCAGCTCCTTTCACATTTAAGGGCTTGCTAACAGCGTAAAAACTGACACATCGCTTAAGGAGCGCCCCTTAAACTAGCCTAAGGCGCATCTACACCAACTTTTTGAGTATTTTCGAAACAATAAAGCGAGAAAATTTGCTATTGAACGAAGGTTAAACTAACACTCATTCATTACGGAGAATGAAGAGAACAATAATAAGAGGCGATATGAATCATTTAATATCTGTAGGTGCACTGGAGTCCTTCTTGGTCGCAATCAGTGTGCTTTTCCTGGGGCATTTTATTAATGCTAAGCTACCGATTTTAAAGAAATTCAACATACCTGAGCCGATTGTAGGTGGTCTTATTGTAGCCTGCATGATTACTGCTCTTCATTTCAACGGCATCGATTTAGAGTTCGACTTGCCATTACAAAATACGTTTATGTTAATGTTTTTTGCGACAGTTGGTTTGGCCGCAAATTACACTCAGTTGATGAAAGGAGGTGCGAAGGTTTTTATCTTCTTAGCTGTCGCATCGTTTTACATCATCATACAAAACGGCGTTGGCGTTTCACTTGCGGCGGCGCTCGGTTTAGATCCTTTGATGGGGTTAATTGCTGGCTCGATTACTCTGTCAGGTGGTCATGGTACAGGTGCTGCGTGGTCACAAACCTTTCAAGACGTGTATGGATTGGATAACGTCTTAGAAATTGCAATGGCATCAGCGACTTTTGGTTTGATCATCGGCGGTATCATTGGTAGCCCTGTAGCGCAGCGTCTGGTGGAAAAGAACAGCATAGAGTCTGAGTATGGTCGTGGTGGTCGAGATGCCAAAACTCACGAGAAATTCCCGGAGTTGGTGACTTACAATGAATACGAAGAAGATAAAGTAACGGCGAAAAAAGTGGTGGAGAAACTCTTCTTCCTACTGATCTGTGTTACTGGGGCCAAGTATGTCGAGCAATGGGTAAGCACGTATGAAATCTCATGGCTGATGATTCCAGACTTCGTATATGCGCTATTCATTGGTGTGATCATTACGAATTTCTTGGAAGTGACCAAGATTCGTAAGTTAGATGCCGAAACGGTCGATATGTTAGGTACGGTATCGCTATCTCTGTTCTTAGCGATGGCTCTGATGAGCTTGAAGTTATGGAATATCTTCGATCTAGCGATTCCATTCTTGGTTATTTTAGCTGTGCAGTCTGTCGTCTTAGCTATCTTTACGTACTATGTTACGTTCAAAGTGATGGGAAGCAACTACGATGCTGCGGTTATTGCAGGGGGGCACTGCGGTTTTGGCTTGGGTGCAACCCCAACAGCCGTAATGAACATGGGTTCGATCGTTAACCGATTTGGTCCGTCGCCGCAGGCATTTATGGTGGTGCCAATTGTGGGGGCTTTCTTTATCGACATCGTCAACTTAATTATCTTGCAAGGCTACATTTCATTCCTTGGTTAAAGTTAAGTGGATGAGCTCCTAGAGGCGAAATAAAACGGTCACAACACTGGTTGTGACCGTTTTTTTATGGCTCGATTTTGGCCGTTTATCGGACGACGGATTATTGAATGGTTCGGCTGAACTTGAGACTAGCTGTCCAACCAAGAACGCCGATGAAAGCGTAAATGCCAACGTTTAACCAGCCCGCCTGAGGAATGGCATTAAATGGGCTTGGTGCAGCAATGGCGTGCAGTGGAAGGTAAAGCACTTCGGAGAAGAACTGATCTAGGCCGTAATAGCCAAATAGTGCGATTGGCATCCAACGCAGCGCATAAATGGCGATAAACAAAATGACCAGTGGTGAGTTCACTTTTTGTGAAATAGCCATCGCAGTTAATGCCAGCGGTAACAGCAGAATACCGGCGAAAAACATTCTGATTAAAAACTCTCCCCAATGCAGCAGCACGTAACCTAACGAGGCTTGGCGGTACAATAAAGCCAATTGGTGATCAGTAGAGATGTTCAGCAACCACAACATTAAATTTGCAGCGAGTACGAGCACCGAGCAGACGAGCGGAATCACCAATAAGCCAAATCCTAGCTTCACTAAATGGGTTTTTATGTCACTGACAGGCATACTGCGCCAAAACATAATGCTGCCTTCCGCCCGTTCTTTGCGTAGCGTTCTTGGGAAGTACTGAACGGCTAACAAGATAGACAGCAGGCCTGCTCCTCCGGTAATCAACGTATTGACATCATCACCAAGCTCTTTGTGAATGTCACTGACATCGCCACCAAAGCTCATTTGGAAAAACATATTGTGTTGTAAAGTGTCGTTACTCATTAAACTCACAAAGAGAATAACTCCACACGCCAACACAAACAGTGGAATACGTAAAACAAGAGGGTTTTCTAACCACTCTTTTTGCAACATCGCGACAACTGAACGCATTACGCTGCCTCCTTCTGCAATGCTAAAAATAGATCCGCTAACTTCACCCCATGGATGGAACCCATTGTTTCTGCTTGTTGGGCATACAGGGCTTTGAGTAACCATTTCGTTGAACCGAGGCCTTTTTGTGACGAGAGTGGGTTCATCGCTTCAATTTGTGTGCGGTGCTCGTCGTTGGCTTCAAGAATGAAATAGTCTTCACTGATACTGTCCATCGAGGTTTGCAGAACGGGGCGACCATGCTTAAGAATCAGAACATCTGTCAGCAAGTGCTCAATCTCTGATACTTCATGACTGGCGATGATCAACACGCGCTCGCCGTCGTGAAACCATTCCAATAAGTGACGATAAAACGTCTCGCGATACACGAGATCTAACCCGAGTGTCGGTTCATCCAATATGAGGATTTGGGTGTTGGTCGCGATCACAATCGCGAGGTGTAATTGCACCTTCATCCCTTTGGATAAAGATTTGATGCGCGCACGAGGTTTGATGTCCGTTTGACGAAGTAGCGTATCTGCTTGGGCGCGATTGAACCCTGGATGCACGCCCTCGGTATAGTTAAGCAGTTGAGCAACGGTCATCCAATCTGGCAGAACGTTGACATCCGAGATGTAGGATAAGCTCTGCATTATCTTGTCGCGTTGCATAATAGGTTCAAATCCGTTGATACGAATAGTGCCCTGATATTCATGTGCACCGAGTAGGGCATTAATAAGCGTTGATTTACCTGCGCCATTATGGCCGAGTAAGCCAAGTACTTGTCCTGCATGTAGGTCGAAACTCACTTCATGCAGTGCTTCTCCTTGTTGCTGATATTGCTTGGAGACGTTGTTTACACTGACTAATGCGCTCATTGGTCACCTTTCAAGTGTGGTTTTAGTTGTTGAATGAATTCGTCGAGTGACATATCCAGACGCTGTATTGTGTCGGCTATCTGCGGAATTTGTTGCTGAAGAAAACGTGCCTTCTCGTCTGCGAGTAATTTGAGCTTTGCTCCTGAAGCGACAAACATACCTTGACCGCGTTTTTTCTCCACTAGCCCGTCATCAACAAGCAATTGATAGCCTTTCATAACGGTGAGGTGGTTAATTTTCATATCTGCAGAGATGCTACGGACGGAGGGCAGAGCATCGCCTTCTTGCCAGACACCTTGCAGTATTTGCTGCGTGATCTGGTCTGCCAACTGTCGAAATATCGGTTGGCGATCATGCCAATTAGTCATGAGTGAATCTCTTGGTTGAGATGGTGTTATATATATGTATAACACCTAGTGCATTAGAGAGAAAGTAATAATTTAAAACCTAGTGTATCCGCCTGTCTCATTCGCTCTAAATATCCACCTATGTGGTCGTTGTTTTGAGGTTTTGTTTAATATGGAAATTAAACGCTTCTCATAAGTTGAGAAGTGTTGTTTTTCTCTTCCCATCAATACATTTATCGCCTGTTCTAAATGAATATTCTCATTAAATGATAATTAGCATAATTTTAGGTCTGCCTATTTCTTACTTGATGAGAATTGATGGTCAAAGAGGCCTAGAAAACAAAAGTTTCGAGAGGCAATCTGACTGGCTTAGGCACCTATCTCACGTTGAGCGCGTGCTCAATGAATGAGAAAGAGTAGAGTAAAGAGGTCTCATGAATCAGGTAATATCTATCGGCCCACAGGAGTCGTTCCTCGTCGCAATTTGCGTGTTGTTTTTAGGGCAGTTCATCAATACCAAGTTACCAACCTTAAAAAAATTTAATATTCCAGAGCCAATTGTTGGTGGTCTAGTGGTCGCTTGCGTCATCACGACGATGCACTTAAACGGTGTGGATGTATCCTTTGATTTACCACTGCAAAACGTTTTTATGCTGATGTTTTTTGCAACCGTTGGCTTAGCGGCAAATTACACCCAACTGATTAAAGGCGGTGCGAAGGTTTTCATCTTCCTAGTTGTGGCATCGGTCTACATTCTTATCCAAAATGCGGTCGGCGTGTCCTTAGCAACAGCGTTGGGGTTAGATCCACTCATGGGGTTGATCGCCGGATCCATTACGCTTTCTGGCGGACATGGAACTGGAGCTGCGTGGTCGCAAACTTTTCAAGAAATGTATGGTTTGCATAATGTTCTAGAGGTGGCAATGGCTTCTGCTACATTTGGCTTGGTGATGGGCGGGATTATTGGCAGCCCTGTTGCACAAAAGCTACTAAACAAACACAACTTGGAATCGGAATACGGACGCACCAATCAAAGTCATCAGAGTTTCCCTGAACTGGTGACGTACAACGAACATGAGGAAGATCGTGTCACAGCGAAAAGAGTCGTTGAAAGCTTGTCCATCATTCTACTTTGCGTGACAGGCGCGAAGTATCTGGAGAGTTGGGTAAGCAGTTTTGACATCAAGTGGTTAATGATTCCCGATTTTGTTTATGCGCTGTTTATTGGTGTTGTTATCACTAACATCATGGAAGTGACGAAGGCGCGCAAGGTTGATTTAGAAACCGTTGATATTCTTGGCACGGTTGCACTATCTCTATTTCTTGCCATGGCCTTGATGAGTTTGAAATTGTGGAATATTTTCGATCTTGCGATCCCATTCCTTATTATTCTTGCTATTCAGTCGGCAGTGTTGGCGATGTTCACTTACTACGTAACATTCCGCATGATGGGAGGCAACTACGATTCGGCGGTGATCGCTAGCGGACACTGCGGTTTTGGGTTAGGTGCTACACCGACTGCGGTCATGAATATGGGCTCCATCGTGAGTCGATATGGTCCATCACCACAAGCATTTATGGTGGTTCCAATTGTCGGTGCATTCTTCATCGACATTGTGAATTTAGTGATTTTGCAAGGATGCATCGCTTTTATTAAGTAACATTCGCTTTTTTACCGAAATAACAAAGCCAGCACCTATACGCTGGCTTTGCTATTTGTAACACGAAATCTTGTTTGCCTGACTTCAAGCCGTGAAATCAATGCGTTACTATGACGACATAGTGTTCAATTTTGCAGCAGCATGAGGTACCCACATGTCTGAAAAAATATCGACGTCGGCATTAGCGAAAATGCGCAAGGTAGAAGCTAAGCTGCTGTTTGCCGATCTCAAACGTGCAGGCTACATCGTTCGCCAAGATGAAAAGTGGATTTTGACCGAAGAAGGGGCAAAGTTTGGCGGTGAGTATGTGGATCACCCTAAATTTGGCCAGTTCATCGTCTGGCCGACCAACTTACATATTGAGCTGACTCCCAGCTCAGGGAAAACATTGAGCGCGACACAACTGGGTGAAAAGCTGAAATTGAATGCGAAGCGCATGAACCAGCTTTTGAGTGAACTGGGTTGGTTGACCAAATCCGAAGAGGGATGGAGTGTCACAGAAGCTGGTGTGCGCGCTGGTGGGCAGCAAAGAACCGATAAAGAAACACAAAATACCTTTGTCGTATGGCACGATGTGGTGCTGCGTAACAAGCGTCTTAAGCAGTCTGTCATTGAGTTTTTAGGGCAAGACGCGGAGTCACATTCTACGGATAAATCGTACTCAAGCTTTCGCCAAAAATTTGAAGCCAAGCACCGAACATTAGATGGGCATTACGTGCGCTCTAAGGGGGAGTTGCTCATCGACAACTGGCTGTACTTGGCTGGTGTTGTGCACGCTTATGAGCGTCAGTTGCCGATTGACCAAGATGTCACTAGCGATTTTTACTTGCCAGGTGGCAAAGTCTATTTGCAATTTTGGGGAAGTGACGATGGGGAGATGGCTCAGGCCGACCGTGAGACCATTCGTACTGTTTATGAGCAGCATCATTTCAATCTTATCGAAGTCGAACCGAGTGAACTAGACAAGTTGGATGAAGTGCTTCCTAAGCGTCTTCGTCAGTTTGGTATTAAAGCTTATTGACGACTTAAGCCCGCTGTTCAGATAAGAAAAAACCCGTGTTCAACACGGGTTTTGTATTTTTAGTGTATTTCTAGGCTGCCATCCTATGGGTTAAAAGCCTTTGATGTTTTCTGCTTCTAGCTCAGAGAAGTACTTCACTGTCTTCACTTTCAGTTCTTGTTGAGCTGGTTCGTCGCATACGATCACCGCTTTAGGGTGAAGCTGAAGTGCAGAAACTGTCCATAGATGGTTTACACAACCTTCCACGGCTGCTTCAAGTGCCTGAGCTTTGTTATGACCAGTGACCAAGATCATCACTTCTTCTGAGTCTAGAAGCGTACCAACACCGATAGTCAGCGCGTATTTAGGCACTTGGTTGATATCGCCGTCAAAGAAGCGAGAGTTCGCAATGCGAGTGTCTTCAGTGAGGGTCTTGATGCGAGTACGAGAAGAAAGAGATGACGCTGGCTCGTTGAACGCGATGTGACCGTCGTTACCCACGCCGCCCATGAACAGGTTGATCTTGCCGTAAGACTTAATTTTGTCTTCGTAACGCTTACATTCTGCGTCGTGATCGTCTGTGTTACCGTTCAGTAGGTTGATATTTTCTTCTTGAATATCAATGTGATTAAAGAAGTTGTTGTACATGAATGAGCGGTAAGATTCTGGGTGATCCGCAGGGATGCCAATGTACTCATCCATGTTAAAAGTCACGACGTTTTTGAAGCTGACTTCGCCGGCTTGGTAAAGCTCGATTAGGGCTTTGTAGGTTGCTAGAGGAGTGCCACCAGTTGGTAGACCCAGAACGAATGGACGCTCAGCAGTAGGTTTAAAGTCGTTGATACGCTTAGCGATATGCGCAGCTGCCCACTTACCTACTTGTGCTGCTCGAGTTAACGGGATAAGTCTCATTTTGTGCCCCTAGTTATTGGAATTGACGATGTACTGAAACATTAATTCGCATTATAAAATAAGTAATAGCGAACTGCTATTGTTTTAGGTCAAAATTTTGCTTTTTCTTTAACCAATGTTGGTTTTGTCGACGATTTTTATATCTAAAAGCTTTTATAAGACGATTTTTTACAAAGAAATTGCATTATGAAACTGACGAATCAATAGATAAAATTTATGATCTAAATTAAGTTCTGCCTTCGCACTTAACCTTGTTTTTTAACAACCTACAGAGTGCGAAATCGCACACGAACTTCAAATATTATGAGTTAGATATGGCATGGCGCTCGTTCTTTAACCATAATTGAAATGTGTAAACCAGTGAGGAATTCGGTATGAAAAATGAGTTAGATCCGAGCAAAGTACTACAGGCTTACGAATGTGTGATGAACAACGGTACGCCAACCGAATTTGGTAAAATGTATGAAGGTGTAGAAGCGTTTTCTGACTACGATGGGTACAACGTTTTCTTGAGAGGGAATGGTGTTGAGCTAAAAATTGGCTTCCACAACACCTATCACTTGGAATATGACCAAGAGCATTTGAAAGAGAGCTTTCTGAAAAAGATTGCGACGCTCGCCAAGTAAACGGTCATCACCCAAATATTAAAAAAGCCCTTGGGAGAATGCCCCCTTGGGCTTTAGGAGAAGAAATGAGCTTGTCTTGCTCGCTCAGTAAAGTCAAACGAGCTTTCGCCTATTGCTAGAAAAAGGCGAGAACTAGGTTATTGGTTATTAATCGTCTTCAACCAAACTCTCTTCAATGTATTCTTCTGTGGCGTCAGGCTTGTTACGACCATTTAGCGTATGGAAGCGCTTGCGACCACGAGCAAGTTGGGTGTACTTTAGCCACGTACGCTCAAGTTTTGTTTTTGCTTTGCCCGGGTTTTCTAACACCTTGATGAAGTGTTTCTCTTCGCTGTTTTCAGGTGTTAATTCGCCTGACTCTAAGCCAAGCATTGTATCCCCATAAATTGTTAGGATTTCCTCTTCTGAAAGAGTAAAATCGCCAGACTTTGCAAAGCCGCGTGGGAATTTTACGTTATCGTAAAAACGTTTTTTGCCATGACGGAATTCAGTGTCAGACATGTCAACAGCCTCTGTAACCGTTATTGATGAATGTAGTGAACTTACGGCGAAAATTAGGCTTAAATCTAACAAAAGAAAAACAAAACTTTTTTGTCGTCATGATTTTAATTAGTTGTTAATCTGGTTTTATATTAACCAGGAGATGGTTTATGGATGTAAAAGTCTTTCGAACATTTTTAGAGCTGGCAAGAGTTCGTCACTTCGGACGTGCTGCTGAGAACCTTTATATTACCCAAGCCGCTGTGAGCGCACGTATCAAACAATTGGAAAGTTACTTCGATACGCAATTGTTTATTCGTGATCGAAATAACATAAAGTTGACCTCTGCAGGTGAGCGCTTAATCAGCTATGCCGAGGTAATGGTCACTACATTGCAACAAGCGAAGCTAGAATTATCGCTTGAAGATGGCAAAGCGCTGCAACTAACGTTAGGTGGCACGCCAAACATTTGGGACGCTTATTTACAGAATTGTTTAAGTGTCGTCACAGATTCGTTTGGTGGTTATGGCTTCATGGCAGAAGTGATGGGACGTGAGATGCTCAGTCGTAGCTTGCTAGAGCGCACGTTAGATATGGCATTTGCGTTTGATCAGATCAAAGCTGATGAGCTTAACTGTAAAAAAGTGGCAGATGTTGTTCTCGTTCTAGTATCAACCGAGAAAGATTCTTTAGACACCGTTTTCGAAAACAAATATGTGTACGTTGACTGGGGGACGCGTTTCTCCTCAGAGCATTCTGAGCGTCACCCTAAGATTCCGGCTCCATATTTACGCACTTCAACAGCGCGTATCGCATTGGACTTTATTTTAGAGAAGGGTGGTGCCGCTTACTTACCAATCTCTCTTGTGGAGCCATTTATCGCCAATGGGCAGCTTCACAAGGTGTCTGGAGTAGAAGATTGGTGTCGCCCTATCTACTTGAGCTATCGTAAAGCTAGCTCGTCTGTAGACGCGATTAAGCAAGTGGAAGAAATTGTCAAAGAGATCGATCCACTGACCGCTTACAGTTTTCAGCAAATTGGTTCTGGCACTTCCGACGAATAGCGTTGAATGAAAAGTCAGAAAAACGAAAAAGCCGCCTTGAGAAATCAAGGCGGCTTTGTTTTTATCTCGATGAATCGATAGTTATGGTAAGTCAAACAACAGGGCTGTTGTGCTTTCGTTTGATGTATTGCGCAAAACAACCTTACTTTGGTGTTCAATCTTCGCGCCGTCGCCAGCCGTCAAAGTGGTATTGTCGACACTAAGGCTCCCTGTTACTTGATGGATGAATAGATTTCGGCCCGACTCAATCTCAAAGTTTAGTTCGCTACTTGGCTCAAGAATTAACTGATGCAAAGTCGCATCTTGCTTAATAAGTAGCGTGCCGTTTTCTCCAGTTGGAGTTGCGATAGTCGTTAACCCAGGATTGCGACCAAAATCTTTTTGCTGATAACCTGGTTTGGTTCCAAATGTGTTCGGTTGAATCCAAATCTGTAGAAACCGCAGCGTATCTTGGTTCGATGCATTGTACTCACTGTGGTAAATCCCTTTCCCTGCCGACATGAGTTGGAATTCACCTGCAGGTAGTGTTTTGACGTTACCTTCACTGTCTTTGTGTGCGATAACACCTTCCAACACATAGCTGATGATCTCCATATCACGGTGGCCATGTGTATCAAAACCCGCGCCAGGCTTGACTACATCGTCATTAATGACTCTCAGCTCAGAAAAGCCCATATGTTGAGGATCGTAGTAGCTACCAAAAGAAAACGTATGTTTGCTATCAAGCCAGCCAAAGTTTGCTCGACCTCGGTCTGCTGCATGTCTTACCGTAATCATAAGGCCTCCTTAAGAGAGCTTTTTGTTTAAAAAGTTATCTAACGCTGCTTTACCTGCGCCAGAGAACGCCAGAGAAACGCTTGCTGCCAGTAATGCTAAGCCAAACTCGTAACCGTTGTTTGCCATGAACAGGCCATTCTCAAAGTGGACAGAGAATATCGCTACCACCATCGTGAACGCCAAAGCAACCGCTGCTGGTCGAGTTAGCAGACCAAGTAAAATGAACAAGCCGCCAAAGAACTCTGCGCTGCCCGCAAGTAACGCCATGAGTACGCCAGGACCTAAACCGATAGATGCCATCCACTGACCTGTGCCTTCTAGGCCGTAGCCACCAAACCAGCCAAATAGTTTTTGTGCGCCGTGCGCCATAAAAATAATGCCGATTGGAACGCGAAGTGATAGTGCGCTGTAACCTGCGTTTGATGTGGTAATTTTCTGTAATAGTGCTTTCATGATTCTGTCCTCTGACTCTTTTCAATGAGTGGGAAGCGTGTGCTCCCGTGCTGTTGAGAACAGTTTAGGTAGAGGCGAGCATAAAAATAACGGGAGGATTTTGATAAACTCGTTCTAAAAAATTGAATGATTGGTTTTTATTTATTTAAATCAATGTCTTGATTTTTATATTCGGGTGTTTATTTGCCGATTATTGTCTGTTTTAAATCAAGGTCTGTCATTATTTTCGATAAACATTTTTGCTGTTAAACAAAAAATAGAGCACATGTACTGTGCTCTATTGCTTTCGCTTTTAACAAGGGAGAAAGGTGTGTTAAAGAAAACCGTCAGAGGTTCATTAAGCTCTCTAATGACTCCTCTACATTGTTGTAGTGATAAGTTCGAATATTACGTCCATCCGTCGCATTAATCTGAATTTCTGAGATCTCGTTATCTGAGTCTCTTTCGATAATTCCAATAGAATGATCTACGGATTTACTGGTAATAACCTTTTGGTTTCTTAATACAATTACGCAAGTATGTAAGTCCATGCCAATTCCCTTTAGCCGACGTTGTTGTGATGTTCTGGATCTAACTTTAGTGTACAAAAGCGCTAATGCCAATAAATCTCAATATTGAGTTCCGAAAATGGCTAATTGTGGGCGCTTAAGCAAGCTACAATAACACTATATTGAACGATGCCTATGAACAATAAATGACAAAAGGCATGAGCAAGGAAAGCACTATGTTTATTCACCCCCATACCTCACTGACCTTCGAGCAGTGTCACAAGGCGCGAGTCGCGCGAGACAGTCGTTTTGATGGGCGATTTTATGTGGCGGTAAAAACAACGGGAATCTTTTGCCGTCCGATTTGCCCGGCAAATTTGCCTAAAGAAGAAAATGTTGAGTATTTCGCTGATAAGACGCAAGCCCTTCAAGCAGGGTACCGTCCGTGTTTACGTTGTCGACCTGACAGCGCGCCTGGATCTTGGGCATGGAAAGGTGTCGAGACGACCTTTCAACGAGCGATTTCGTTAATTGATAGAGGGGAGTTGCATCACCATTCGGTGTCTGAGTTGGCTGAGCGTGTTGGGATTTCTGACCGTTACTTACGTATGTTGTTTGAGCAGTATCTAGGTATGTCACCCAAGCAGTATGCGCAATATCAGCAACTAATGTTCGCCAAACAGTTGCTTCACTCCAGCTCTATGTCGGTCACCGACGTGGGGTTTGCGTCAGGTTTTAACAGTACGCGCCGCTTTAACGATGCTTTTCAAAAGTTTCTCAAACTAACGCCTTCTCAAGTACGCCGTAAAGAGTTTGATGGTGCGGGTTGCAATCGAATTGCCTTACCTTATCGAGGTGAGTTGAATTGGTCGCACATGTTGGACTTCTATCGTTTACGAGCGGTTGAGGGGGTCGAGCAGGTGAGGGATGAGAGTTATCAGCGCAACGTTTTTTTGGATAACAGCAAAGCCTGGTTTAAAGCGACAAAAGGTGAAGGATACTTAGAACTGGCGTTTGAAATTGAAGACGTAACGAAGCTGCAAAACTTGGTGTCTGACATTCGTCGTATGTTCGATCTTGACGCTGATATTTGTACTGTTGAGCAGCATTTGGAGTATGTTGCGCCTGGGCTCGTGTCGAGTAAAGGTATTCGTATTCCTGGTGTATGGAGTGCATGGGAAGCAGGGGTTAGAGCGATTTTAGGCCAGCAAGTGTCGGTTAAAGCTGCGATTGGTCAACTTAACTTATTGGTGGCCACACTTAGTGGAGAGTCAGAAAAACGTTTTTTCCCGACTCCCAGTGATATTGCGAACGCCGACGTGAGCTTTTTGCGCATGCCGCAAAGCCGTAAAGAGACGCTAGTGCGCTTCGCCCAGTTTATGCAGGACAACTCAGAAGCTGACCCCCAGCAGTGGCTAGCTTTGAAAGGCATTGGACCTTGGACCGTCAGTTATGCTCAACTGCGAGGGCAATCTCAACCCGATTGCTTTCTAGATAAAGACTTAGTGGTGAAAAAGGCGATGCAGCGTTACCCATCACTGAATACGCACACTGCGGCCCCTTGGGGAAGCTACGCGACGTTTCACTTATGGAATCAATCATGAAAACATTTTATACCGAAATGCCGAGTCCACTAGGAACGGTGACTATCCAATCGAACGCAGAGGGCTTGCTTGGTATTTGGTTTGAAACATGCACCACTAAGCCGAGTGAGCTGGGGGTGCGAGACGAGCAGCATCCGGTTTTGCGCCAAGCTGTTACCCAACTGGATGAATACTTTGCTGGTCTGCGCAACGAATTCGACTTGCCCCTTGCAGCGACAGGCACTGATTTTCAAAATCAAGTTTGGCAGGCACTAACGACCATTCCATATGGGGAAACGTGGAGCTATCAAGATCTCGCGAATGCGATAGGTAACCCTAAAGCTGTGCGTGCTGTTGGGTTAGCAAACGGGAAGAATCCAATTTCTATCGTGGTACCTTGTCATCGCGTTATTGGCAAAAGCGGAAAACTGACTGGGTATGCAGGTGGAGTGGAGCGCAAGCAACGTTTGCTCGCGTTGGAGCAAGGTACACCGCTTTAAGTGAGGCGATTCTCATATTGGGATTAAGCGTGCTACACAGGGGTAACGATAGTGTAGAGTTTCATATTCGTTATACGAATAGAAAAAGGACAATAAGGACATGCCTTTCAAAACGGATTTTGATGCCTTCATGAGTGAGTGTTGGCAGCATCACGAGGAAAATCCCGAACAAATTTATGCTCAGCTAGAAACGGCTCTGAGCGAGGTGGAAGACGTTACCCAAATCGAGCGAATATTCGCATTGATGCTGCATACCGCTATTGGGCATCTCCAGAGCCCAGAACAGTTTCTTACTTGTTTAGATCACTTTGATGAACGCAAGGTTGCCGAGAGTTTGGCATTTCAACGCAGTATTGCCGTTGCGCGCTACTTCGTAGATGGCACTGACAATATGGAATTATTGGAAGAGCAAGAACAACGCCGAGTTTACGCTTTGATTTCGAATGAACTTTCTGCACTTGTTCAGCTTGAACTGGCGAGTCAATGGTTGGTGAAGGCAGCGTTAGGAATGACGCCGAACGATGCAGAAGGGCCATTAGCGCGCGCTATCGCGATCACTGCGAACAACTTAGCATGTCAGTACGAAGCGCTGGCTGAGCGCACGTGCATGGAAAAATCGAAGATGTTAGAAGCAGCGACACTCGCGCTAGACTATTGGAAAGTGGCAGGGGGGGGATGCAAGAAGAGCGCGCAGAGTATCGCTTAGCGATGAGCTTGCTTAAAGCGGATAAACCGCAAGAAGCCAAAGTGCATGCTGAGCGCTGTGAGGCTATTTGTCAGCAAAATGGTAGCGACGCGTTTGAGCTGTTCCACGCACATGACTTGTTGATGCAAGTACACTTCCATCTTAGCCAGAAATATAAAGCTAAATTGGATGAAGAGATGCAGCAGCACTGCAAAACGAGCTCGTTGACGTGATCTTAGCGTTGAATGAAAAAAGCCCCGAGCGACTGGCTGGGGGCTTTAAGGTTGTTGACTATGCAGCGATGATTATGCTGCTTGCGCTTTTGCTTGGTATCGTCCTGGTTTATGGTTCATCGCCAAAATCAAGTTCGTTGCGATGGCACCTAGAACAGATAGAGCGATAAGGTGCACATCTACAATGAACAGTGACATCACCACGATGGCACAATCTAACGCCATTTGAACTTTACCCGCTCGAACTCCAAAACGTTCCTGAAGGTACAACGCTAGAATGTTAAAGCCACCCAAACTCATTTTGTGACGGAAAATTACCAACATACCGATTCCAATCAGTCCACCACCCAAAAGTGCCGCATAGAAAGGTTCGATTCGTGAAATCTCAATCACATGATGCAGATGATCGACCGCAAAAGAGACAATCGAAACCGCAATAAAGGTATTGATAGTGAAGCGCCAACCCATGCGCATCACAGATAAAATATAAAAAGGGAGGTTAAGAGCGAAAAATATCTGACCAAAACTGAAGTCACTCACTTTGGTTAGGAAGATCGCCAAACCAGCCGTACCGCCAGTGAGCAATCCTACTTTGCTAAAAAATATCACCCCAAGTGACACCAACGCACTGCCGAGCGTCAGAGCCAAGAGGTTCTCTCTTAGGCTATGATCTTTGTCCATAAATTAATTTCCTTGGTTTAAAAACCGCGCCGGAGATAACACGTCTCACGGACGCGATAGACAGTCGCCAAAATAGCAACTAACAAATCGGCCAATAAAATGTCGCGAAAAGTGATGGATGTCGAGTTTTTGGACGAGATTATGATGATATTAACCTGTTTAACATAATGTACACAGATAGAAAAACAACAAGGAAAAGTTATGATTAAGAAAGTTGGCAACACCCAAATCAACACATTACATCGACTGAGTTGCCACTGTGGAAAAGTTGAGTTGGAACTGGCGTTACCCAATGGTATTGAGAAACCGAGACGGTGTGACTGTTCTATGTGTCGACGTCGTGGCGCGATTGTCGCATCTGTACCTTTGAACGGTATTCGTATTATGCAAGGCGAAGACGTCTTGAAGCAGTATCAATTTAATACACACACTGCGAAGCACTTTTTCTGTGGCGAGTGCGGTATTTATACGCACCATCAGCGTCGTTCTGACCCGAGTGAGTATGGCTATAATGTCGGCTGCTTAGAGGGCGTCAACCCATATGAGTTGGGAGCGATTGAAGTGATGGATGGCGTTAACCATCCATCCGACCGCTAGGTTGTGTTGCAAGTTAAGTAACTGATTGTCGGTGCTTTTAAGTAAATAAACCGCTATTCATCCACAAGTGTACCGCAATACTGGCGGCATAACCCAAGGCGATGACGGGAGCCCACTTTAGGTGGCCAAAGAAGGTGTATTGTCCACGCGCGGCTCCCATTAAAGCGACGCCTGCCGCGGAGCCAATGGAAAGCAAACTGCCCCCGACACCTGCGGTTAATGTGACCAGTAGCCAGTTGCCCATCGACATGCTTGGTTCCATGGTCAGTACAGCAAACATAACCGGAATGTTATCGACGATTGCAGATAGGACACCAACCATTACGTTTGCCCAGACAGGGTTCCATTGCGTGTACATGACGTTTGAAACCAGTTCGAGGTAGCCAAGTAAACTTAAACCGCCAACACACATTACAACACCGTAGAAGAACAACAAGGTGTCCCATTCGGCTCGAGACACACGATGAAACACATCAAACGGAACCACTGAGCCTAAGCGCTTCAATGCCTGATCATCGCCATTGGCAATTGCCATAGCTGCTTTTTTTGCGAGTGAGTGTTTGAGAGTTTGGCGCAAAAAATATCCGAAAAACTGTAAGTACGCCAAGCCCATCATCATGCCCATAACGGGTGGGAAGTGCAGCACAGCATGGAAAGAGACTGCGGTGGCAATCGTCAGAATGAATAATGCGACAATACGCCTTGCCCCGCGTTTTAGCTCAACGTGTTGGTGAATCGTATTCGGTTTTGTGTTTGGAACAAACAGTGACATCAAAAACGCGGGAACCAAGTAGTTCACCAATGACGGTACAAACAACGGAATGAACTCAGCAAAGCTGACATGACCGGCTTGCCACACCATCAGGGTTGTAATATCCCCAAATGGGCTGAATGCACCGCCAGCGTTGGCTGCGATAACAATGTTGATACAAGCAAGATTGACGAACTTAGGATTATCACCAGAGACTTTCATCACTACAGCGCACATCAAAAGGGCCGTAGTTAAGTTATCGGCAATCGGTGAAATGACAAAAGCGAGAAACCCCGTCAGCCAGAACAACTTTTTGAATCCAAAACCTTTACCGACCATCCACGCTTGTAAGGCATCGAAGAGTTTGCGTTCTTCCATTGCGTTGATGTAGGTCATCGCCACGAGCAAAAACAGCAGCAACTCGGCATATTCCAACAAGTTGTGTTCTAGTGCGGATTTGGCGATTTCAGGCTGGTTGTGCTGAGCAAAGGTGTAGCCAATCAGAATCCAAATTAACCCTGCAGCGAGCAGCACTGGCTTGGATTTTCTCATTTTCAGATACTCTTCCAACATAACCAGTATGTAAGCGATCGAAAAGATAATCAGAGCCGCGTAACCGACACCAGAATTAACAAGATTCAGTTCATTGGTTGATGCAGCAAAGGTGGCGCTAGAGAACAACAAACAGCAGAAAGCCACAATTGGATAGATTGGCATAGACATTTCTCCTTTGTCTGGTTGGAGAAATATTAGCCACAAATGAATGAGTTAGTTGTGAGAGAGCTCGAATTAACAGTAGGAGTTAGGAAATGATAGTGTGCGCCACTATTTTCTGAGTGACGCAATGCTTGCTGCGCCGAATAAAACCGCAGCGGCATATAAACCGTAAGTTAACCAGTGACTAATCTCTAAAAAAGGAACGAGTCCTTGACCTGCCCACATACAGCCTCCGTTTAATGAGCAATGTTGTAATAGTCGAGCCAATTTAAAGGAAATGAACAATGTTTTTTGTGAGTGAAAGCAAATTCTGAAGGATTAGAAAGTCAAAAATTGGTCAGTGAGAGAGAAATCTCATTTTTAACTGGCTAGCTCTAACCCTTTTGAGTTAAAGCTAGCTATATCTAGAGCTGAATGCATTTAGCGTAAGAGCCATTTTTTCAACGGTGAAGTGTCAATTGCTTTCACAAGCAGTATGGTTGCAACAATCGTTGCAGGATAAATAAACACATCTTTCGCGAGGTGTTGCAGCCCGATAAATCCAGCGACATTCATCATGACAATTATGATAAGCAGATGGCTAACATATATTCCTAACACGCTAGGAGATAGTTTGAAGACCCAAGGCATGTCGCCAAAATGAGGGTGAGCCAAAAGCCACATAAAGACACCTACAGCCCAGATAACGGTACCGAATAGGAAGTCGTGCGAGTTGAAAGCGATGTCATGTTGCATCAGCCAGTAAGCTTCACCAAAATGCAGTGCCATGCCAAGAATAATGCATCGAACCGTATTATTTCTCGACCACCGCCACTGCGCTTCTCGTGCGAAATAACCTAGAGCAACTAGCAACGTGCTGAAAAAAGGCCCGTTACGAGTAAAGAAAGGCGCTGGCAGGTCGGTAATGGTCGCATAACTGCCAGCAAAGACCCCGTATATGTATAGCAATACTGCGGTTGGCAGTATCAGTTGCGCCATATTGATATGCACGAGAAAGGCAATTAACGCTACGGCAATGACCAGAGCGGGAATAAACCACAGATGAACGAGTCCGCCTTCGATGAGTGAATTGATCGGGGTTGACATTAAGTACCCCCAATAACCTTGCCTTTCGGCGAGATACCCTGCCTCAGCGACCGTCTGCCATTGGAATGGCATCAGTAAACTGATCATGCTCCAAATGAGCCAAACCTTCATTAACGGTTTGGTGTAGTTCTTAAGAGTATCAATAGGTGAGTGACTCAACTTCGGCTGGATTAGATAACCCGAGATGAGAAAGAACAGCGGAACAGCAAAACGAGCCAGTTGGTTGAGCATATAGCCAACCCATGGTATCCCATTCCACTGCCAGTACGTCAGTGCCATCTGGCAATGCAAACCCACAATCGCAAGCATCGCAATGATACGTGCAAACTCTAAGCTGGCTATTTTTTGTTTCTTTGCCATTACATTGTTTACCTAAATAAAAAACTTAGGTGAAAATAGCAGGCTGTTACTGAAGTAATACGTGAAAAAGTCAACAGACTTGCGCTTACATTGAAGCTGTTTTGAAAATTAAGACTTACTTCAAACTTCTTAATTATTAACCTATTAACGCAATCAATACCTGATTCGTGAGTCGAAAATAGCACTGAATAATGGTTAGACCAGTTAACTCGAGATTGCAAAAAAGAACGATCGTGCTAAAAATAAGATTATGCAAAAAGGAAAAGTGACAAAAGAGTTTATTCTGCAGCGGGCTTTTGAGATCGCCAGCGAAGACGGATTAGAAAGTCTTACGATTGGAGAGTTAGCCAAGCAATGCGGTATGTCGAAAAGTGGTCTGTTTGCCCACTTTAATTCGAAGTTGAATTTACAGCTATCGGTGCTTGATCACGCCAATAAAGTGTTCGCTGATCGGGTTATTGAGCCTGCTCGAGAACTCGGGGATGGCAATATCGAGCGTAAAATTAGAGGGTTGCTCGACTCTTGGATGACTTGGAATCACGCATTCCAAGGAAGTTGTATGTTTCTTGACGCTTGGAATGATACGGCAGATAAAGATTGCCCGCTTCAGGCCGGACTGCGTAAATCCATAGACACTTGGCTGAGCTATTTGGAGATCCAAATAACGAAAGGCAAAGAGAAGCAAGAATTTGCAGCAGACTTAGATACACGCCAAGCAACGTTTGATTTGTACGGTCTCTATTTGAGTGCGCATGTTTTTTACTCAATTAAAGGTGAGCAAGAAAGCTTGCGTCTGTTTTGGCAAGGGATCGACAACTTATTTTCTCGCTGGAAAGGCTAATATCGGTTATTCGCTTCCCAGATTCGTAGACATAAAATCACAAAGAGCGGCTGAGTTCGCTCTTTCTTATCAGCGTAAAAAGCACGACCGTTCTATTTTGTGCAAAGCTGATAGTTAAGGACATGATTATGAGTGAAAAAATTTACTTTAATACATCGCAACGTTTCAGTATTAAGCGCAGTTTGGTGAACATTAGTACTCGGTTACACCATACACTGGCCCCGTCACATGCAAAGAAGACCGCGCGCAAGCTTCTTCTGACACCTGCTCGTACGCAACCTAAAAATATTGAGCCTCAAGGGCTTATCAAAGGTGAAATTAAAGGGCATGCAGGCATCATCAAAACCTATACTTTGGGCTCTGGACCTATTTGGGTGCTAACTCATGGTTGGTCTGGAACGGCAAGTCAGTTTTATCCACTGATGGAACATATTGCGTCGAAAGGGTTTACTGCTTTGGCGTACGATCATCCGGCACATGGTGAGAGTGAGGGGCAGTATGGGCACATTCCGGGGTTTGTCAGAGGATTAGAAGATGTGTTGGATACGGTCGAGGATATTGTTGGCCTAGTTGGGCACAGCATGGGCACCGCTTCTGCTCTTGAGTGTAGGCACAGTAAATTAGAAAACAAGCCTTTGCTGCTTATTGCTCCGGTATTAAATTACGTAGAGAACTTATTCGGTAGCATTGCGCGTTCCGGTTACTCGATGAAGCTTTTTAATGCTGTGGTTTCAGAAGTTGAAGACCAATTTGGTTATCCGTTACAGTCCATTGATCCGATGAAGCGTTTGTCTGAGCGTCCGTCTCACACCATTATTATTCATGATGAGCAAGATAAGTTCACCAAATACAGTGTCTCGGCAAAAGCGGCTGAAGAGATTAAAAACGTTGAGTTAGTGACAACACAAGGTCAGGGGCATGGTCGAGTGATGAAGTGTGAGCAAGTCTTCAGTAGTTTTGACCGTTTGATCGATAGTGCTTGGTAACCCTTACTTTTACTGATTGATTCGCTCCGTTTTGCGCTAATTCGATTTGAAAGTAACACCTCAGACTTTTTCGTCTCTGGTGTTGCTCTTCTCGTTAAGAAGTTAAATCCAAAAAGGACAGCCGAAGCTGTCCTTTGTTTATTTAGCAGAACGTCTGCAAGGCTGAAGTTAGTTACAGTTAGCTACGCCAACTTCTTTCCAAACGCCCCATTCGCCAGATTGGCTAGGATCGTCACCCTGAGTCCACCATTTCGCTTCCCACGTTTTACCTGCGTGAGTCACTTGGTTACCACCTGTGTACACTGCGCTCGCATCCCATGCGTTGTCACAAGTACCAGGGTTCGGATCGGTTGCGTGCTGTGCAACAACCACTGTCGCGCTTGCCGATGAAGACGCTTTACCGTCGCTCACACTTACAGTGAAGCTTAAGCTTGTGTCTTGCGGGTATTCCGCAGCAGTGAACGTGACTTTAGAGCCTTCAACCGTTGCATTCAGACCTTGAGGTAGAGTCCAGTTGAATGTCAGGGTATCGTTGTCTGCATCGCTAGACGCAGATGCATCTACAACCACAACGTCACCAGCGTTTGCTGTTGCTGGAGCAACAACTTGTGCAACTGGTGCGCTGTTCACTGGGTCAACAACACCTGCTGGTTTCACTGTTACTACAACGAGGTCAGATGCCGTTGCACCCTCGTTATCAGTCACCGTCAGCTTGAAAGTTAATTGCTCTTCAACAGTAACTTCTGCTGCATCAAAGCTTGCTTTCGCTGTGTTTGCACCTGTTAGTACCACTGCTGTTCCAGATACTTGTTCCCAAGCGTAGCTTGCGATGGTGCCGTCAGAGTCTTTTGACAGGCTGCCATCTAGAACCACATTTGCAGGACCTGTTACTGATTGATCTGCGCCAGCTGCGGCTGTTGGTTTACGGTTTGGTTGAGGAACCACACCGCCAGCCATACCTTCGTGCATTGCATTGAGAATGTCGCCGTTATCCGCGTCGATTTCCCAAGAGAATAGACCAGCAAGACCAAGAGACTTCGCGTAGCTACCTTTTGCTAGCACTGAGCGATGGTCATCAAATGTGATCAACTCACCCGTTGTACGGTTCCATACCCATGGTGCTTCAGCTTGTGCATCGTAGCCGTACTCGAAGCCGTTAATGCCAGTGTTGTTTGCACCTAGCATGAATGACTTAATGCCTTTGTAGTCAATTACGCCATCTTCCCAAACACCTTGCGCTGTGCTGCCCTTCAGTTTACCTGTAGCAGTACCTGTCATTGGGTCGTTTGGATCTGTGAGTGTATCTGGAGTTACGCCTTCCCAGCCACGACCGTACATTGCTGTACCAAGTACTAGCTTGTTTGCAGGAACGCCTTGAGCAAGAAGAAGTTGGATGCCGTTATCTGCTGTGTAAGCAGGACCTTTGTACGGTTCGCCGTTCTCATCAACGCCACTACCGTCACACTGACCAGGACGCATGAATGAACCACAGTAAAGCGCAGTTTGGTGACCAGGAACGTTATTCCAACCGCCGTAGAAGTCGTAAGTCATTGCGAAGATGTAATCCATGTACTGCACCGCATCTGCGTAGTCTACGTCTTCAATCTTGTCGTAACCGACACCGATAGCGGACGTTAGCTCGTAAGTACGGCCTGTCTCAGTTTCTAATTCATCAAGCATTACGCGCAGTTCACGCATCAGTGCGATGTATGCTGGGCCATCGTTTACAGGGTCGCCCTTATCGGCTGCTGCACCGCCGCCGCCAGGGAATTCCCAGTCGATATCAACACCGTCGTAGAATTTCCAAGTTTTCAGGAACTTCTTAACTGATGCGACGAATGTGTCTCGGTTTTTCTTGTCCACGAAATCGAAGAATGGGTCAGACAGTGTCCAACCACCGATCGATGGGATGATTTTTAGATCAGGGTTACGTTGTTTCAATGCCATTAGCATTGCGTAGTTACCCTTGATAGGCGTGCTGTATTCATGACCAGCTTGTGGGAAGCTCTTCTGATAAGCAGCCCAAGGGTCATGGATAACGACTTCATAATCAGGCACACCTGTACAAGCAGTTTGTAGCGCGTTGAAACTGTTGCCGCCAACAGACTTCACAGACTCATTTGGGCCACAAATTGGGATAAAACCGTAAAGGATGTGAGTCAAGTTGTCGACCGGCATATTATCGACTGTGTAGTCACGGCCATAGATGCCCCATTCAACAAAATACGTACCCATCACGACGCTTGGATCGGTATTGTAGGTTTTGTTGTTTGGATCAACATTCATCGTTAGTGGCTTCAGGTGAGAACCATCGGTATCTGCAATTGTGATTTCAGCTGGTGCGCTTTTCGCACAACCTGTCGCATCACATGCTTCGATTTCCATTTGGTATAAGCCACCTTGGCCGTATTCAAACGAAGCTGTCGTTTGGCTACCAGTGATAGGGCCGCTTGCTACTTTTACACCATCAAAATAGACGTTGTAAGTGTCACCAGGTGTGCCACTCCACTGGTTAAATTTAACAGTAATCTTCGCTTGCTCATGGTATTTCACCATGTCGTAGTAGCCTGACGTGGTTTCCATCGCGAGTTCAATTTTAGAAAACTGAAGGTTGTTGGAACCGTACATATCGATACTTGGTGCGGTTGGAGCCGCAACTGCAGCGCCTGATAGCGCTAAAGCAACTCCAGCTGCACATAGGTTAAATCGAATCATAACTTCTCTCTCAATCCTTGGATTCATGTTCTACCTAGAACATAGGCTGCTCTTGCACCAGATAAGATGATTGGATTTACTCCACGTGCAAAAGCATCACACTCAGCATTTCAGAGAGTTTTTTTTCGTCAAAAAAAATTAAGACGGTTTTCGAGGCACTTGAGAGAACTTAACTAAAACTCGCACTCTGTTACACAGAAAGTGTCAGACTGAGTCAATAATTTATAAAATCTCAGCAGAAACTAAAATTATTGTTTACTCAGTAACGAGTTAGTTAAATGCGATGAAGGCCTTATTTTGTTGTTTATTAAGGTTTTGTTTCATTGATATAGAAAGAGAATTGAAAGGAAAAATAGCCGTGAAGACGTATTAGTCACGGCTGAAGTGTTCACTCAACGCGGCGCGACGTTTAGAGGCTGCGCCGGTTTCTGAGCCCTGAACGGTATGCTCAAATCCTTTACGAATGAATCGCTGATCTGGAATAAGAGGCTCAATACGGCGTATTTGAGGTGAAAGATGAGAGCCCGAGATCTGATACGCGGTCTTTCCTAATCCGGTATTCAACGTGATGACCTTGCCATCGAATTCAAATTCCGTCGTAATGAGTCGATGGTTTCGGTATACCCCATCTTCAGTGAAAACGAGACGTTCTGTTTGGTAGGGTGGCGCGCCAATCTCAATCCATTCGCCGTACACCTTTTCCGGATCAATGTGGTCTTGATAGGAGAGGTGGATTTGATAGCCAAAAAACGTCAACAGACCCATCCCGAAGCAAACAAATGTAATCTTGAGGATTTTGGATTGGTGGCGAGCCAAAAATGAAAGTTTTGGTTCTTGTCGTGCTTTTCGCCTTCGGCGAGTTGAGTCCGTCATAGATCTAATTTTCTCCACTTTTTTAACATGGTGGAAACCTTCCTTTTTAAAAACAAACAATCCCGCCATTGAGACGACGAAACTATGATCTAATGTCCACTTTTACATTCAGATACACATCTTATTGATGGTTTTGTTGTTTGCTCACATTCATTACTTCGCAGGTTTTCTTGCTCGGTTTAGGTCGCCTGATTAATCCTCGCGAAAAAAGGTTCTCGCTCAGTAGCAAAGGATGTGCGTTATTACGTTGAGTTTAATGGCTTTCAAAGCTTGAGTAACGGAAAGAAACAAGGTAAAAAAGAGCGGACTTTTGATAAGGAAACCAATAATGAATATTAAGGAAAATAGCTATTTTGCTGGTAGTGTAAAATCACTAGGCTTTAACCAGAAAGATCAGGATTTTAGCGTTGGTGTGATGCTTCCTGGTGAGTACACGTTTGGTACTCAAGCACCAGAGCGTATGACGGTTGTAAAAGGTGCGCTTGTGGTCAAGCGTGTTGGCGAGAGCGATTGGACGACTTATCAAAGTGGTGAGTTTTTTGAAGTGGAAGGTAATTCTTCATTTGAGCTTCAAGTGAAAGAAGCGACTGCGTATTTATGTGAGTACTTCTAGCGTTCATTTGTTGCTCGTCATAAAACCACCTTCGGGTGGTTTTTTCGTCTATGTGCTTCACTTATAACGCATCTTTTTGGTTATTTGGGTATATACTTAATAAAAATGTACCCATCGACCAGGGAGGAAGTGATGGCAGTACAACGCAAGCATTCTGATCTCCCTCCTCGTTACGAGGATAAAGATCTCACCAATGAGCAAAGACAGCGCTTTACCGAAGTTGCCAACGCCGCTCATAAGAGACGTGAATTTTATCGACGTGCTCTAGGAAAGAGCTTAATGGGCAAAATGAAGAGCCGTGCGTTTAAAGATAACCCCACTCGTCAGCAAGACAAGCCGAACAGAACGTTGCAAGTAGTGTGGTTAATCGTATTCCTCGTTGTGGGGCTTTGGGTGATGCATGTGTTCGCTTAGTCATTAGCAAGCTTCTGGTACCGCTGGTGCATCAGATGTTGACTGTTCTTCCGTATTGCAGTGCTCATAAAAGGCGTACTGGTTTTTACCAGTATGTTTAGCTGCGTACATTGCTTTATCTGCACATCGAGTCAATTCAGACAAATCCTTTGCATCTTGCTTATAGATAGCAGCACCTACACTCATTGTTAACTCGTTAATCATATCGTAGCTTCGGTAACCTGTCGGAAACAGATTCACGATCCGTTTTAGGATGCTGTCGAGGTCATCTTTACTTTTTACATCGTAAAGCATGATTACAAATTCATCGCCCGCAAATCGAGCGATGGAGTAGTCGTGTTTATCGGTTTTTCTGTCTTTGTTGCGAATGTTATTTTTTAATCGAGTTGCGAAGGCTTGAAGTACTTGGTCACCAATATCGTGCCCGTAGGTGTCGTTGATGTGCTTGAAGTTATCGATATCGAGAAAGACCAATGCGGTGATGCTGTCATCAGATGAGTGCTTGATTTCATCGAGCTTTGCGCGCGCCCAAGTCTCAAAGCTCCAGCGATTGGCAAGCCCAGTGAGCTGGTCAAAATATGCTAACTCCTCAATCCCCTCACGATACAGTGTTTGAATGTAATTGAGGACTTTCGTGTAGTAATACGAGAACGTGTGACACACAAACGCGGTCGCTATCAGGGTCAGCATCAATCTCTGCTCTATGATTTCTGTGGCTGTTGGCAGTCGATCTAAAAAAGCGACCCCAAAAAAGATCAGTAAAATGTAGGTGCCACTGAACAACAGACCGACCTTAAACTCATTAATTAATACCAGAGTGGCGACAATAGGATATAGCCATAGCATCTTGCCTGACGGAGCGTCGTTATACAGAAGTAACAATAACCCTTCGAACATTAAGACAGCACTTAGCCATAAGTCGGCGTATTGATGGTGCCGCTGGACTTTTATTACATAACTGATTGCTAAGCATGCCAAGGCACACAAAGCATGGAAAAAGCTTAAACCCCAGTTATTCTCAAGTGATTGAGCAATGGAACCATAAGTTAAACAGGCAGCGGCGATACTGGAGCATAAAAAGACAATTTTCTTTTTTCTTGTTGAGCGGATGTCCGCCATTTCTTCTAAGCGCGCCCCAGCCAATGTCGACATTACGTATCCTTGCTTAATTAACGTGTACGCTTATTCTAGGCGGTATTTTCGCGATAAATAGAACAACAAAGTTTCCAAATGTGATATCAGTCATTTTTAGTGCAAAGCCATCAGTGTGATTTGGTGCGAGTGTTCAAAGAGGAATGGTGGCGCATGCAGGTTTTCATGACGGTTCTTCATGGCTCTATATGGTTGGACTGATAACTCAAAGTAATGTATCTAGCTGGAGATATTTCTATTGATTATCCTGATTCTGTTCGGTGCTCGTTGATTGAGAGTATTGTTCACCAATCTCTGCTCTACGTATCGTCAAGGCATATGTCGTTTCGAAAATGCATTAGAAATATTTTTCCGAAACAGGGCGAAATATTGTTGTCGTTATGACCAATATGCGACTAGAATCCGCGCTAAATCACAACCTCATATCGAGCTTCGTTCGAGTCACTATTTTTAAACTGCTTCACAAATATTGTGAGGCAGTTTTTAGTTGTAGGAAAGGTTACAAGCATGCCTAAAAGCCAAAACATCAACCAACGAATGTCCATCGTGGCATTAGCTTGGCCAATTCTTGTCGAAATTTTGCTACGGACGGCTTTAGGAACCAGTGACGTGTTCATGCTGAGTAGCTACTCAGACAAAGCCGTATCCGCTGTTGGTGTGATCACGCAGATTACCTTCTTTTTAATCATCGTTTCGACCTTTGTCAGTAGCGGTACGGGGATTTTGATTGCCCAATACAATGGCGCTGGACGCGAGCAAGAGTCAGTGAGCGTTGGTGTTGCGAGTATTGCGTTGTCTGTGCTCGTCGGTGTGCTATTGAGTGTGATTGCCGTGCTTGGTGCGATATATCTACTCCCGTATTACGGCTTGGAAGCGCAAGTCGAGCAGTACGCTCATGAATATCTGCTGATAAGCGGTGCGATGACGTTTAACGTTACGATTGGCGTTGTTTTTACAACTATTCTGCGTAGTCATGGTTATTCACGTTCCCCAATGGTGGTGAATTTGATCTCGGGTGTGTTCAACATCATTGGTAACTATATTGCGCTTTACCAGCCATTTGGTTTACCTGTGTATGGCGTGCAAGGCGTGGCAATAGCAACCGTCGTCAGCCAAGTCATCGGTACGTTAATGTTATGGTTTATTCTCGCGCGCAGCAGCATTGAGCTACCAATGTCGACCATGAAACAAGTGCCCGTAGAGATTTACAAAAAGATCTTAAAAATCGGCGGCATGAACGCGGGTGAGGTGCTGTCTTACAACGTGGCGCAAATCTGCATTGTGTATTTTGTGGTGCAAATGGGGACGGCATCGTTAGCGGCTTTCACTTATGCGCAAAACATTGCCCGTTTCTCGTTTGCTTTCGCGCTGGCAATTGGTCAGGCAGCGCAAATTCAGACTGGTTACTACATCGGTAAAGGTTGGGTGAGCAGCATTTTAAAACGCGTACAAATCTACTTCTTAGTAGGATTTGTGGCATCAACGGCGGCAACCACACTGATTTACCTGTTTAGAGAAGAGATTCTGCGCGTATTTACCGATCAACCGGAAATACTCGTATTGGCAAGCTCGTTAGTCATGGGCTCAATTTTGCTCGAGGCCGGACGTGTGTTTAACCTGATTTTTATCGCGGGGCTCAAAGGCGCGGGTGACATCAAGTTCCCAGTGCAAATGGGGATTTTGAGTATGTGGGGACTAGGCGTGCTTTTCTCTTACATCTTTGGCATCCACTTGGGTTATGGCGTTTTAGGGGCTTGGATGGCAATCGCTCTCGATGAATGGGTACGTGGTATCATCATGGCAAGACGTTGGCGCTCTCAGGTGTGGACCAAGTTTAAGGTGAGCTAACGGTTTTCGGTATCGCGCATCACGCTTATTCTGTTGTTAGAAAACAAAAAAAGGCACTGATAGTCAGTGCCTTTTTGTTATTTAAAATCGGGAAGACGTTAGAATTCGCACTCAGCTTGGAACACCATACGCTCTTTGCTGTATGGATGATCCAACTCTAGCATCTCAGCATGCAGGTGTAAGCGATTCGATTTTTCGCCGTATAAACCATCACCAACCATCGGCATGTTTAACCCCATGTGATGAGCACTGTGTACACGTAGTTGGTGAGTTCGCCCGGTTTTCGGATACATATATACCTTGCTGCGTCCATCTTTGACTTCAATCAGTTGCCAGTAGGTTTCTGCATGTTTCCCGTGTTCAAAACACACCAGTTGACGTGGGCGGTCGTCTGGGTCACCACGCATTGGCAGTGAAATTTCCCCTTCAGGCTCGTTTAATACGCCTTCGAGCAGTGCCATATAACGTTTTTGTACGCCGCGAGACATAAACTGTTTTTGCAGACTTTTGTTCGCGCGCTTAGTTAAGGCAAACACCAAAATGCCAGAGGTCGCCATGTCGAGGCGATGAATCACAAACGGCCCTTCCACATCAGGGTACATCGCTTGTAGGCGCGTATAAGCAGAGTCCTTGATAGTTTTACCAGGCACTGAAAGTAAGCCCGAGGGCTTGTTGACGACGACCATAGCGTCGTCTTGGTAGATTATCTCCAGCTCTTTGTCTTCTGCCCAATTCTCCGCCAATGGGTTAGGTTCGACATCCAGCCCTTGCATCATATGGCCCAAAATCGGCTGACATTTGCTGTTGCACGATGGGTAGAATTTTTTGTGTTGGCGAACTTCAGACTTTGGCGACACACCCCACCAAAATTCTGCCAACGCCAGCGGTTTGAATCCGTATTTAAACGCGTATTGAAGCAGTTTTGGCGCAGCACATTCCCCTGCACCTGCTGGTGGTACTGGGTTTGTGGTGTCCGCAAAAATGTCCACCAAGTCGCGTGTTTCGCCATGGCTGTTTAGAAAGCGGTACTGTTTATGCAGTTTGTGCTGTAAAGCGTTGGAGAGTGTTTTGCGCTGCTCTTTCAGATGAGCAAGTTGCTGCTCTAACTCGGCCAAGCGCGCTTCTTTGATTGCAAGCTTTTCATCCCACGCTTGCTTTAAGTATTTGAGAACGTTTTTCTCGGTGACACTTTGCTTACCCAACTCATCCAACAAGATTTTGAGGTCATCGGCATTGAGCGTTTGCTCGCCCTGTTGGCGCTGTTGTTTGCGTGCGGCGCGGCCGTCAATCATCACTTGGCGCTGTGTTTGCTCTTCTTGCTGATAAGCGGCTCGGTCGGCTTGGATTTGCGCTTTAAGCTCCGCCAATTCCGGATTCGCGGCACAGGTTTTGTACTCCGCATTGGCGGCGTTGATGGCATCTGTCTCTGCGCGGAAGAAGCCTTCATCGGTCAGCATGTCGTATACAGGAGGGACAAATCCTGGAATCAAGTTTTGGTCGGCAATTTTGCCAGAAAACGCACTTAAAAAGCCGAGCTCGCCTTGAGGGCTTTCTACCAGCAATACGCCAAACATTTTGCCTCGCCCCGTTTCTTCATTAACCAAACCAAAATCGTGTTCGAAGTCGGTTTGCGCTAATAAGTACTGTTGCAATTGCTTTGCAGCCATAACGCAAAGAGGATGCGGCGTGTAGTAGAACGGAAACGTAAACTGCGTTGGTAATTCATAGTCAGAAGTATCAGCAGTAAAACGTGTAAAACAATGTTCAGGCGAGTGCATGGTGGGTATCCGCGCGAGTAAAAATTCGAGCGAGGATTGTACCTGTTTGAGTCAGGATTGCCATGTCGGTGTGTGCACTCGCTCTTGGATTAAGGACAAGAGCGAGTGGGGAAGAGTTTATTGCAGTTTTTGTAATGCAAGCTTCCACTGTGCCGGTTTGTCGTAGTAGGTCGAGTGCGGCAAGGTCAGGTACTCGCCATTTACTTCTGCAATCAGGGTTGGATAACCACCAACGTGTAACTGGCGCATCAACTGTCGGCTAGAGCGAATTTTCTCATCTAGATCGGCTTCGCTTAACGTCATGTTTTGCTCCCACACATCGTTTGCTAAACCTAGCGATTCTGCAATGGCTTTGAGCGTCGATGCTTCATTCACTTTTAACCCGAGCTGATAATGCGCGGATTGGATGGCCTTTAGCATGTGCCATGGATTCAGCCCCATTTTCTCCGCACTCAAGATCGCTTGTGTTGGTAGATAAGAATCAAGAACAAACGCATCTTCGCTTTTCACGCGTTGCAGATATGCTTCACCAAACGTTGCTCCGGTTTCGGTTGCGATACGAGCGTCACTGTTGATGATGTGCTGACGAAATTCAGATTCAATCGCGCGTTTCTCAATCATACCGCCGGGATGAAGCTCTACCTTAAATTGAGAGGTGTCCATCAAGGCTTCGATGAGTGGTGATGCCCCGTAGCACCAACCACACATGGGATCGAAGAAGTAATGCACGGTTACCATGACATTTCACCAGTATGCACTTTCGCACCGATTTCTAGCGCGATTGGCAATTGAGCTTCTGGGTATTTCGCTGACATGGTGTCAATGAGTTGAACGCTGTTATTGCTGTGTTTTTTCGCTTGCTGAAAATCCTGCAAATATTGTTGCGAGTAGTGAATGGTGTCTGCGTTCAGCTTTGTGCCTGCTTTCATGTGACCAGGGATGACCACTTGAGGTTTAAGCGCAAGCATCTCGCTAAGCTGTTGCTCCCAAGCATTGATAGCGGTTTGGTCAGCGGCATCGGCCATCCACAAATGTACGTTTGAGTACACGGCTACGTTACCTAGAATCGCTTTGTTATCTGGAATCCATAGGTAAGGGCGGTGTGCTGATGTGCCATGGTTACCACGAATTTCAATCTTATGACCTTCTAGCTCTAATGATGCTTTATCGTACGCGACAGGGATCACTGGTTTTACCGGTGCGTTTGCGCCCAGCTTTGGTCCCCAGTACGCCAGCTTTCCAGCCAATTTCTCTTTAATAATTTTTTGAACCGCAGGCGTTGCGATGATCTGCGCATCAGGGAACTGTTGGTGTAGGGCCTCTGCGCCAAAGTAGTAGTCTGGGTCCGCTTGGCTGATAAAAATGGTTTTAAGCGTTTTGCCTGAGTCCAACACTTTAGCGGCAATGCGCATCGCGTCAGCTTTGGTGAAGCCAGTGTCGATGACCATGGCGTCAGTCTCACCGTATACCAAGGTTGAGTTAACGTGGAAGCTGTTACCGTCGGCGTTGTAAACCTCAAGAGTAAGGGGAGAGTGGTTTGCCGCTAGGACAGGGCTTGCCATTAAAACGGATGCAGCAATCAAAGTGAATTTTTTCATAATAAGCTCCTAAAGAATTTGGGGCCAAGCGACGACGGCTTGGGAACGGGAGCTATATTAGGAAATTGATACGCTCGGAAAAATACACAATAATGTGCATCACTATTTCTTATTTCGAGCAAATGTATGGACAGAGTAACGGCAGCAAAAGTATTTGTGGATGTGGTCTATTCTGGCAGTTTTACCGCGACCGCAGAGCGGTTAGACATGTCTCGGCCTATGGTGACTCGTTATGTAGAGGCGATGGAGAACTGGCTGCAAACTCGTTTGTTGCACCGCACCACGCGCAAGGTGTCGCTCACCACCGCAGGGGAGCGCAGCTTGCCTCAGATTGAGCGCTGGTTAAAACAGGCCGATACGTTGACGTCGAACATTGCCGTTGATGGTGAGCTGTCCGGAAAAATCCGTCTCGCGTCTAGCACTTCATTTGGATTCTCACAGTTGATCCCAGTAGTAAACAGTTTTATGCAAAAGCACCCCAAAGTGCATATCGACATAGATCTGCAAGACTCAGTGAGTGATCTAACCGAGCAACGCATCGATCTGGCAATCCGAATTGCGTCAGATCCCGATCCTTCTTTGATTGGTAAGCCGATTGCGGTGTGTGAATCGGTGTTGGTGGCATCGCCACAATACTTGCAAACTCACCACGCGATCGCGCATCCGCGAGATTTATCTTCACACGACTGTTTGGGTTACAAAAACTTTGAGCGTCACGTGTGGCATTTGTCTCAGGGCGACCAGTTCGAATCGGTGGGAATTGAGTGTCGCCTAACCAGCAATGAGGCCACGGCGTTATTGCATGGCGCGTTACAAGGCATGGGTATTTCGATGCTGCCAACCTATTTGAGCAATATCTATCTGCAATCGGGTCAGCTTGAGTCGGTGTTGCCGAATTGGAAGCCAAATGATCTCAACATTTACGCGCTGTATTCATCACGTAAACACTTGTCTCCTGCGGTGAGAGCCTTCATCGATCACAGTGAAGATTACTTTAAACTGCACCCTTGGTAATCGCGAAAGGCGTCGTTGTCCCGACTTGAGATTCATACAAGATCCTGTACCTTACATGGATATATTTTTCGCAGCGTCATTTAGAGTTTTAGTTAATGTCACAAGTTCGCATCAAATTTATTGCTTCCGATATGGATGGCACTTTGCTTGACCAATACGGTCGTTTGGATCCAGAGTTTTTCGACCTGTTTTTGCAACTGGAAGAGCAAGGTATTTTGTTCTCCGCTGCGTCTGGTCGTCAGTATTACAGCCTGCGAGACACGTTCGCGCCAATCAAAGATAGAGTGTTGTATGTGGCCGAAAATGGCACCTTGGTGATGTACCAAGACAAAGAGCTCTACAGTTGCGCCATTCCTAAAGCGGAAGTGGCGAAGATTGTGAAAGCGGCTCGTGAAATTGATGGAGCGAACATCGTATTGTGTGGCAAGCGCTCGGCGTACATCGAAACGCATGATCAGCAATCACTGGAAGAGTTTCAAAAGTACTACCATCGCTGTGAAATGGTGACGGATTTGCTTGAGGTCGAAGACGAGTTCATCAAGGTAGCGATTTGTCACTTTGACGGTTCGGAAGAGCTCCTGTTCCCGACCATGAACGCGAAGTTTGGTGCAACGCATAAAGTTGTAGTGAGCGCAAAAATTTGGCTGGATGTGATGAATGCCGAGGCCTCTAAAGGCGCGGCCATTCAGCATCTTCAAGAGACGATGAATTTTACTCCGGCAGAAACCATGACGTTTGGTGATTACCTCAACGACCTTGAAATGCTGCAAGTCAGTGAGCATTCGTACGCGGTTGCCAATGCGCATGAAGAGATTAAGAAAATTGCTCGTTATTCTGCGCCAAGCAACCAAGAGGCTGGGGTACTCAAAGTGATTAAAGAGAAAGTGTTAGCGAAGTAACGCCCTCCTTTCGATGTTACTTTCTTCTTAACGTAAAAAGCCCCGCAGTACATGCGGGGCTTTGTTTTTTTGTGTGTGATGGGAGGGGGGAGTAATGTTCCCGTTTTTTAGCGCACGTAGTTGGCAGTTGCGCTGACTAAAAAGTGCTGCAACTTTCCATCCGATTTTGGTACCCACAAGTCGTTGTGGTATTGGTAGATACGGCCATTGACGGTCACAGACAAGGTGTTATCACCCGTTTGTTCCATGCGAATAAACTGATCCGAAGTGACCAAAAACGGCTCTTGCTCTTCAATGCTCTGGCCCGTTGCCAATACGAAGTAGCCGAATCGGTTGCCAGCATCCGGATCGGTTGAGTAGATTCGATGTCCAACGAGGCTGTAGTCGTCGTTGAGTGCCTGCTCAAGCGTTTTTTGCCCGATGGTTTCGTGCGATGGAATAAATACCCAAGCCAACACACCTGCCGCAATGACTGCCAGTAGAAGCAGTACTTGCATGAACTTTCTCATCATATATACCGTTTAACGTTGAAATTTCATTTTGTACATGCGCTTATCCGCTATGCTGATAAGAAAGTCAACATTGTCACTGTCTTTAGGGTATTGCGCTAAGCCCATGCTTGTTGAAAGTGTTGAGACTTTATCGGAGTTTAATATTTGTGCATCAAAGACGGTATTTATCTGCTCACGTACGTTCTCTTCATTGAGATGTTCACCTTCAAGGATAACCGCGAACTCATCTCCTCCCATGCGATAAACAGTAAAATCATTGAGTGCCATAGAATTAAGCCGCCTAGCGATTTCCCGCAGTACAGTGTCGCCAACTTGGTGTCCGTGTGTGTCGTTGACTTCTTTAAAACCATTTAAATCTAGAATCCAGAGAGAAAAGGGCCTTTTTTCTTGAGTAAATTTGTTTAGGGTTATGAATAGTGCATTGCGGTTCCCTAGGTTCGTCAAAGGGTCACTTAGCGCCAATTTTCTATGAAAATGGGATTCACGATAAAAGAAATAAGTTAGAGAGATAATCGACAAAACGAACGTCGCAAACAACATATATTGTGCTTGCATTAAGCGCTGGGTTTGACCTTTTTGTGCTTCATAAGCTTTACTGCTTAGGCGGAAGTTTTGATTAACGAAGTCTATTAAGCCTAAATATAGTGTTTGAGTTGAACGATAAAATGCAGCAGCAGCTTGGCTGTCACCTGTTCTAGCTTCTACTAGTTGTTTTTCTAGCTCTTTGAACTCTTCAAAAAGATTAATGAAGTAAAGGTGCATGTTGTTCCGAGAAAAGAACTTATTGGCTTTCGTGCTACTGGTCAATAAGTCAAAGCGACTCCACGCTAACTCGTATTGAAGCTCTGCACCATCAATATTCAATACGTTTTCATCTAACCGTCTGGCCTCGCCGACAAGTTCTGATAGTTCTTTGGAGAGTTGGAATAAAAACCAAGTCGCTTGTTTTTGTTCGTTATTAAAATTTTGTGAGAGTGAACGTGTTTGCTGTAAAAGCACGACATTCGCGAGAAGCAAAGAAACGGCAAACACCACCAGCAGCATTTTGCTGGTGGTAGAATATTGCAATATTCTTTGTTTCTTAGAATAGGGTTCTGATAACTTCATTCTTATTATTTTTCTTTTATTTCATTTACTTGCCATACCATTTGCGCATGATATTTATTGTAGTTTAGCTCTGGATAGAGATTGAGTGGATATATCACCCAGAAAGGGCCTTTATTCCTGACTTTTATGTAATTCTGATCTTGTTGATAAGCCAGTATTGGTTGATATCGAAGAATATCTTGTCGGGACAATGTCGAGTGATAGTCGTTTAAGCTGCTGATATCAACCTGCTCTGGTACCTTTCCGTAGACGTGTGTAAGAAGCGTGCTGAGTTTAACGCCTAAAAACTCTGACGAGGCAGGAAGCCAAGGCAATGTCATCGTGTAGCTAGTGGTAGGTAAAGCTTGGATCTCTTCCAGTTCCAGTATGACACTAGGCTGCTGGCTACTACTAAATACGATCGTATTTGCAGACAAGAATGGCGCAACAAAAAACAGACCTAGCGCGACTATCTTTTTCATCATATGCCCTTTTGAGTTTTATTCTTTTTTCTTAGCTAGGACAAAGGTGCTAGCGGTAATTTATTTATAATTATAGAGCCAACCGGATGAGATTTTATAATACGTTATGTTTCAAAAATAACTGTCGGTTTACGTCACGTCAAGGTTATTAAGTTGCTTCTTAATTAAAAGCTCAGAGTGTTGGGATGATGGTAGAGTTTCGTAATGATTTCGCGGTATTTAATTGCTTTTTAGTGCAACTTTGTATCATTTTTAATAAAGATACTGTGTCGGAAATGAGAATTTAATAAGGCGAGAAATGGGACGTCGAATTTGTTCTTAAGTTACATTATTTTACATATTTAAATCATCGATATTCAGATATGTATTTGTTAGTACGTAAAGAAAATAAAGTCACCTAGTTTTGGTGACTTTATTTTTTATTTCATGAGCTTACTTAATTTAACTATGCAAACAAATATTTTGCATGGAAGTTGAGGTGCTCTTCAATAAAGCTTGAGATGAAGTAATAGCTATGGTCATAGCCTGGTTGCATTCTCAAGGTTAGGTTTGAATCGTGTATTTTTGCCGCAGCAATCAGCGCTTCCGGTCTAAGCTGCTCATTTAAGAAGCCATCAGCATCACCTTGATCAATCAAAATTGGTAATGGTGATTGTTGTTGTTTTAGAAGTTCACTTGCATCGTATTGCTTCCAGCTTTCAAGCTCCTTGCCTAAGTAAGCAGTAAAGGCTTTTTGTCCCCAAGGGCATTGCATTGGGTTACTGATTGGACTGAACGCTGAAATAGAACGGTACTGTTCTGAATTTTTCAGACCAATGGTGAGCGCTCCGTGGCCGCCCATACTGTGACCGGAAATTGACTTCACGTCAGAGACTGGGAAGTTACTTTCGATGATCGCAGGTAACTCCTCAGTCACATAGTCGTACATGCAGTAATGCAGTGACCAAGGTGCTTGCGTCGCATTAAGGTAAAAGCCAGCTCCTTTTCCTAGGTCATAGCTTTCGTCGTCAGCGATACCTTCGCCTCTCGGACTTGTGTCTGGTGCAATGATCGCAATGCCAAGCTCGGCCGCCATACGAAATGCGCCCGCTTTCTGCATAAAGTTCTCATCGGTACACGTTAAACCAGAGAGCCAGTATAGCGCGGGTACGGGATTTGATTTCGTTGCGTTAGGTGGCAAGAATATCGCGAAGCGCATGGTGCAGTTTAGGGCATTGGATTCGTGTGTATATTGCTTGTGCCAACCGCCAAACACTTTGGCTTGGCTTACATTTTCAATGGTCATGAATAAACTCTCTAATTAGCAGAAGGAATTCAGGCTCCCCAAAAGGAGAGCCTGAGGCAGCATTATTGATCCATATGGATAACCGTTCGGATGCTCTTACCTTCATGCATCAGATCAAACGCTTTGTTGACGTCTGCTAATCCCATTGTGTGGGTAATGAACTCCTGTAAGCCGAATTCACCAGCCATGTAACGGTTTACGATTTCTGGAAGCTCAGAGCGACCTTTAACGCCACCGAAAGCGCTGCCACGCCATACACGACCAGTTACCAGTTGGAATGGACGAGTTGAGATCTCTTGACCTGCACCAGCAACACCAATGATGACTGACTCACCCCAACCTTTGTGACAGCACTCAAGTGCTTGGCGCATCACGTTTACGTTACCGATACATTCGAATGAGTAGTCAACACCACCGTCTGTCATTTCAACAATCACTTCTTGAATTGGCTTGTCGAATTTTTGTGGGTTGATGCAATCAGTTGCACCAAGTTGTTTCGCTAGGTCGAATTTGCTTTCGTTGATGTCTACACCGATGATGCGGCTGGCACCAGCCATGCGAGCACCGATGATTGCAGAAAGACCGATACCCCCTAGACCAAAGATTGCCACTGTGTCGCCTTTTTCAACTTTAGCTGTGTTTAATACCGCACCCATACCAGTGGTTACGCCACAACCTAGAAGACAAACTTCTTCAAGTGGTGCTTCTTTGTTTACTTTCGCTAGTGAGATTTCTGGAAGAACCGTGTACTCAGAGAAAGTAGAACAACCCATGTAGTGGAAGATAGTTTCGCCGTTGATAGAGAATCGGCTTGTGCCATCTGGCATTAGGCCTTTACCTTGAGTTTCACGAACGGCCTGACATAGGTTCGTTTTGCCAGATTTACAGAACTTACACTCACCACATTCAGCAGTGTAAAGTGGGATAACGTGGTCGCCAACTTCAACGCTTGTTACGCCTTCGCCAACCATTTCAACGATACCGCCACCTTCGTGACCAAGGATTGAAGGGAAGATACCTTCTGGATCGTCACCTGATAGTGTGAATGCGTCAGTGTGACAAACCCCAGTTGCTACGATGCGTACTAGCACTTCGCCGGCTTTTGGAAGTTGTACATCAACTTCTTCCATTTTAAGCGGCTCACCTGCAGCCCAAGCGACCATTGCTTTTGATTTTATGTGAGTTTGACCAGGTTTGATTTCAAGCGACATTGGATGTTTCCTTTATATTTTCAGTATATGGAGTGACGTAATAAGCGTAGTTAAGGTTTGCTTACCGCGCTTCGTCGTTTTGTTGGTGCTCATTTTAGGTGTTTCAGTAAAAATGATAATCCGTCCATTTTGAAAATGATTTTTACATATGCGTAATAATGATAAGGTGAGCGTGTAAAAAGAGTGCGATGCCTCCTTAAAGCGGAAGGGAAATGGAAAAGGTGATTGACCTGAAGTTAGATAGAGGGGCTAAAGTAGAAAACTGTCAAACCATCAGCTAAGTAAGAGTGATTATGAATAAGACGGATCTGAGTGCCTATTTAACCAAGCTAGGCTTGCCTAGTGAATTGCCCGCCGATTTGGAGTCATTGCACAGAATTCACGTGGCGCAGCATCGTTGCCTGCCGTTTGAGAATTTTGACATCGCATTGCAGCGAGGCGTCTCTGTTGAGATTGAAGATATTATTCAAAAAACCGTGTACCACTCTCGCGGTGGTTACTGCTTTGAATTAAATGGTTTAATGCTTGATGTGCTCAACACTCTTGGGTTTGAAGCGCGAAGTTTGCTAGGGCGTGTACATGTGTCTGGTACACCAACAGGTCGTAGTCATCAAATCACGTTAGTGACGTTAGAGGAACAAACATGGATTGTCGATGTGGGTTTTGGCTCCAATACCCCTCGAGCGCCATTGCCATTTATCCTTGACCAAGTGATTCAGACGGATTTACAAACCTTCCGTTTTGTCAAAGATGCTCAGTTTGGTTATTTCCTCCAAGTGCTTTCAACCGATGGAACGGACACGTGGAACAATCTATACAGCTTTGACCTAGAGTTTGTGTTTGCTGGTGACATTGCATGTAGCAACTTCTTTACCTCGACTTCGCCTAATTCGCGTTTTACTAGCGCAAGAGTCGCTGCTAGAGCGACAGAAAGTGGGTTGGTGACGCTGCTTAACTACACACTCAGATGCGCCAATCATGAAGCGCTAACAGAAATAGAGCTAGAGCCAGGTCAAACCTACCTGGATGCGTTGAAAGAATATTTTGGCATTGAGCTTGATGCGCAATACGACGAACTTCGTCCGTTACCTGACGCGTAAAGTTTTCCCGTTTTCAAAGCGTAGCGCGACGAGAACAATGTAATCACTATTTGTCTAGAAGAGGTCGACAGGAATACAGCATGGCGAATTGGGAAGGAGTCAGCGAGTTTGTTGCCGTAGCGGAAACTAACAGCTTTACAGCTGCCGCGGCTAAACTGAAAACGTCAGTGGCACAAATCAGTCGCCGCGTATCGGCACTTGAAGAGCGCCTTGCGGTTAAGTTACTGCATCGCACGACGCGAAAAGTTTCTCTGTCTGAAGCTGGACAGCTTTATTATCAGCAGTGCAAACACTTGGTCGAAGGGCTAGAACTGGCTGAGCTTGCTGTAACGCAAATGCAAACCGAACCGCGAGGTTTGCTGCGTGTGACAGCGCCTGTGACCTATGGGGAAATGAACCTCGCACCGCTCTTGCATCAGTTTTTGGAGAAGTACCCGCGTGTGGATCTCGATTTAGTTCTGACCAATCAAAAACTGGATTTGATAGAGCAAGGGGTAGACGTGGCGATTCGTCTTGGCCGCCTGCAAGATTCCAGCATGATCGCAAAGCGTCTTTCGTCGCGTCAAAATTACGTGTGTGCTAGCCCTATGTATTTGGAGCGATTTGGCGAGCCTCACACATTATCCGAACTGGCTCGACATCAGTGCTTGGTTGGTTCGGTCGATTATTGGCATTTTAAGGAAAATAAACGCGATAAGTCTTTGCGCGTGTCGGGGAGGATTAAATGCAATAGTGGTTTTGCGCTAATGGGCGCCGCCAAACGTGGTTTGGGTTTAGTGCAGTTGCCGGACTATTACGTTCAAGAAGCCCTAGATAACGGTGAGCTAGTCGAGGTGCTGACCGATTACCGAGACGACCGTGAAGGCATTTGGGCACTGTATCCACAAAGCCGAAATTTATCGCCCAAAGTGAGGTTGTTGATCGACTTTTTAGCGCAGGAACTAGCGGATTAGAGTTTTCATGAACTTTAATACAACTGAAGTTGCTAAAACGCCCGGTGATGCCGGGCGTTTTTATTAGGATGAGAGCTGGAATCGAAAAGACATGAATCACTATTGGTTGGATTCCGCGTCTTCACGTTTAATCACTTTGTGCCCATCTTCAGATACGCCTTGCTTCCAATAGCTGCTGATGTAGATATTCTCGCGATCGACTTCTTTTTCGTTGCGGAAATATTGGCGCAGCGCACGCATTGAATCGAACTCACACGCACACCATACCGAAGCGTTACCATCTAACCATTCCAGTTCGCGAACGCTATCAGCCAAGGTTTGCTGTTCAGTTAGCCAAATCAACTCCATGCCTGCTGGCGCGTGTAGGGGTTGGATGTCGTCTGGAGACATCACGCTGATCACAGCGTAGCCTTTGGCCTCTTCTGGCAGCGTACGAATTTTCGCAGAAAGCGCTGGAAGTGCCGTCATATCGGCAGCCATGAAGAACCAATCCGCCTCCGTATTTAAGTTGGAGATGCTACCTGGCCCAACAATGCTGATCGTGTCGCCTTTTTGTGCGGCCATTGCCCAACGCGCTGCAAATCCGCATTGCAGATCTTGCGTTACGTGTCGGACGAAATCCACTTCGATTGAACTGGTTTCTGGATGAAAGCGTCGAATAGTGTAGGTGCGCATGATTGGTCGGTCGTCTTCTGACAGGATGCTCAGATCCGCGCCGCCCATATCGTTAAACAGTAATTTGATGTAACTGCCTTCGCAGTCACGAGGAAAGTGGCTCAGCGCCTCACCTTGCAAGGTAATGCGCTGCATGTTTGGAGTGATGGTTTCTGTGTCTGTGACAACAAGCGTTTTAGGTTGAGGCTTCTTTTTCATTGTTACTTTACTCGATAATTATTCTCTTTCTCATTTAAAGATTATCAAGTTCCCTAACAAGAGGGTAGCGTCTTTAAACAAATTTACACTGTGAATTAACGCCAAAGCCTCAAGAAAAATATTACCTCTATCCTTTCTCTAACCACGTAAAGTGAGTCGTTTTTTAACCATAAATGGACTTATATCATTGGAATCGTAGACAAAAGCAACAGCGCAGCCATACTGTAGTTGAACCCCTTAACGCGTTTATCGGTGGTCAACCAACGCTGCAATTGCATACCTGCCGCCGTCCAAAATGTCACCGATGGCAAGTTAGCTAAACAGAAGATACCGGCGATAAAAGTCAGTTCGAGCCAAGAACCGCCACTGGTGTATACCGTAATGGCCGTCAACGCCATCGACCAACCTTTTGGGTTCACCCATTGGAATGCGACAGCCCCTAAAAAAGACATCGGGCGAAAATCGTGTTTTGCTTCTGTTTTGTCGCTGGTGGCGATTTTGTACGTCAAGTACAGCAAATAACTCAAGCTCAATACTTTTAAAATCGAGTGGGTTAGCGGGTAGGCATGGAACAGGCTCATCAAGCCAATACCCACCAAAATTAGCATGGCACCAAAGCCGAAGGTAATGCCCAACATGTGTGGGATAGTGCGTTTAAAGCCGACATTGGCCCCTGAGGTCATCAACATAATGTTATTGGGACCCGGCGTAAAAGTGGAGACAAAAGCGAACAACGCCAAAGCGCCCAGTTGATGATATTCCATAGATTGTTCCTTGAATCAGTTCTCGATAAGTTGAGAACAACTATAAGTAGAACTGAGGTCAATATTGTGCTTTTATTTGATGATTAGAAACTAAATAAGCAATGAAACATCATCATGGATAGATTTGACGAAAGAATATTGCAAGTGCTCAAACGAGACGGAAGAATCTCCAATGTGGAGCTGTCGGAACGCGTTGGTTTATCTCCGTCTGCAACCTTACGCCGAGTGCAAGATTTAGAGCGTAAAGGCGTGATCAAAGGCTACCGAGCGGTACTGGATAATCAGCAACTTGGTGTGGGTTTTGTCGCTTATGTGTCGATTGGTTTGGCCTCGCACTCTAAGCAGGCACAGTTGGGTTTCGAAGAGCATGTGCGTTTTGTAAACGAGGTGGTGGAATGTCACAACATCACTGGTGCGAACGAGTATTTGCTGCGTGTGGAAACGCAAGATCTCGCCGCTTATAAAGCGTTTCACGCTGATGTGTTGGGTGAGTGCGAACACGTCAAGTCGATCACAACCATGGTGGTGATGGACACACCAAAAGACGAGCGCTAGCCAAACGAGAGTGACAGTTTTTGTGGCACACGAATTTGAAGTGACTCGAAAGAGTCAGTCGAGTATGAGAATGGTTCACAACAAATGCTGGAAAGCAGATGGCACTCTTACAATTTCCATATTTATTCTCACCTTCTAAATAATCCCATCCTGCTAGTTTTGCTTAAACCGCTTGTGTTTCAGAGCGGCGAGTCAGCAAAATTAAGGATGAACGATGAAATCACATGTAACACTTCCTCTTTTGAGCTTAAGCGCTGTTGCCGCATTGAGCTCATTTAACGTCAACGCCCATGGCTGGGTAGAGTTTCCAAGTGCTCGTCAAAATACGTGTTATTTAGACGGTGGCTTTTGGACCAACGAGATCCCTAACCAAGCGTGTAAAGCGGCTTTTGAAGAATCTGGCGCGTATCCGTTTGTGCAACGCAGCGAAATCGCGGCGAACGTACCAAATTACCGAGATATGGAGCATGTGAAAGCCGTGGTTCGCGACGGTGAACTGTGTTCTGCCGGCGATGCGGCTAAGAAAGGCTTGAACATTCCTTCTCCAAACTGGCAGCGCACCAATGTTACGCCAGATGCAAACAACCAGATTGAATTGGTGTTTTACGGCAAAGCGCCGCACAACCCATCGTACTGGGAATTCTATCTCACCAAGCCAACTTATGATGATTCAAAGCCTCTTACTTGGAGTGATTTAGAGCTGATCGACACCGCAGGTGATGTGTATGTTGATGCGGAAAAACGCTACCGTATTCAGGTGACTTTCCCTGCTGATCGTTCGGGCGATGCGGTACTTTACACTCGTTGGCAGCGTATTGATGTCGCTGGGGAAGGTTTCTACAACTGTAGTGACATTACGTTAAACGGAACAGGCACGACGCCACCGACTGACCCTGTTGATCCAACCGAACCGGGCAATAATCTGACATCTCTAGGCTACTTTGTTCAGCAAGGTTTCGGACCAGTAGAAGCGGGTGACACCATCCGTTTCCGTACGTTTAATGCGACAGGCAATGAAATTGTCGATATTTCACTGCCAATCAGCGCAAACAATACGACGACTTGGGCGGCAGAAATTGCGGATCAATTTAACGCGCAGCAAACGGGCGATTGGTACGTGGGCATTTGGCATCAAGAGATGAACCACTACATGTTCGATAGTAACAACGTGAATGCGAACCAAGTATTAGCGCCAAGCGCAGACTTCAGTTATGCGTTGTCACTGATCAAAGCGGATGTAACGCCACCAGTTGAACCAACCAACTTGTGGGACAAGACGGCCGTATACAACCAAGGTGATGTGGTGACGCACAACGGCAAAGAATGGACTGCCCAGTGGTGGACGTCTGGTGAGGAACCAGGCACAACGGGTCAATGGGGGGTATGGCGTTAAGCCAGTTATTCGGGCCCTGATCAATAAAACCCTTCTCATGTGAGAAGGGTTTGTTTTTTTAGCCTAAAACGATCACTTTGGTCGAGTGGTTGTCTTGAAAATCAGAGCACATATCGTTATTCGCTTGCTCTCCACTCGCTCCAGTTGAGCATCGCGTAGTCTGCCAGTTTGAGCATCGGAATGTCTTCGTGTGTATCACCGTAGGCATAAACAGACGCAAACTCGTCGAGCGAAAACGCCGCCTTCACGCGCGAGACTTTTCTTTCTAAACTGCAATCACCTTGCTGGTAAAAGCCACTCAGTTTTGGCTGCTCTGAGATCAGTTCACTGCACAGCAAGTGGTAACCGTTCGCTTCACACCAAGGCTTGAGATACGCATTGAGTGATGCCGACACCACCACAATGGTATCGCCTCTGTGTTGATGCCACGCCAACCTTTCCATCGCTTCTGGCCGTAAGTACAGCGGGATCACTTCATGGGCAAACTGAGCGCCAATCGCTTCAATTTTCTGCGTTTCTTTCCCTGAAAATGCAATAAAACTGCTGAGAGGGCGCATAACACGAGCGGGTAACACTCCGAGTTTGTACAGCGCATAAAATGGCATGATAGCGACCTTTCCTATTCGTTTGCGCAGGCCATAAGCAGAATAGTGGAGGAAAAGGCTAAACATATCCTCTCGGGTGATGGTGCCATCAAAATCAAACAGTGCCAGTGACGGCTTAGTAGTATCGAGCAAATTCAGCGCCTATTTTTTGGTTTAAGATCGTTTTGTGTTTATTGATAAAACACCGCCAACCAGATGGTTTCTTGCGTTGGGTCAGTCCAGCTCACTTTGTGTTTGGTATGAGCTGGAATCGTAACGTGATCGCCTGCCTCAAGTCGTTGCACTACATCTGATTCAAAAGTCAGCTCTCCAGCTCCTTTAAGAACCAAGACCCATTCATGTTCTTCTTGATCGTACCAGTCACTTTCGGGCGAGGTTTGCCCCGTTGAGACAATGCGTTCTATACGCAGGTTTTTGTGGGTCAGCAGGTCTTCGAACACTTCCTCGTCGAGGTTATTCGGTAAGTCTTTAAACAGGTTCATGGCCTTTCCTTAGAGAATGATCAGTCCAAAAGGCGCAAGCAATTGCTCTTGTTGCCAATCACAAATTTTAACACCAAACAGAGAAACGCGGCGAACATCCAGCCCGTCTAGTTCGACATGAGTCAGATCACATTGCTCAACGTTAAAGGTTCCCCATTGTTCTGGCGAGAATTCGCAGCGAGATAAATCCGAGCCTTTGAGAGTTGCCCCTGCGAGGTTCGCACCGTTCCAACGGTTTTCAAAGAGGTCACATTTTTCTAGTAACACTCGCTCGAAGTTACAGTAGGTGAGGTTGCAGCCAGTAATAAAAGCAGAACAGAAAAACATGGTGTTACTGACGCGATTAGCAAAGTTCGCACCTTGGAAGTTTGCCCCTTTGAGATCGCACTTACGTAGCTCCAAGCCCATACAATTTGCGCCGTTAAACAGGCTCATCGCCAACATGCAGTTCGTAAAGCTAGCGTCTTTTAAGTTCGCGAAGCGAAAACTACACCCTTCTAGCGCTTTGGATTCGATAAAGCGACAGTCGATGAACTTAGCATCGCGCAGATCGGCATGGTCGAAACAGCACATATAAAAGTGGCAGTTTTTAAAGGTAGCATTCTGAAAATCGTGATGAGAAAAGTTTTCTCGTTCAAAAATGAGATCGGTTTTTAACATGTCTTCTCCTTAGCTGCGAGCAGACTAGCACTCCAAGTGACTGATTTTCCAGAAAAATAACTTCTTGTATTTCAGTGCTTTACAAACCCCTCAAATCGCGATTTTAAGGGGGCAAACGAGCGTTTTAAGTGGGTTGTTTTTTGAAAATAGAAGACGTAGAGGACGAAAAAAGTTTTTGCTGGCTACGAGCCTTAACGAGAGGATTCGCATTTATGGGTATGCATGGCAACTCACACGCACAGTTTGCATTACAGAATTGTATCCTATTTGCATAATTTGTTGATCAATATGGCGTTTCTCCATACAAAAAACCTATATTTTTCACAAATTGATTTCCATCAAAATAGTAGGGTTTCTATGTGCTAGATTGCGCACAGCTCAAAAAGATATAGATACCCGTGTGCTTCAAGGCGCTGAGTTTACTTGAAATCTCAGATCAGTTAGCAGGCACCCCTTTGGGTACGACATAACGAAGCCCTACGAAAGGAAATAAAAATGAAAAAAACAATCTGCAGTCTAGCAGTGGTTGCTGCACTCGTGTCACCAAGTGTTTTCGCTCATAAACAAGGTGACTTCGTTCTTCGTGTTGGTGCGGCGTCTGTCGTTCCAAACGACAGCAGCGATAAGATTCTTGGTTCTCAAGAAGAATTGAAAGTGGATTCAAATACGCAGCTTGGTTTGACGTTTGGCTACATGTTTACAGACAACATCAGTTTAGAGCTTCTAGCAGCAACACCATTCAGCCACGATATTTCAACAGACTTGTTAGGTCTTGGTGATATCGCGGACACCAAACACCTTCCACCAACGCTTATGGTGCAGTACTACTTTGGCGAGCCACAAAGTAAGTTCCGTCCATACGTGGGTGCAGGTCTCAACTACACCATGTTCTTTGATGAGGGCTTCAATAGCACGGGTAAAGGCGCTGGTCTTTCAGATCTTAAGTTGGATGACTCATTCGGTCTAGCAGCGAATATTGGTGTGGACTACATGATCAACGATCAATGGTTCCTCAACGCTGCTGCGTGGTACGCAAACATTGAAACAGAAGCAACTTACAAAGCAGGTGGAGAGAAGCAAAAAACCGACGTCAAAATTAACCCTTGGGTATTTATGATCAGCGGCGGTTACAAGTTCTAAGAAAAACCAGTAGTTACACGCACATTACTATTATTGGCATGACTTTGGGGGCGGTTACGGGGACTGCCCCTCTTTTTTATCCTCGTTTTGATTGCACATCATTTACTCCACTTAGCAACATGCAAAATTGGATCTTTACCTTGCAGATCATTTTATTGTCGGAAGATCGAAAAGTCCTACACTGATCACATAATTGAACAAGTGGACAATATAAATGAGCGACGACATCGCAAAGCATTCCTCCTCCAGATCTAAGCTGGTAAAAACTCTTTTCTTTACTCTCTGTGTTATCGCATTTGGTGCGATGTATTGGTCTTGGCAGTATTCAGACAGTCACCCAAGCACGGAAGATGCCTACGTTAGGGCAAAAATTTTGTCGGTAGCGCCTCAGGTAAAAGGCCAAGTGGTTTCCGCGGATGTCAAAGACTTCCAATCTGTTAACAAAGGTGACCTACTGCTGAAGATAGATTCACGCCCATATTTGTTGGCAGTGAAGCAAGCAAAAGCGGCATACCAATTGGCGGTCCAGCAACATGATGTTGCCGATAAGCAGGTAACTGAAGCTGTTGCGGGCTTAGATGCGGCGCGCTCTAACCTGATAGAAGCGCAAGTGGAGTACAAACGTACGGATTCCTTGGTGAAACGCAAACTGGCGTCGAACCAAGATTTAGATACGGCAAAAAACAAACTAGCCAATGCCCAAGCGAGCCTGGAGCAAGCGCGCGCGACGGTAGAAAAAGCCATTGCGAACCGTGGTGAAGAAGGCGCAGAGGCTGCGGTTGTTCAACAAGCGGGAGCACAGTTAGCGCAAGCAGAGCTGAACTTGAGCTACACCGACATTACGTCACCAGTGGATGGCATTGCCGGTGAGATCAATACGCACGTAGGCTCGGTCGTTAGCGTGGGTCAAACGTTGTTCCCTGTGATTTTAAAAGACAGCTATTGGGTACGCGCGAACTTTAAAGAAACCGATCTTACTCATATTAAACCTGGCATGCATGCGGATGTGGTGATTGATATGTACCCAGACGTGGTGTGGAAAGCAACGGTAGAACAACTATCGCCTGCGAGTGGTACATCGTTCTCCTTGATGCCACCAGAAAACGCAACGGGTAACTGGGTTAAAATCAAACAGCGTTTCCCTGTACGTTTGGCATTAGAAGTACCGGCCGATGCGCCGCAACTTCGCGTGGGTGCGAGCTCAGAAGTCACCATTGATTTGCAAAGTAGCGTGCAATGAGCCATCAAATTACGGCAGACAAACGGGGGATTGCCACCGTCGCCGTGATGCTTTCTGCCATCATGGTGTTAATCGATATGACCGTTGCGAACGTGTCGCTATCGCACATGATGGGCGCGTTGGGCGCAACGGCAGACCAAATTACGTGGGTGTTGACGGGTTACAGCATGGCGGAAGCGATCTTCATTCCGATGACCAGTTTCTGGGTGTCGCGTTTTGGTGAACGCAAAGTCATGTTGGTTGCTGTGATCGGTTTTGTGATTGCCAGTGCGCTTTGTGGGCAAGCACAGTCTCTTGAAGAGATGGTGCTATTTCGCATTATCCAAGGCGCTTTCGGCGCGTCGGTGATTCCATTGGCGCAGTCGACGTTAGTGCAGATTTATCCGTATGAGCAAAAAGGCAAAGCGATGGCGATTTTCTCCATCGGCATTTTGCTTGGTCCTATTTTGGGCCCAGTTGTGGGTGGTGTGATCACCGACAACATTAACTGGCGCTGGATTTTTTACATCAACTTGCCATTCGGTTTGATCTGTACCTCTTTGATTTATCGCTATATCCATATCGACAACAAATCCAAACCTAACTTTGACTGGTGGATCATCGGTTACATGGCGTTAGGTGTGGGCGCGTTGCAGTTTGTGTTGGATAAAGGGAATGAAGACGACTGGCTCGACTCACGTATGATTCAGACGGCGATATTGCTCGCAGTCATGGGATTGGTGATGTGGATCTATCGCAGTTGGAAAACCAAAAGTCCAATAGCGCCATTGTGGCTGCTGAAAGACCGAAACCTTATGGTCTCGTCATTGATGATTGCCGTGGTGTCGATGGCGATGTTTGGCCTGACGACTCAACAACCAATGCTGTTGGAAAGCTTGCTGGATTATCCGGTCTCAACCACTGGTTTATTAATGGCACCGCGTGGGTTGGCGTCAGCGGCGATGTTGATTTTGGTGATTAAGCTCAATCCGCAATTCGATCCCAGAATCAAAATAGTCTTTGGTTTAAGCTGCATCGGGATTGGTAGCTATTTGATGACGCAGTACTCACTGCAGATCGATACATTTTGGATTGTGATGCCGAGTATGATTCAGGGGATGGGGCTTGGTTTAACCTTCTCGACGCTATCCACCTTGGCGTATTTAACGATTCCGAAAGAGCAATCTGTTGCGGCGGCGAGTATTTACAATCTGTTCCGTACCATTGGTAGCTCGTTTGGTATTTCTATCGCCACCACGTTCCAATATCGTGATAGTCAGCAGCAATGGCATGCGCTGGGAGAGGGTATTAATCCTTATAATCCTAACTTGCATGACTGGGCGGCCAATCAGGGGCTTTCTATTACCGACCCGGTTGCGTTAGACCAATACCAACAGATGTTGCAGCAGCAATCGCAAATGGTCGCGTTTGTGCACACCTTCCAGCTTGTGGGAGTGATGTTCGTGATCATGATGCCGATGCTGGTTTTCATTCGGTCGCGTGAATAACATGAAGTTCCGGTGAATAGTGTAAGAGAACGCCTCTCAAGTTGTGTCAGCTTGAGAGGCGTTTTTTATTGGACAGTGCCAGTGAAAGAAGGACGTTTACTCAAATGTCACTTCGTCAAAATGCGGATTGGTTTTGAGCGCGCGCATTGCGACTAATTGTTCAGTCGGGAAGGCGGTGTGCTCACCATCCATATCTAAAAACAAGCACTCTTGTCGCTGCATGTCGTAGCCTGTGTCGAACGCGTTGCCCTGATGAGTTTCACCATTTTTTAGTGTGATCTCGATAGGGAGCTTAAACATACAGGCGATTTCAATAAAATCGTATTGGCTGCAAGTCACCATAGCTTTCTCCTTTCAAACCGACGCAGTATTCAGAAGGTTTGAGAACCGCTTCCTTAATATAGAAAACGTTTGATTGAAACTGAATCTTCATCTTACACCTCATTTTGGTCACGAAATAGACATACACGCACGTTTTAATAAACCTACTGTTGAGCGTTCGCAAGCGAGACAAAACTACGATATGTCTGAAACGATACTTAAGCGCACATACCTAACGAGTGAACAAAAGACACAAAAGACACAAAAGCCAAGTTCACTGATTTCCCCTCAAACCTACCATGCGCAGTTGGCGCACCGTGTTCACCACTCGCCTCAATTTGAAAACGGCCGCGTTAAAAACGAGATGCCAAATATCCCTAGCCCGCAATCATTCTGGCAGGTGTGTTGGAGCTATCTTGGTGGTAGAACGCCATTGAGTCCTAACGAACATCTGCCACATTTCCCAATTCAACCTACGCAGTTTGCGCAGAGAAGTGAATCGATGCGCGTTACTTGGCTGGGCCATTCCACCATGCTGGTGGAGGTCGATGGCATTCGAATTCTGACTGATCCGGTATTTGATTACGCTTCTCCGTTCATCGCAAAAGCGTGGTTTGAACGCAATATTCCCAATACCCATGCCAGAGATTGTTTGCCGATTCCTGAAATTATCGTGATTTCGCACGATCATTACGACCATTTAGAAGCATCGACCATACGTTTCTACGCCGATAAACCCGTGACGTTTTATGTACCCTTAGGGGTTGGCAAGCATCTGATAAAGTGGGGCGTTTGCGCAGACAACATCGTGGAATTAGATTGGTGGGATAGCGTGCACTATGCCGGAATCGAACTGATTTGTACGCCTGCTAACCATAATTCGGGTCGTACTTATTTCGATAAAAACTCGACCCTGTGGGCTTCTTGGGTCATCAAAGGCAAAGAAGAGACGCTCTATTTTAGTGGCGATTCAGCTTACGATTCGCACTTTTCCGAGATCGCACTGCGATGTGGACCAATCGACATTGCCTGTTTGGAAGTGGCTGCTGATGTGAAAGGCCAAGGTTATCCGGTCGAAAACTGGGGGCACATGCAGGCTCATCATACCGTGCAAGCGTTTCACGATTTAAATGCGAAAAAACTGTTGCCAGTACATTGGGCTACATACGAGCTATTTACTCACCGCTGGGACGAACCGATTTTAGATTTGCTTGCCCATTGTCAAAAAGAACACATAACGCTGCTGACGCCAATGCCGGGGGAGAGTTTTTACGTTCATCAAGAACATATAAATAAACAGTGGTGGCGAGAAAAAGAAATATGTGAGCCAGCTAGAATTTTGACTTAATAATATGATCTTACTTCAATAATTATTTTAGAAATTAACCTTGTTATTTTCAGAATATAACAAGGTTTTTTACTCGCTTACTCATCAATCACTTGAGGTTTTAACTCGACGACATTTCCTTCCGGATCATGTATATAGAGTGATCTACCGAACCCTTGTGCGCCATACCGCTTCGCAAACTCTTCGGTTTCAATGCCGCGCGCACGCAGATATTCCAGTAATTCATCCTCGGAAAAAGGCGCCAATTGCAGGCAAAAATGGTCAATATTACGACCATTTTGAACTGGTGGCTTACCGCCGAGTTGGCCCAATTCGCTGTCTACCGTCACTACATCAATCAATGCGTTACCTGCCCTAAGTTGAGTTAAACCAAGTTCCGTTACTTCGCGTTCGACAGGGCAGCCCAAAATGTCTCGATAGAAATGCAACATAGCATCGAGGTTACAGGTCCTTAAAACAACATGATCAAGCGCTTTGATGGCGATTGGATTTTTGGTGGGCATGCTTCACTCCTTTTTGCATTGTGTTGAGGTAAGTATAAAGTGACCTTAAAAGTGGTGAGAGAAATGATCAAATTCCAGATGTTTTTTTGCTAGAGCGAGTGCAGAAACACTGCAACTCAAAGCAAACAAAAAAGGCTAGCGTATTGCTAGCCTTTTGGAATATGGATGGGGCTATTACTCGTAATCAGAAGCGTAAGTTTCTTCGTAAGTGTGTGAGTAAAGCTCGAATAGGTTGCCGAATGGGTCTTCTAGGTAAACCATTTTCGCAGGCTTATTATCGTCTTCTGGGTGGTAACGCATGATGTCCATGCGAACTTTGCCACCTAGTGCTTCGGTGCGTTTGATAGCACCTTCAAAATCGTCTGTCTGCAAACAGAAATGGAAGATACCGATGCGAGAAAAATCCACTTCATGGCGCTCTTGACGCTCTTTCATTTCGAATAATTCAAGGCCGATGCCATCACTTGTCACAAGGTGCGCAATGTTGAAGCCTTTAAAGCCTTCCCCAAAGACCGCAATACACATTCTGCCAATTGCCGTTTCGCGTTCTTCAATCACTTTCGTGTTGCCCATAACGACTTTTAGACCTAGCGCTTGCGTGTAAAACTCAACCGCTTTGTCCATATCTCCGACCATAATACCGACATGATTCATTTTCATTTGTTTGCTCCCAACATGTGTGTTTGAACGTTGTCTTGTTTCGATGTGGGAGAGTATATGGCGTGACATTGATTACATTAAATTATCATAAATTATAAAAATGATAATTTTATTTAATGACGTGCGTATTGGGATTGATTTAGTGAGCTAAGGCCTCAACAGCTTGCCTCACCGAGGTGAAATGAATCTTGATAATGCACCGTTGCGCGAGGCTGAATTCATGCGATTGGATTAATGACGTAACTTCTTCTACGGACAGCGTTCGTTCTTTTGGATGTAAAAGAGTGGTGTTCGAACCATTGTTTTTCAATTCAAACGTGTTGCCATTTGAGTCGATAACGTAATCATCTTGCCCAAAAATGAGGGCTTCGCATTCAGAGTCTAAGTCGGACTGGGAATGCGTGTAGATCAGCTCATCGTCGCCGTCTAGTTTTAGCAAGCATGGCCAGCATACTGCGTGGTCTCTCATGGTTAACTCATTATTCATTGTTATTTAGAAACTTGACCCAGGTTGTTGCAAAAACGCTAACTCTTCGGGAGTGCTCTCTCTTCCCAGTATTGCATTGCGATGAGGATAGCGCCCAAACTGGTCGATGATGGCTTTGTGTTTTAGCTCAAAATCGTAGTTATTTTCAAGCCCTGATGTGCGGAACAATTTTTCAGCTTCGACATGAATGAGGCGAGATTCGCTGTGCATAAACGGCATGTACAAAAAACTTAGCTGCTCAGGCGCTAATTCTTTGTCGTGACCTAACCGAATTGCCTCTTGAGCCAATGCTAATGCGAGTGGGTCTTGTGCAAACGCTTTTGGGGTGTTGCGATACACATTACGTGAAAACTGGTCGAGGACGATGATTTCGGCCAATCGTCCTTGTGTGCTGTCACGCCAATTAAACAGTTCACAACGAGCCGCTTGTTCTAATACCGAGGCAAATCGCGATGTAATACGCTTGTCCAGTTCTGGGTTGTTTTCAAACCAATTTTGGGGCGATAGCTCCTCGAACCAAAATTTGATGACTTCTTGGTACATGGATCTTCCTTCCTATTGCATTAGCTAAAGAATAAAAAGCCAGAAGGCGAGCTCCTGGCTTTCTGCGTGTTATCGACCGTAAGTCTCTACGATGTAATGTTCAAAATCGTCACACATTTGTTCGTCAGAGATGGAGTTGCTTGCCAGCTCTTTACTGCCGTCGACGACTTTAATCGCGGCGTTCAGTGAAGCGACTGATGCTCGCTCTCGCGTCGCAAGTGAGTCGATTTTCTTCTGCTGCACTTCCCATGCCTGTTCTGGCGACAGGTTACACACGTCTGCAAGGTATTTGGCATTGAAGCCTTCGCCAGTCAGGCTGACAATGGTTTCGTTGTGCGACAAGTGATTGCCTGCGTGCCAGTAGTGTTTTGCCAGCAGTGGGCCAATTTCTGGGTTATCCGTCAGGTAACCAAACTTCTCAAGGAAGTATGCACGGGTCTGATACACCGCCATGTGCGCGAGTAGATAACCTTGATACGCACAAGCTGCTTCGTCGGATAGCAAATGTGGAATCGCCATCAGTGGGCGAGGGCTGCATTCCAAACCAAGGATCTGTTTTTCACAATCGCGAGCCAGCTTAGTGATGCGCTCTGGCGTTAACTCGTCATCGCTCAGTTGATACAACGCGCGCTCAAAATATGGCACAACCAAGATGCTACGTTCTTCATAAGCTTTGAATGGCTGACGACTGTTGATCATCGCTTGAATGATTTCATCAGGAACCGGATTCCCTTCATCATCCAGTGCGTATTGTTTTAGCCAATCGGCATCGGTTAACAGGCTGTCACAGAACATCGACTGAGTTTCTGCATAAGCCATTGACGTCGGCGCAAACTCCTGCGAGAAACAAGGCGCGTTCATTTTTACGTTCGCAAAGTGTGCTGCGTGGCCGCCTTCGTGGAACAGCGTGTTAATGCCATCGTAGCCGCTGCCCACTTGGTCTGGTTTGGCATTACTGGTGAAGTTCACCTGCGCTGCGACCCATTCGCCTTGATTATAGAAAGAAGGGATAGGGCCGTGGCAGAACCCATTCGGGTACTTACCTTTGCGATCTAGTAAATCCAGCGTTAGCGTCGCGCCAGAGTAATCAATATTTAGGCGACCAAATGATTCTACCCAGCGTCTCAGAGATTTTGAGAACGGCACGTATGGGTCAAGGTCACGCATAACGTTACCCGCGAATGAGTAAACAAAGTTGTAGCCTGCTAGTGCGCTTGCGCCTTTCTCTTTCGCCAAGTTTTCTAAGCTGTTTAGGTGCGCATCTCGCGTGCGTTGTTCGAAATCTTCCAAAATCTCGAATAGCTGCTCAGTGCTCATCTTTTCCGTTTTTTGCACGGAGTAATCAAAGAAAGTCGCATAACCCAGTGAGCGAGCGAACTGGTTGCGCAGTTTGATCAGTTCAATAAAGCCGTTTTGCAGTAGCCATTGTTCAAGGTTCAGCAACGCTTGATGAGCCGATTGGCGAACTTCTTCATGATTGCTGGTGCGAATGGTTGAGTTTAATACTGGAAGTGAACCTTCTACTTGCTCGCCGTTCTCATCGGTAAATGTTTGTACGTGGTTCTGTTTTTTCTCGAAGAGCTCAGCTTCAAAGGCAATGAGCTGATTTTTCAACGCTTGTGCTTTTTCGCCCTCGATAGCGTGAGATTCAAACATCGCCAGCCAACCAGATAGACCCGTAATGGTTTGTTGTTTCTCTTGTGGGTCGGTAATTGAGTCCGCGGCTTCAAGCTGTTGTTTGATGGCAGTAATTTGCTCGGCGTTGCTTAAAAAGCTTGTCCATGCCGTTTGTGCTTGCGTCGAGCCATCATGGTCATCGCTGATCCCCATGTAAGTTTCCCAAAAGAAATCTTCTTTGGTGCGGTGAATCGCAAGGTAACGTTGATTGAGGTCGTTGAGATAATCCGTTGCGGTCATTTTGATCCTTCAAATGGTTTCGTTATGTAGACAGTTGATTATTGCACGCTTGGTCGCGAGAAAGGAACGCTAATCTCATTTGTCGATTTTGCATCGCGTAAAGGTGATTTTACTATTTGTTTACATTTGGGTGAGTTAATAGGAGTTATGAGCTTGCAGTGTTAAGACTGGTATGGAGTTTACAGTTTATTAAGTAATTAATCTGCGGTGCGCTATCGATGATCCTTATCAGGTGTAATAAGATTTCCATATCGTGGCGATACAGTTGGAAACGATATGATAAATAAGACAAAAGTTACGTTATTGGCGGTAGGTACGATTTTAGTTGGATGTTCCACAGTCGCGCCACCAAGAAATGATGCGGTTGAAAGCATTCAACAAAAGTGTTCTGTGATTTTAAGCAATGATGTTGCGGGCGATCAGCGCTGGCAGACGTACAACGGCTTGCTTGTAGAATATGCCGTGCATGGCGTTAAGAGTCAGGCGCAACTGGAACGTTTTGAAGCGTTTGTGCAGAGCGTGCAAGATGATGAGTCTGGACAGTTAGTTACAGAGTTGATTGAGGTCACCGACTGGGGATGCTCAAACGGCAACTATCTTGAAGAGATGAGCTTGTTTATTCAAGAAGTTCAGAAGTAAAAAACCGAGCGTTAAGTCGCTCGGCTTTTCTGTTTGTGGAACGCTTTTGTACGCTGGTTAGTCAGGACGTTTACTCCTCTGGATACTCGCCCATACCTTGCGTTTTACCTTCCGCTTTCCAATGCTCTCCAGGGGCAAATGCTTCATCGCATAAATCTACGGTGTAGCCCATTTCTGTGATTTCCTTCAAAGTGAGGTTATCAGCAATATTTGCAACTTCCCCCGATTTATTCCGTAACTCCATGTTGATCTCTCCTCTGTAGGTAGACGAGTGGCATCAATGCACAGTGAAGAATGCATTGGTAACCTTTGTTCTAAGTATATAACCCGCTGCTAAAAATGAAGGTTTAATCCACTTTTTAAATATGGGTAATTGGATAATGCTTTGAGCTGCTTCCGTTATTTAGAACCGCAGCATCGCGATAGTTTGCCATTTGTGATTTATTGAGTGATTAAACGGTCAATTTGGAAACTCGAAATGGTGATTCTCGACCACGCTTTAGCACAACAAATTGTTGATCGAACCATGTCCATCATTGGTCACAATGTGAATGTGATGAACTCGGCAGGCATCATCATTGGCAGTGGCGACCCTAAACGTGTTGGGCAAGTGCATGATGGCGCGGTACTGGCGCTGAATCATGGCGATTCGCTAGAGCTTAATGAGCAGCAATGTTTGACGTTGCAGGGTGTCAAACCCGGTATCAATATGTTGTTGAAATTACATGGTGACGTGGTCGGTATTGTTGGTGTCACAGGCGAGCCGGAGAAAATCCGAGATTTTGCCAAACTGGTTAAAATGACCGCTGAATTGACAATCGAGCAAGCCGCGCTGGTGGAAAAATTTCAGTGGGACAGACGTCATCGCGAAGAGTTTATTCTGGCTTGGATCAATGGGAAATTGACCGATGAAGAGCTGAAAGATTGGGCGATGCGTCTTTCTATCGATGTTACTCAACCACGGGTGGCAACGGTGATTGAAGTCTCGACGCCGTCGGCCTCAAAAAGCATGAAGAGTGTGCGCAATATTGTTGAACTGCTTGAATACCCAGAGCGTAACAACCTAGTTGCGATTGTCTCGGTGAATGAAATTGTGGTGTTGAAACCGTGTCATTCCGCCAAGCAGTGGGATAGCCAAGTTGAAAGTGAGCGCATTGATAAGTTGATGTCGCGTTTAAGCGATCACGATTCGCATACGTTTCACATTGCGCTAGGGCAGCTGTTTAATGAGCCTAAAGATGTCGCGTTGTCATACCAAAGCGCGAAGCAGGTATTAGCCATTGGCAAGCAGTTCTACCCAGAGAAACGTAAGTACCTGTTCGATGAACTTCGTTTGCCTGTTTTGTTAGCGCCGTTGGCGGATATTTGGCAAGGTGAACAAATTATTGATGGTGTGAAACGGTTGAAAGAGAAAGACAAATCTGGGCAATTATTGAAAACCCTAGATGCACTGTTTGAATGCAATGGCAATGTAACAGAATGCTCTAAAATGCTGTTTATTCACCGGAACACTCTGCGCTATCGGTTAGAGAAAATCACCGAGATAACAGGGCTACCAACAACCAATTTTGTGGGGTTAGCGGAGCTTTATATTGCGACTCGGCTCTCAAAAATGTCGTGATGTTGTGCATTTGCACAATACGCGTTATTTTTTGACCACATCATTTGTCACTCCGCCTAAAGGAATTCGAAAGCAAACGATTAATAATTCATGCGTCCCTACATGTTGAGTGAGCCAACACGGACTCGCTCAGCAAAATAAGAATAAATGGAGTTATCATGAACCTTATATTAATCCTGCTTGGGGTGATCGCATTTATTGTGCTCACGACCACCAAATTCAAATTACATCCCTTTTTAGCGCTGATCATCGCGGCGTTCCTTGCGGCATTTGCTTACGGCTTACCGGCAGATAGCATTGCCAAAACCATTGCTTCTGGCTTTGGCGGTATCCTTGGTTACATTGGTTTGGTTATCGTTTTAGGTACCATCATTGGTGTTATTTTGGAAAAAAGTGGTGCGGCGATCACCATGGCCGATACGGTCATCAAAGTGTTGGGTGAGCGTTTCCCAACATTGACCATGAGTATCATCGGTTACATCGTTTCTGTTCCAGTATTTTGTGATTCAGGCTTTGTCATTCTGAACTCGCTCAAAGAATCACTCGCGAAGCGTTTAAAAACCTCAAGCGTTGCGATGAGTGTGGCGTTGGCAACTGGCCTATACGCAACGCACACGTTTGTGCCGCCAACTCCTGGACCGATTGCCGCTGCGGGTAACTTAGGCCTGGAATCTAACCTTGGTTTAGTGATTGGTGTGGGTGTGTTTGTTGCAGCGGTTGCGGCGCTAGCGGGGATGTTGTGGGCGAACCGATTCCAACATGTTGAACCAGATGGCATTGAAGCCGCAGAAGAAATTCAGCAAGACTGGCAAGCACTCAAAGCGTCTTACGGCAAATTGCCAACGGCGAGCCAAGCATTCGCTCCTATTTTTGTTCCTATCTTATTGATCTGTTTTGGCTCTATCGCGAAATTCCCAAGCCTACCGCTGGGCGAAGGTTTTGTGTTTGATGTTCTGACTTTCTTAGGGCAGCCACTAACGGCATTGGTGATTGGCCTGTTCCTTTCTGTTCGCCTACTCAAATCAGACAACAAGATTGAAGAATTTGGCGAGCGAATCAGCCAAGGTATTACGGCTGCTGCGCCTATTCTTTTGATTACTGGTGCTGGTGGCGCATTTGGCGCCGTATTAAAAGCCACGCCGCTAGGTGAATACTTAGGTACGACGCTATCGGCGCTGGGCGTGGGTATTTTCATGCCATTTATCGTTGCGGCTGCGCTAAAGTCGGCGCAAGGTTCATCAACGGTTGCATTGGTGACCACATCGGCTTTGGTTGCGCCTATGCTTACGCAATTGGGGCTCGATTCAGAAATGGGCCGCGTATTAACGGTGATGGCGATCGGCGCTGGTGCGATGACGGTTTCTCATGCAAACGACAGTTTCTTCTGGGTAGTTTCGCAGTTTAGCCGCATGTCGGTGGGCTTAGCGTACCGCGCGCAAACCATGGCTACGCTCGTTCAAGGTGTCACGGCAATGGCATTGGTGTACATTTTGAGCCTCGTTCTCTTATAAGTCTCTGGAAATACGTATGAAAGTGGTAATTGCACCTGATTCATTTAAAGAAAGCTTAACCGCCAAACAAGTGAGCGAGGCGATCAAAACGGGTCTTGTTCGCGTATGGCATGATGCTGAGTTTGTTACGGTTCCGGTCGCAGACGGTGGCGAAGGCACGGTTCAATCTTTGATAGATGCAACTCAAGGCGAACAAGTCTTCACAACGGTGACCGCGCCATTAGGGAATGATGTTGAAGCGTTTTATGGCATCCTCGGCGACGGCGAAACCGCGGTTATTGAAATGGCGGAGGCCAGTGGGCTACACCTTGTGCCGAGTGACGCTCGCGACCCAAAACTGACCAGTAGCATTGGTACCGGACAGCTGATCAAACACGCGCTAGACAGAGGCATTCAACGTTTAATCATTGGTTTGGGCGGCAGCGCTACCAATGATGGTGGCGTGGGCATGTTGACCGCGTTGGGGGTGGCGTTTCTTGATGAATCTGGTCATGCAATTACCCCAAATGGAGGCGGGTTAGCGGCGCTTGCGTCCATCGATATTTCTGGTCTTGACCCTCGTTTAGCAACTTGCGAAGTGTTGGTAGCGTGCGATGTTGATAACCCACTCTGTGGTGACAAAGGCGCGTCGGCTATCTTTGGCCCGCAAAAGGGAGCGACCGTATCAGACGTTACTCTGCTCGATAACGCATTGCGCAAGTTTGGCGAGTTGACGGAACAAGCGACGGGTAAGCATGTACTGACTCGTGAAGGGGCGGGTGCTGCTGGTGGTATGGGCGCGGCCTTGCTCGGGTACACGCCAGCACGTTTGCAACCGGGAATTGAGATTGTGCTTGAAACGGTCAAACTTGCTCAGCATGTTGCGGATGCGGATATCGTATTTACAGGCGAGGGTCGAATCGATCATCAAACCGCACATGGCAAAACGCCGATGGGCGTTGCTCAGGTCGCCAAGCAGTGTAATTTACCAGTCATTGCATTAGCAGGCTGTGTGGGCGACAACTATCAGGCGGTTTATGAGTGCGGCATTGATGCGGTGTTTGCTTGTGTACCAAGGGCGATGAGCTTACCTGAGGCCATGAAAGAGGCCGACGTCAACGTTGCTAACTTAGCCGAAAACGTCGCGAGAATGTGGCAAATTAAGTCGCACTGAAGGCGATGACGATATGAAAAACTCCACCTTTGCGTGGAGTTTTTTGTTGTTACGTGTTTGCGTGTGTAGGCATAAGTTCATTTAGCAAGAGCGAGTTAACAGGCATGCTTTGCTATCAATTTTGCCAGTGTTTGCATCGCTTGACTCCAATCGGTTTCATGACCAAAGTTTGCCACGCTGAGGCGTACGCAATGCCGATATTGCCCTTGAGTGCCAAATACGGTGCCGGGAAGTAGGCTGATTCTGTGCTTATTGCATGCTTGATACAACGCATAGCTGTCCGTGTCTTCGGGCAGTCGCAACCAAAGTAAGAACGAGCCTTGTACGGCGTTGATCTGGTATCGATTTTTTAGAGGTTCGTATTCATCCAAGTATTGATGAAGCATCTGGATAAATCGTCGCATGTTGTTTTGATAAACCCGACCCATTCGCGCAGTATGTGTTCGATACTTGCCTGACGTTAGAAACGTTGCCACGGCGGATTGCATCAGGTTCAAACTGCCCATGTTCTCACACAGTAGATATTGTTCAATTTGGTCTCGATATCGCCCCGCCAACATCCAACCAATTCTCAAACGCGAATCGAGCGTTTTGGATAACGAATTCACGTAAATTACGCGTTGCTTGTCATCGAGCAATCTCAAGCTTGGCAACGGCTTATAATAACTTAACCCGCCAAACACATCGTCTTCGATAATAGGAATATTGCCGGACGCCAATAGTAATTGTTGACGCTTTTCTAGCGGCATCATGGCACCAGTTGGATTGGTGAAGTTTGGCGTTACGATGATCGCTTTTATGTCCCATGTCGCCATTGCTTTTGCTAAGGCTTCGGGGCACATACCGTCGCGTGGGCAACTCGGAATTTCCACCACTTTGAGGCCGAGTGATTCTAGCATCAATAAGTTGCCAAAATAGCAAGGGGACTCCACCGCGACGATATCGCCTTTTTGTGTCGTTGCGCGCAGCGCTAGGCTAATGGCTTGTTGCGCGCCGTGCGTCACCATGATCTCATCCAACTTGGCTGGCGTGCCCAAATCTTGTGTGATTTTCGCCAGTTGTTTGATTAAGAGGTGATCACCGGGTGGTAATTGGTAATGGCTCGGTACATGCGTTTGCTGGCGGCTGTGGCGGCCGATCTCGGCGTACAAGCTTTTGATCGCGGGGGAGTCAATGTTTGGGTGGGCAGAACCGGTAGGCAAACGCTCTTGGTATTCAGGATAAGTAAGGATTTCTTTGCAGATCGAGAGCAAATCCACGCGAGTCGGATCCGGAATCGAGCGAGAGGTCGGCAAAGCGACTTTAACTCGATAACCCGATTTGGGAACCGAGTACACCAAGTTTTGTGCTTCCAGCTCTTGATACGCACGAATCACGGTATTTTTACTGACGTTTAATTCTTGGCTCAACGAGCGAATGGAGGGCAGTCGATCATCCGCCTGATAAACGCCACCACTGATGGCTTGTTTGAGGTGTTTTTCCACCACGAGGTACTTATTCCCTTCACCGCTTCCCAATAAATCTGTACCCATAAAAACACTTCCATCTGTCACTTTTTGAAAACACTGTACCTAATTACATTAGCAGTATCTTAAAACATAAAACAAGCGTGAGTGAGGCGATCATGTTAATCCGAGCCATCCCTTTTGTATTTGTCATCCTTTGGGCTTCTGGATTCGTTGGTGCGCGTTTTGGTTTGCAATATGCCGAGCCAGCGACACTACTTTCTATCCGTATGGCATTCAATGTCTTATTGTTTTTGGTTCTTGTGGCGGTATTGCGTAGAAGGTTGCCGACAGGAAAAGATTTTTGGCACAGCTGTGTGGTTGGTGCGTTGATCCACGGTTTCTATCTGGGCGGTACTTATTTCGCTATCGCCTTGGGTATGCCTGCGGGGTTGAGTTCGTTGCTGGTGGGTATTCAACCGATTTTAACCGCGGCTTTGCTGGTGGCGTTTGTTCGTGAGGAGTTTAAGCCCTCGCAATGGCTGGGTTTGGCTCTTGGTTTTGTCGGTATCGCTATGGTGTTGATGGGCAAAATGGAGTGGCAATCCGAGCAGCATAAAGTGTTGGCCATTGGTTTGTGTTTGTTGGCTTTGGTTGGTATCACGCTAGGGACACTTTATCAGAAAAAACATTGCCAAAAAGTGGATATGGTGGGTGGTGCGACGGTGCAATATTTGGCCGCGCTCGTCATGTTTCTGCCCGTTGCGATGCAGTTTGAAACCATGCAAGTGCAGTGGGAACTGGAGTTTATTTTGACCGTGTTGTGGTTGGTCGTCGTGCTCTCTTGTGTAGCTATTCTACTGCTGCTGTACATGGTTAAGAACGGTGCTGCATCGAGCGTAGCTTCTGTATTCTACCTGGTGCCGCCAACGACGGCGATTCAGGCTTGGCTCGCGTTTGGAGAGTCATTTGATTGGATGGGGATTTCTGGTTTCGTACTGGCAGCTACGGCGGTGTATTTGGTGGTTAAAAAGCCGGATCTGACGATAAAGAAATCGATTCAAACAGAATATACCTAAATTGGGTAGGGACATTTGCGTATCAGTGGGTACAATCTGCTTCATCTTAATCCGTGGAGCAGAATGATGAAGGTAAAGCCAGATCGAATGACCGCCATGCGTAGCATCATCGAGCAAGTAAAAGCGGAACTACCAATTTATGAACCAGAAACGTTTGTATGTGGACCAGAAGGGCAGTGCATTGGCTGTCCGAAGAAATTGTTGGAAATGGTCGATTCAGAAGTCACTTATTGGGAGTCAGCCATGGAGCGCGGCATTGTTCCGCAGTTCGATGAGATTCGTCGTTTTGGCAAAATGTGCACGAATGTTCGTCGTGGTCTGGTGCGAAATAATGTGCCTTTACTCAGTAACTAGAGAGTAAAAACCGTCTAATATCTGACACATAGCGTCGTTTTGTTACACTGCTCTTTGGCTGCTGTTCTCAAGTTTGAGTGGTGTTTGTCTCTTCTTACCCCTTAAGCCTTTAATCGTAAGAAATTGGCGATATATTGGCTCGGTCTCACATGGATGTGGGGCTATTGTCTTGGGCTAGTTGAGATAAGAAACGTGAAATCAAAGGGATTTACGCTGATGGAAATCACCATAGTGCTTACCACTTTGGCTTTCATCGCATTAGCTGCTTTACCAGTATTACTCGATATTCATCGCCAAGCATACGCTGCGATGCTGCACAGTTCTCAGTCTTCTTTGGGTACGGCTCTCAAATTCTTTCATGCTCAATCAGTGATTGATAACGCTTACGGCCAAGAGCACGTTCACTACATTGACCGACATGTCAAAACACGCAAAGGCATGCCAGAAGCGAGTGCCGATAGTATTCGAGCTTTGTTAGAAATCGATCTACCAGCCAGAGGTTATTCGAAAATTGACGTGCCGTGCAAAGGCAGTGATTTTTGCATCATCGGTCAGCAGCACCCAAACAGTGCTCATTTTGTCGCTATTCCTGATTATCAGTTCTTAGATAAATCGGGTGTTGATCGCGTGGTGTACATTTGGCCGCAAGGTTACACACTGGCAGAAGAGGCATGCTATTTCTACTACGTGAATCAAGCCTCTAACGATTCAATTGTTCGAGGGCATGTGACGCAAGGGTGTTAACCCCGAATAAGTGTTGCGAACAACGGTTATCGTGAGTCTACAAATCTGGGCTTTTCGAACGGCTTTGCGCTTTATACAATATCATTTTTTGACTCATCAAGACTTTACCATTTGGCAAGGTCACTTCCCCAAGTTCCCCCTGATGTTCAAATCCAAACCGTTCATACAAAGCAATCGCTGGTGTGTTGGTTGTGTATACGTAGAGTGCGATTTGGTCGTAACCAAATTCCCAACCACGTGCGATCGCGACAGCCAACAGTTTTCGCCCCAATCCTTTGCCTCGGTAGTTTTTGTCGATGTGAATACCAAGAATACCGACGCGAAGGCGTTGCTCTCTTTCGTAACCGCACATCTCAGCTGGGTAGATTTCAACACTACCGATAAGTTTTTGGCGGTCAAACGCGACAAACTGAGGGATGGACTCGTTTTCCACACGTTGCAGGATTCTGCGAAGCGTTGCGTTATCGGGTGCTGGAGAAATCAAAAATTCCCCTTCGGAGTACACTCGATTCCACAGCGCGGTGAAGCGCGCGATATCGCTCACCTTGATGGATCTGATTTGCATTCATCTTCCTTGATTAGTGCAGGTTAGTAACGGTTAGGGGATAAGCTCAGATAAACAACGAATTTGGTTAGGAATGGCTTCGGCTGGTGCATCAGCGCCCGTTGGGTTAAACCAAATTGTGTTTACGCCCGCTTTCATCGCAGGGTAAATATCTTTGTGAGGTAAATCGCCAACCATGGTTATTCCACTTACGTTAACCCCTAACTGTTTTGCGATGGCGAGATAAAACTCAGGTTGGTTTTTAGCGATACCGAGGTTGGCAAAACAAAAATAGCCATTTAAGTATTGGTCTAAGTCGACGCGAACAAATGCACGCTGAATCTCTTCCATGTTGGAATCAGATGCACTGGTCGCAATGTAGATGGGATGATTTTGGGAAAGTATTGCCAGTGTTTCTCTGGCTTGAGGAACTGCTTCTACGTGTTCCCAATCGCACATTTTTCCTTGTGCGTGAGGGAAATCTACCATCAAGGTGTTCCCCCAATCGAAAAGATAAATCATGTTCGAATCTCCTTATCCGCACATCATATCGTCTTTTTCTAAAATCAGGGGGTAAATTGCATCGATAAATGCGATTTAGGTGGGTTTAGTCGTGAAAAGCGCTTAATTGTCGTTATCGTTACAAATGTTTCAGCATAATGCGTGAGTTAGTTTTAAAACCTTGATTATCGTAAAAGCGCTGTGCTGGCTGATTGAATTCCATCACTTCCAATCGAACTTGTGTGGCATTGGCATCGCGCGCCCATTGCTCACAGGCTTGGAGCAGTTGGCGGCCGATTCCTTGCTGCTTTTGCGCTTCATCGACAACAATTGTTCCCACGCGACAAATTGGGTCTTTGATCAGAAAACTGATGGTGTCGTTTTGGGTGATCATCGCGGTTAAGAAGCCGAGAATTTGCTGTTCGCGTTCGGCAATCAAAAAGAGTCGCTCTTTGTTCTCTAGTGCTTGTGCAAGAAATTCACGGTCAGCTTCTGAAGGCGCAACAAAGGCTTCTGGCGCATTCGCAAAATGCAGTGAATTAATTTGAAAATTAAGCTGAAAAATTCCGTCTAAATCATCGGGAATCGCTTGTCGGATATGGACTTGCATTCTATCTGCCCCCTGCAATATCGATAAATGATCCTGTGACATAAGAGGCTTCGTCACTTAATAGCCAAGCGATCGCATTTGCCACTTCTTCTACCGTGCCACCGCGTTTAAGAGGAATTTGAGGGCTGAGTCTATCTACTCGGTTTGGTTCTCCGCCGTCGGCATGCATATCAGTGTAAATGAAACCAGGTCGAACGCCATTGACGCGAATATTGCGCTCTGCCAACTCTAGCGAGAGCCCTTTAGTTAAGGTATCCATCGCGCCTTTTGATGTGGCGTAATCGACATACTCAAATGGCGCGCCTGAGCGCGACGCTCCAGAGGAGACATTCACAATTGCACCGCCTGCACTGAATCGCTTCGCCGCTTCTCGACAGCAGAGAAAACAGCTATTCACATTGGTGTTCATTACTTTCTGAAAGCGTTCCAAGCTGATTTCTGACAAAGGCGATTGAGTAAATAGGATGCCAACGTTGTTGACCAAGTGCGTCACTGCACCAAATTCACGTTCTGTTTCATCAAACAAGGAGAGCACTTGCTTCTCATCGGCTACGTCTGCGGCGATGGCAATCGCTTTGCCACCGTTTGCTTGTATTTCTGCCACAACTTGGTCGGCGGCCTCTTGCTGAGTGCGGTAATTAACGCAAACGCGATAGCCTTGCTCGGCCAGCTTTTTCGCCGCTGCGGCTCCAATGCCTCGGCTTGCGCCGGTAATGATGACTACTTTATTCAAAATACGTCCTTATTTTTGTAGTGAGTAGATTTTATCGGCGTAGGGTTTGCCACCAATTTGGTATGCGTCTGGAATGACCTCAATGAGTTCGAAACCACATTTTATCAGGACACGCTCTGACGCAATATTGCCTTCAGTGACCGTCGCGGAAAAGTGGTTGATGTTATGTGTCGAGGTTGCCCAGTATAGAAGCGCTTGAAGAGTTTCTGTTCCAAACTGTTGGCCATGAAATTCCGGCAAAAGTAAGTAACCTACCTCTGCCTTACCGTTTTCAATAGCAAAGCCAGTGATGCCGATGGGTTGTTCTGATTGCTTATTGAGTATTACAAGGCAAAGCCAATGCTGGCTATTTGGGGTCCATGGTAATAATCGCGAAGCAAATTTTTCTCTTATTTCTGTTTCGCTGGGACGATCGAAACAGAGCGCAATAACCTCTTGTTCGGAAAGTAATCGTTGAAAGAGTTCCCAGTCACTGGCTTTGATGGGTCTTAATTGGCTTCTGTGCGTCTCGATATAAACTGACATGCGTGTCCTTACTGCATCAATGTGGAGATTCAGTCTCTCATCCTCTTATCTGTTTAATCAAATAGTTGCATTCATAAAAGTGATTTATGTGGTGAATAGTTGGCTAGGCAATGGATTATTGCCATATATTCATCTTTGATATGTAAATAACAAAATTTCATACTTGAGGAATACAGAGCAACACGGAAATGATGTGGATCAAGAGAGGACTACCCATAAAGTAGTAATTTGCGACCTATAATTACATTTTATTTGGAAGTGTTGCTAATTATGTCAATAAAAAAACGATATGTTGCACTGCTGGTTGCTGCCGGCATTGGTGTGGGCTGGTTAACTTTGGGGGGGAGTGCGGCAGTAATGCATTACACCTCAGATACTGAATTTTGTCTCTCGTGCCACTCTATGGAAACCCCTTACAAAGAGTACCAAGGCTCAGTGCACTTCAGTAATGCGAAAGGCATTCGCGCGGAATGTTCTGACTGTCATATTCCTCAAGAACCAATGGATTACCTGATCACCAAAATTCGCGCGTCGAAAGACATCTACCATGAATTTGTGACAGGTAAGATCGACACGCCAGAGAAATATGAAGCACATCGTAAAGATATGGCTGAAACGGTATGGGCTCAGTTCCGTGAAAATGATTCAGCGACGTGTCGTTCGTGTCATGATTTCGATGCAATGGAAGAGTTTGAGCAATCACGTGATGCGGCGAAGATGCACGAGTACGCAAAAGCGAACGATCAAACGTGTATCGATTGTCACAAAGGTGTGGCGCACTTTGCACCAGAAGCAGAGCTAGACAGCAAGGCATTTGAAACGTTGATGAGCTTCACCACAAAAACATCACCTAATGCCAAGGTTGTTTACCCTGTGACTGAAATCGCAATGGGTGAGATGGGTAAAATTAACCCAACGACGAAGTTGGAAGTAATCAGCTCTGAAGGCGACAACCGCACTGTTAAGTTGAACGCATTCCAAATGAAAGGCGCAGAGCAAGTGCTTTACATGGGAGAAGGTCAACGTGCCATCGTAGCAACGCTAACCGAGCAAGGCCAACAAGCGCTTGAAACTGGTGAATTTGAGGCAGATGTTTACGGCAACGAATGGCGCGCGGTTTCTCTAACAGGTGCTATTGATTCTCCAGTTGTTGACACGCTTGAACCAGTATGGTCATACGCAGAAGAGTTGGACAACGTTTACTGTGCAACTTGTCACGCGAAAATTCCTTCAAATCACTTCACAGTGAATGCATGGGGACCGGTAGCGAAAAGTATGGGTGATCGAACTGATATTTCAGTCGAGAACCTAGAAATTCTAACCAAGTTCTTCCAGCACCACGCGAAAGATGTGGTTGGTCACTAACGATAAATAGAAGGATAAGATTATGACTAATATGACCCGTCGCGGATTTCTAAAAGGCACTGGTATGGCGGCTGGTGCAATGGCATTCACTTCATTTGCACCTATGTCTGTTGCGTCTTCTAATGCTCGCGGCAAAGGCATTCTAACGGCGGGCCGCATGGGCCCAATGTTGTGTGAAGTACAAGATGGTAAGTTGGTTTCGACCACCAATGCTCTGCCTCAAACTGTACCAAATAGCCTACAAAGCACCGGTCCTGACCAAGTGCACACTAAAGCGCGTGTTAAGTACCCAATGGTTCGTAAAGGTTACTTGGCAAACCCATCAGCTCCCGAAGGTGTTCGCGGCAGCGATGAATTTGTACGCGTGTCTTGGGATGAAGCTTACAAGCTGATCCACGAACAGCACATGCGCATTCGTAAAGAATATGGCCCGGCTTCTGTGTTTGCTGGTTCTTACGGCTGGCGTTCAAGTGGCGTGCTGCACAAAGCACAAACCTTGCTGCAACGTTACATGAGCATGGCAGGCGGCTACTCAGGCCACTTGGGTGACTACTCAACGGGTGCTGCGCAGATCATCATGCCGCACGTTGTGGGCTCTATCGAAGTGTACGAGCAACAAACCACGTACCCAGTGGTGCTAGAGCACAGTGATGTGGTTGTGCTTTGGGGCTTAAACCCAATCAACACCTTAAAAATCGCGTGGAGCTCAACAGACTGTGCTGGTCTTGAATTCTTCCATCAATTGAAAAAATCAGGCAAGACGATCATTGCGATTGACCCAATTCGTTCTGAAACCATCGAGTTCTTTGGCGAGAATGCGGAGTGGATTGCTCCTCACCCAATGACCGACGTGGCAATGATGATGGGTATCGCACACACCTTAGTGAAACAAGGTAAGCACGATAAAGCCTTCCTCGATAAATACACCGCAGGTTACGACAAGTTTGAAGCGTACCTGATGGGCGAAGAAGACGGCGTAGAAAAATCAGCAGAATGGGCATCACAAATCTGTGGCGTACCTGCGAAGCAACTTGAGCTACTGGCTGATATCTTCAGTAAAAACCGCACCATGCTGATGGCTGGTTGGGGCATGCAGCGCCAACAATACGGTGAGCAGCGTCACTGGATGCTGGTTACACTGGCAACAATGTTGGGTCAAATCGGTTTACCGGGCGGTGGTTTTGGTTTCTCTTACCACTACTCAAACGGTGGTAACCCTGCTCGTGATGCTGGCGTACTTCCTGCGATTTCGGCATCGCTGGGTGGCGGCTCTTCTGCGGGGAACGACTGGGCGGTGTCTGGCGCGGTGCAAAGCTTCCCTGTGGCGCGTATTGTCGAGGCGTTGGAAAACCCAGGTCAATCCTACCATCATAACGGTCATGAACTGACGTTCCCGGACATCAAGATGATTTGGTGGGCAGGTGGTGCGAACTTTACTCACCACCAAGACACCAACCGTCTGATCAAAGCGTGGCAAAAGCCTGAGCTGATCGTGATTTCAGAGCCTTACTGGACGGCGGCTGCGAAGCACGCGGACATTGTTCTGCCAATTACCACATCGTTCGAGCGTAACGACTTAACGATGACGGGTGACTACAGTAACCAACACTTGGTGCCAATGAAGCAAGTGGTTGAGCCGCAAGGTGAAGCGCGTAATGACTTCGATGTATTCGCGGACATGGCCGAGATGCTAGCTCCGGGTGGCCGTGACGTATACACCGAAGGCAAAACTGAAATGGAATGGCTGTACGGCTTCTACAAGGCGGCGCAACACGGTGGCCGTGGCTCTCGCGTAGCAATGCCGAACTTCAGCAAGTTCTGGGAAGATAACCAACTGATCGAGATGAAGTGGAACGAGAAGAACGCACAGTTTGTTCGTTACGCAGATTTCCGTGAAGACCCGATCATGAATCCACTCGGTACACCAAGTGGTAAGATCGAAATCTTCTCGAAAACCATTGAAGGTTATCAGTTGGAAGACTGTCCTCCACACCCAACGTGGATGGCACCAACCGAGTACACTGGCAATGCAAAAGACGGCGAGTTGCAGCTAATGACCGCGCACGCAGCGCATCGTCTACACAGCCAGTTTAACTACGCGAAGATTCGCGAAGAGTACGCAATTGCAAACCGTGAACCTATTTGGATTCACCCTGAAGATGCGAAAGCGCGTGGTATTAAAACGGGCGATTTAGTTCGTGCGTTTAACAACCGTGGCCAAGTATTGGTTGGTGCAGAAGTGACTGACCGAATCAAGCAAGGTTCAGTGTGTATTCATGAAGGCGGCTGGCCGGATCTGGATCCGAAAACCGGCATTTGTAAGAACGGCGGTTGTAACGTGTTAACGTTGGATATTCCGACCTCTCGACTTGCAAACGGCTGTGCGGCGAACTCGGCACTGGCTCGTATTGAAAAATACACTGGCCCAGAATTAGAACTAACAGCGTTTGAACCACCAAGAAATGGTTAGAAAAAAGTAGCGTTTTAAAGCAAGAAGCCAGCGAATCGCTGGCTTCTTTTTTATCTAGTAATCGTTCACATTAGCGCGAAGCGAGAGAAACAAATGGCATCTGTTTCTTAATTTGAAATGTCGGGAGTAAAGTAAATACAATCGCGACAAACAAGACTGAGCCTATTAAATCTTCAGGGCGATGCATCCCCAGCCATAAGCGGCTATATGCGACGCTCATTCCCCACATCCATAATGACAGTGCAGAGATATAGCACTTGTTCTGTAAGAACAACCCGCCAAAGAAAGCCAAACAAATCGAAACGAAAATCGTATGGCCGGATGGGAAAGAATAGTCTTTCTCGCCTTGCCAATGGCGCGTTCGCCAATCACTGACGTGTTCAGAAATCTGGTTAATTACGTTGGCTTGCTGCTTTGTATCCAACTGATAAAACGCGTCTGGGTGCTCAATCAATTGTTCTGCTGCGAGCAATTCCGTGTAGGGACGCGGGCTTTCTGTCATTAGTTTTAGCCCCGTTTTGCTGGCAAAGCCAATCACAAGTAACAGCCCTAACATTGAGAGTTTTTGCATCCACTCAGTGCGATTTGGTTTGAAGTGAAATAAAGAAAGCAGTAGCAGTGTTAACGTAATTAAAAAGCCTTTGCTGCCAGCAGAATCTGTGAGCAAAGTAAAAGTAATACCCAGACTTTCAGGCACCTGTGAAGTGAGATTGTGATAAGAGCCAAACAGCGACATTGAGATGATGCCAAGAACAGACAAGGCGAGCATCATCAATCCATATTTTTTGGTTTTCATTGAGAGCGTTTTGTTTTTATTGAGGGTTATTCAACCACGTGAAAATAAGGGGCTTATCTTACGTTATCTGGCGTGAAAAACTTATCAACGCTTTGTCAATTTGACGAGAGAATGAAGGTTGAGTGATGAATTGATGATATTTATCCGGAAGGTAAAGGCGCTCATCCTTAAGCGCTGGGGTCTTAATCCATCAGAGAAAGTAAGTATTCTGCTGCTTTGGTTGGGTTTTCTGCATGACAAATGGCAGAAACCAAAGCCAAACCATGTACACCTGTCGCACTCAGGGCAGGAATGTTGGTTTCGTTAATGCCGCCAATGGCAACAATCGGCAGTGAAGTCGTCTCTAACGCCATCTTCAAACCATCAATACCCCAGTGTTTTTTGGTGTTGGTTTTGGTCGGCGTAGCGAAGATGGCACTCAAGCCGATGTAATCAATGGGCAGAGAATCCGCCTCTGCCAGCTGATCTTCAGTCTCAATCGATAAGCCGAGGATCTTGTTTGGGCCAATCAATTGACGAGCGATCTCTGCTGGCATGTCTGACTGCCCGAGGTGAACACCATCGGCATCGACGGCAAGGGCAACATCAACACGATCATTGATGATTAGCGGGACGCCAGTACCTTCAAGGATAGTCTTTACGGCTTGAGCTCGTTCGATAAACGCACGCACATCGCCGTGTTTTTCGCGGACTTGTACCATGGTCACGCCACCTTCCACGGCTTTTTTCACAACACGCTTTAGTGTGGCTAAATCTTGTTGGTCATCGGTGACCAAATATAAACGATAGGCGTTCATTGGGTTTCCTTTAAGCCTCTCATTGAAAGAGGATTGAGAGGCTAGTGTTAAAAGAGATAAAAGCTTATTGCACGTGCAGTTTGAGGCGCTTCGCCAATGTTTCTTCATCCAACTGGTAAAGCTCATCCAACAGGTTCATTTGCAGGCTACCTGGACCACGAGCTTGTTCCGCTGCAATCTCGCCAACAACACCCAGTACCGCTGCTGCTGCGAGACCAGTGTCATCACCAACGGCAGCAAAAGCGCCCGTTAGTGCCGTGAGCGTACAGCCCATTCCGGTTACGTATGGCATCATCTCGTGACCATTGTTCAGTTGCACGGTTTGCCCTTTCGTGACGATGTAATCGGTCTCGCCAGAAATCACCACGCTTGCATCATACTCTGTGACTAAGAAGTTGGCTGCACCAAGTGCTGCGTCGCTGCTGTCTAACGCATCGACGCCTTTGCTTTGTGCTTGTTCGCCAGCGAGAGCGATGATTTCTGAGGCGTTACCACGAATGATCAACTTGTCGGCAAGGCGTGCGATCTCACGTGATGTCTCGGTACGTAGTGAGCTTGCTCCGCAACCGACAGGGTCGAGTACAACGATTTTACCGTTGGCATTGGCTTGCTCTACGGCATAGCTCATACGTGGTGTCCAAACGCTGTCTAGGGTACCGATGTTGATAACCAATGCGCCAGCGAACGACATTATCTCTGTCATCTCTTGTTTGGAGTGCGCCATGATTGGCGAAGCTCCGATAGCCAACAAAGCGTTCGCCGTGTTGTTCATCACCACGTAGTTGGTAATGTTCACGACTAAAGGCTTTTGCTGGCGTACTGCGGTTAATGCTTGGGTGATTTGTTCAATTAACATGAGACTCTCCGATTAATCTTGCTGAGCGTTCAGACCTTGTTGCCAGAATGCCACTTCCATACGCGTTGCAGTTTTGAATACCTGAATCAGGTTTTGACCGCGTTGGCTATTGATGTCGATTTCCGCCAATAACTGATTAAAGTGTTCTGCACCTTTTGCGACACCAGATTGGAATTCCTCACCACCGTAGAGGTTGATCCAACTTGCGTATGGGTTGCCTTCGATTACCGTGTTCTCATCTTCAATCAGCATTTTACCGATTACGGCATAACCGATAGAGCATGGTGCTAGTGCCGCGTATAGATCAACAAGATCGCCCGTCATGCCAGCATCCAATACGTAGCGCGTGTAAGCCACAGTGCCGAAATCTTCTGGCTCGTTTTCTAAGTCGGATTCTGTCAGTCCCCATTGCTCACAGTAAGTCACGTGGTGGGCGATTTCAGAATCGAGCAATGCATGTACGCTTGGGAGAGCGCGGCGCATGTCATCCAAAGTACGCGCTTTGTAGATCGCTAATGCGTAAGCTCGTGCGTACTGCTTTAGGAAAAGAAAATCCTGCTTTAGGTAATGCAGAAAACAAGGCTGAGTCAGAGTGCCTTTTGCCAATTGCTGTACGAAAGCATGCTCAGTGTATTCTTGCCAATCTTGGCGGCAAGCGTCGATCAAATCTTGGTATTTCATTATGGGTATCTCGTTATCAAAAGACCCTAGGCTGAGATCCTAAGGTCAGTAGAATTAGTCAAAGCTCGGTACGTAATCTTTCGCTTTTGGCAGTGTTTCGATGATTTTTTGTGAATACATGAATTGCGCATAATCATCGTAGCGTTTCAGATCTACTGCGGATGGACGAAGAGCAAAACGAGTTAGCGTGTCGTTCCAAGCGCGTTGGTTAAGCTCGTTGTTGAGCGTGTCTGGTGAATAAGCCACGAACTCTTTCCACGACTCTTTTGGATGGTTAACGATGTAAGTGGTTGCTTGCTCTAGCGCTTTGTTGAATGCCTTGATGGCTTCTTTGTCGTAGGTTTTTGCATTGGCTACGAAGACTAACTCGTCATACGCTGGTACGCCGTGTTCTTCAGGGAAGAAGGCCTTAGCTTTATAACCTTCTAGTGCAAGTTGGTTGGTTTCGAAGTTACGTAGACCGCCCCAAATCGCATCCACTTTGCCAGACGCAAGAGACGAAGACAGTGCCCAACCTACGTTGATGATTTGTACGTCAGAAAACTTCACGTTCTCTTCAGCTAGCATGGTGCCGATTGTCGCTTCTTCGTTGCCTGCGATCGCAATACCGATCTTCTTGCCTTTCAAGTCACCAAGGTTTTCATTCTTACCGTTATCCAACACCATCAGCGTGTTGAGTGGCGTAGCAATCAGAGTCGCAGAGCGGATTAGTGGCAAACCAGCTGCGACATCGATAGTTAGGCTTGGTTGGTATGAAATCGCCATGTCGACTTTGCCAGCAGCGACCAACTTAGGAGGTGTACTTGGATCTGCTGGCTCTTGAATGTTGACCTTCAAACCTTGCTCTTTGAAGTAACCACGCTCTTTGGCAATAACGATAGGACCATGGTTTGGATTGACGAACCAATCCAACATCAGTGTCATCTCTTTTTCAGCGGCAAGCACGTTGGTTGATACCACTGAAGCGAGTAGAGCAGCAGCGCTCATAAGTTTGTTTTTATTCACGGGGTTCTTCCTTTTCTTTCCCAATTTTCTTTGGTTATTTTCTGTAATTATTTGCTTTCCCAAGGGATGGCTTTTTTCAATAACTTATCGGTGATGAAGTAGAGTGAGATAGATAGTACGGCGAGGATAAACAGCGCCGCAAACATCTCGTCAATGATCATGCGAGCATTAGCTTGGAGCATCAGATAACCCAAGCCTTCACTTGAACCTACCCACTCACCGACCACTGCTCCAATCGGCGCAATAACGACGGCAACACGAATGCCTGAGGCTAAAGTTGGTAGGGCGGCTGGCAATTGAATATGACGAAGTAACTGCCATTTAGACGCGCCCATGGTCTTGGCAAGGTCGAGGTAACCTGTTGGCGTATTGCGCAAGCCGTCATAGCAACATGTCGTGACGGGGAAAAAGATGATGATCGCCGCCATGACTACTTTTGATGCAATGCCGTAACCCAGCCAAAGCATGAGCACTGGCGCGATGGCGAACACAGGGATCGCTTGGCTAGCAATCAGAATAGGCAATAACCAACGCTTCAGCGGCTCGAACATCAGCATTTGCAATGCGAACAGCAAACCCATCGATAATCCAAGCGCCAAGCCAAATAAGATCTCTTGCGCGGTAACCCAAGTATGTTTGAGCAGGACATCGTAACGAGTGACCAATCTATCCAGCACTTCAATTGGTGAAGGTAAGATGAAGTTTGGCATGTCGAATATCACCACTACCAACTGCCACAATCCCAAGATCACCGCTGTGCTGATAACTAAGTGCAGAGCCGGATGGGTCACGCGTTCTTTTTTACGAATACGTGCCGAAACGGAGTTGTACTGAGTCATATCACTCATAGTCTTTCTCCAATTGATCCAAAATCGCTTGTTGAAGCGCGGCGCACTCTCCATCGAGAACTCGTGGCGGCTTGGAGTCTGAAACGACCAAGTGCTGAGCTTGCGCAGGCGTACCTTGCAACACATAGAGTTGGTGAGCTAATCGCACCGCTTCTTGTGGGTCGTGGGTAATCAGAACAACCGTCTTATCTTTCAGCAATTCGGCAGACAAGGTTTGCAACTTATGACGAGTAACCGCGTCCAGTGCAGAGAAAGGCTCATCCATCAGAACTAGAGGCTTGTCTTGCATCAGAGTGCGAGCAAGGGCAACACGTTGTCTCATGCCGCCAGAGAGCTGAGCTGGCTTAGCATCCGCGTAATCGGCGAGTCCCACTTGGCTTAGTAAAGTCAGTGCACGTTGTCTATTTTGCTCTGGTGCTTGCACTTGAGAAAATCGAGAACTGAGGCAGACGTTGTCTAACACATTCAACCACGGTAGCAATAAATCCTGCTGAGCCATGTAAGCGATACGGTCATGCAGTGCAGCGCCATCCGTTGTGATGAGTTCGCCATGCCAGTCAACTTGGTCATCCAGTAGGCCAGCTAAGTAACGCAATATTGTGGTTTTCCCGCAGCCACTGCGACCAAGTAACACTGTCCATTGATTAGCAGGAATAGTCATACTCAACCCTGCTAGCGTTGGTGTTTGGCTGTCTTTGTATCGCAGACTAGCATCGGAAAGCTGAATGCCAATCGCGTTAGCGAACATAAGTATGACCCGCAAAAAAGTGGTTCACAGGGCCATGGCCTTTACCTACATCCAATTCATCAGCGTGTGCGATAGCTTGGCTGATGTACTGCTTACCCAGGTGCACCGCTTTGTGTAGGTTGTTGCCTTGGCCAAGATAAGACGCAATGGCGGAAGAAAGTGTACAGCCTGTGCCATGAGTGTTTTTGGTTGGAAATCGCTTGGCGCTAATTAACTCGGCACTGTCTTGCATGATAAGCAGATCGTTGCTGTTTTCATTTTCTTCAAGGTGACCGCCTTTGAGCAGAATAGCTTTGGCGCCAAGCGCACGAAGGTCGGTAATCATATCGTTCATTTCAGATTCTGATTGAGGCATTGGCTTACCCGTCAATGCTGCGCCTTCGGGTAGGTTAGGGGTAATGATGTCTGCGAGCGGAATCAATTCTTCTTTTAAAGTGCTGATTGCCGACTGTTCCAGTAATAGATCGCCGCTGGTGGCCACCATCACAGGGTCAATCACGAGGTGTTTTGGCTGGTATTGTTTAATTTTGTCTGCAACGACTTTGATGATGTTGGAATCTGCCAGCATGCCCACTTTGACTGCAACGATGTTGAGGTCGGTAAATACTGCATCAAGTTGGCTCTCTACATGGTCGAGAGGAATGGGGAAAATCGCAGAAACGCCTTGGGTATTTTGCGAAGTAATCGCCGTGATTACCGAGCAAGCAAAACTGCCGGTTGCGGACATCGCTTTGATGTCGGCTTGAATACCTGCACCGCCACCACTGTCTGAGCCCGCGATGGTCAATACGATAGGGGTAGGCAAGGCTGGCGTGTGATGTGAATGAGGTTGTGATTGCTGCGTCATGGTCGCTCCTACTACAAGACGTATAGGAACTGACTTTGACCGTTGCAGATAGATCGATTTTTCGATCGCTATCGCTTACCTAAGAGGGGCGACGAAAGGCAAAGTGTGCATAGTTCCCTACGCCAGTGCTAACTGAATCAGGTTCAACGGGTCTCGAATTTCGATCTCAGCCAACACTTGTCGTGTGGCCCCCCGACTATTTCGTTCGGATGATAGCAGGACCATTGCGGAAGGGATACGTTTTTTGAGCGTAATTATAATGAGTATTCAATTATGCGAGGTGAGTGATAAAGTAAGCACCTAAATGGTTTGCTGGGTGGAATTTACTAGTGCAACGCTCTGGTGAATGAGCAGAACCTGGAATATTTAATAAATAATCGTGGTCTCGTTAAGCAAGGATTAGCACAAAACAAGGTTAAAAAACTGTTAAAATTTAACGTGTTGCCAATTTAACTTTGTTGAACTTTTTCACAGTTAATTAGGAAGGCTAAGACGATCATCGAGCAAGGAGACTTCATGCTTAATTCTGTAACAGCGAAGTCAGTGATCGATCATGCGCTCTTTTTGGGGGCTGATTTCGCTGAACTATTCGTTGAACATCACCAAACCAACACTGTCCAGATCGCATCTGGTGAAGTGGATAAGGTTAACTCGGGTATCGATTTTGGTATCGGTATTCGTCTTTTTTTCGGTCATAAGGTGCTTTACGGTTACACCAACAGCACAGATGAAGCCGAACTAAAGCGCGTAACCTCGCTGCTTGCTGCAAAAGACAAGCGTGAGCAAATCGCGTCAGCGGGTTCTTTGAATTTGAACCGCTACCCAATCCAACATGGTTGCCGCATGCCGCTAGGTAAGGATGCTAACCTAGATTCAAAAATCGCGTTTCTATTGAAAGTTGACCAAGCCGCACGTGCTGAGAGTGAACATATCAGCCAGTTTATTGGCAGCGTTCTTCAGCGCGAGCAACAAGTGTCTATCTTCAACTCAGAAGGTCTACACGTTGACGATACTCGCCACTACATTCGTGTTGCTGGTAACACTGTCGCGCAAAAAGGTAATGAGCAGTCTTCTGGTATGGAAGGTCCTGGCGCTCTTGCTGGTTGGGAATTCAGTGAACAGCTTGATGCCAAAGAGCTAGGTCAAACTATCGCGCAGCAAGCGTTAGTAAAACTTGGCGCGGATGCTTGTCCATCGGGTGAAATGCCAGTGGTAATTGGTAACGGCTTTGGCGGCGTTATCTTCCATGAAGCGTGTGGTCACTTGCTAGAAACCACTTCGGTTGCGAAGAAAGCTTCAGTATTCCACGACAAGATGGGCGAAATGGTTGCTCACACCGCGGTGAATGCAGTCGATGATGGCACCATGACCAACGAATGGGGCTCGATTCATGTTGATGACGAAGGCATGAAGACTCAGCGCACCCAATTGATCAAAGACGGTAAGCTAACCAGCTTTATGGTCGATAAAATGGGTGGCATGAAGACAGGTTACGAACCTACGGGTTCTGGTCGTCGTCAAAACTACAAGTTCGCACCAACCTCGCGTATGCGTAATACCTTTATCGAAGAAGGCGAGCATTCACTTGATGACATGCTGGCAGGCATCGAGCGTGGTATCTATGCGAAGAAGATGGGCGGTGGCTCGGTTCAACCGGGTACGGGTGAGTTTAACTTTGCTGTTCGTGAAGCTTATCTCATTGAAAATGGCAAAATCACCAAGCCTCTGAAAACAGCAACGCTGATCAGCACGGGTCCAAAAGTGTTGAAAGAAATCAGCATGGTCGGCAAAGACATGGCACTTGCGCCGGGCATGTGTGGTTCCGTAAGTGGTTCAGTACCAACAACAGTCGGTCAGCCAACACTGAAAGTCGATAACATTCTGGTAGGAGGCGGTAACTAATGAGCCAAGAACAACAACTTCTTAATGCGGTTGATTACGTCCTATCAGAAGCAAAACGCCAAGGTGCAGAAGCGGACGTCATTGTAAACCGCAACAGCAGCTTTTCTCTGAAAGCGAACCAAGGAAAGCTGGATGAGTACAAAGTAAGCTCAAGCCAAGTGCTGGGTGTTCGTGTTGTGAAAGATGCGCGTGTTGCAACGAGCTATTCTGAGTCGTTAGAACAACCAAGCTTAGATTTGATGCTGACTAATGCACTGCAAAGCGCTCGTTTTTCCAAGCAAGATGAACATCAGACCATTAGTTGTGTGAACAGCCAAATCACGACTGACGTGGCTGAGATTGCTCAAGAAGACACAACTTCGATTGATGAAAAAATTGAACTGTCTCTCGCACTTGAGCAAGGCGTAGTGGCTCTGCCTCACGCTTCTAGCGCACCATACAATGGTTACAGTGATGGTGAAACTCAGCTCATCATCGCGAATACTCAAGGTACGTTATGTCAACATTTCGAGCGATCGTTCACTTGTTACGCGTATACCTTGTTTGAAAAAGACGGCAAACAGTCGATGGCGGGAAGAATGTCGCTAGGTCGCCGTTTTGATGAGTTGGCTCCAGCTTATTGTATAGAAGGCGGTTACAAGCTTGCTCGTGATCTTCTTGAAGGTGTACCGGTTGCGACGGGTAACTACCCCGCTATTTTCCACATCAATGCGCTGGCAAGTTTATTCGGTGCTTTCGGCAGTGCTTTCTCTGGCGTAAGCGCGATGAAAGGCATTACGCCACTGGGTGATAAGCTTGGTCAACGTGTTGCGAGTGATTTAATTACCTTTACTGATACGGCTTACATGCCAAATGGTATGGCAATCGCAAGTTTTGATAGTGAAGGCTTTGCTACTCAAGACAATGTGATGATTGCTAATGGCCAACTGAATACGCTATTGCACAATAGCCAAACAGCGAATTATTTGGGTGCAGTGTCGACGGCAAGTGCCGCTCGCGGTGCAAAATCGAGCTTAGACGTATCAGCGAATCACAAAGTGATTGCGACAGGCAACAGCAGTGCATCAGAAGTAAAAGCGGGAGAGTACCTAGAGTTAGTCGAGCTTCAAGGTGTCCATTCTGGTGCGGATGCAGTGAGTGGTGATTTCTCATTTGGTGCGAGTGGCTTCTTGTGCCGTGATGGAGAGCGCGTTCAGCCAGTTCGTGGGATCACGGTAGCGGGTAACTTCTACAAGATGCTGCAAGAAGTTGAGGCAGTGGGTGATACTCAGTTAATTAACGATAGCCGAACTTTCTTCTCGCCAGACATTCGTTTTGCTCGTTTGAGAATTGGTGGTAAGTAAACTTAGCATCCCTATAGAAACAAAAAAGAGGACTCAATGGAGTCCTCTTTCATTGTCTAGCAACGTGTGCGTGAATAACTAGAATTCGCGTATGTCCAACTCATTGTGGATCAATACCACACACTGAGAAGCGAAAAGCATCTTAGGACCTAAGCTGATCTTCTCTGTGCCAAGGCGCTTTAAGCTGTTAAAAGACTTTTTCGGCATCGGTATATGGTCAGTTAGCAAGAAACATGGGTTTTCACCAATTTCTGCATCACGAACAAATTCGCCTTTCTTATCCAGCATATATAGTTGGTGATCTTCTGCCAGCTCTTGTACTAGGCGTTCAAAGCTCACTGTACGAACGGTAATACCAGGTTCGACTTCACGAAGTTGCTCTTTACCCATACCAACCGAAGCATCCAAAGCGCGAGCCACTGCTGCAATCAAGGTTGACTCATGGAAGCCGCCAATGTTGGTGATGTCGTTGGAGCGAATAGTAATGGTGCGTGAGAAGTCTTTTGTGCTTTCCAAAACCAAGTGAACAACCACATCTTCACGGTGTGATTGAGCAACGAACATAGTGTTCATCATGGTATGAGCAAGAATCTCTGTATGCGCTTCATTACCAACACCTTCTAACAGTGCTTTGCTGGTGGTTGGCGCCGCGCGAGCTCGTAAAACAAAAGAGCGCATGAATTTAGCCTCTATATAGGAAGAGTGAATGCGCGGAAGTATATACCCAAGCAGGGAAGGGATGCGAGTTTAATAGCAAATGTGAACTTACTTACAAAGCTTCGATTGTCGTGCGGAGTGCGCTGGTTAAAATAGAGGTAACCTGTTAGGAGCGGTATATGGAAATCAAACAGATAAATAAAGACATTTATAAAAAGAAAGTAAGCCTTGTGATTGGCGGTTTTGTTGCGTTGCTCGCCATCTCTTCTCTTGCCTTTAGTACCTTGCTGATTGTTTTGTTTGGCAACACTGAAGTCGTACCAGAACAATCAACGGGCAATTTCCATTGGAATTTGATTGGTGTCGTTCTCGCAGTTGCAACTTCCCTCTCTTTATTGAATCAAATTAAAACTCGACCATACATGGAAGAAGTGCTGTACGTTTGGAAAGTCAAGCAACTGCACAACAAAATCTTTCGTAAACTAAAAAACATTAAAGCAGCCGCGAGCAATGACAATGTAAAAGCGCTCACTACGCTTAAGTTCTATTACACCACGCAACGCCAAGTGTTTGAGTTAGACAACAACACACTGACGATGAGCAGTGTAAATAAAGAATTGGAGGCTATCGAGCAAATCGAAGCGGCGCAATCACTGGATCTTGATATCACCAGCTTTAAAGAGAGCTGGGTAGACACATACTGATTGCCTATTTGCTACTTGAAGTTAACAACTGAGTGCTAAAATTAAGCGTTTGAGTGAGTTTTAATCACTCGATGCTTTTTTTTAAGTTTTTTTCTAAAAAGGGGTTGCCAAGAAAAATCATCTCCCTATAATGCGCCTCCGTTGTCAGGGCAAAGCGGAAACGCAAAAGCAATTGGCAATAAGGCGAAAGAAAGCTTCTAAAAATTAATTTTAAAAAGTGTTTGACACTGAAAGTTAATTCCTTAGAATACGCCTCCGCTTCGATAGCAAAGCTTACGAAGCAAGCTCTTTAACAATATAGACCTATCAATCTGTGTGGGCACTCGTTGATGATAATCCAATTAGATATTTCTTTCTTAACGGAAAGCGGTATCAAATTAGGTTTCAATGAAACGAAGTGACCAATCAAGTCTTCGGACTTGGCACAGTCAATTCATTATCGTTCTGTTGGAACGATAATAGCTTTAAAATTACATTAGTAGTTTTGAAGTCAGTATTCATTGAGCCTCGCCCTATTTATTTAGGGAATCAAAAACTTTAAATTGAAGAGTTTGATCATGGCTCAGATTGAACGCTGGCGGCAGGCCTAACACATGCAAGTCGAGCGGAAACGA